>NZ_JARWOP010000307.1 GCF_029868745.1 Nocardia wallacei | reverse complement strand
AACAGGGGTTTTTTTAATTTTTAAATGGGGTTTTTTACTGTTTAACACGGCTATATTACTGGAGAACACGGCTTTATGACTGTAGAACACGGCGAGATGACAGGAGAACACGGCGAGATGACAGGAGAACACGGCGGAATGACGACAGGGGACGCGGCGGAATGAGTGGAAAATGTCGGCGTGACAGCTGGTCGCATGACCTATAGCGCGCGGTGAGCCTACCGATCAGGAACCGGGCCGTCGTCCGGGCCTGGGGTGATGGTGTCGAGTTGTTCGGGTAGCAGGGGGACTACCGCGAAGGCGCCTGCGGCGGCGTCCGGGGGTAGGGCCTCGACGGCTCGGATTCCGGTGTGGGAGGCGAGGTCTCGGAGTTGGGTGAGCCGACCTCGGACGACTACGCCGACTGCGCAGGGACAGTCCGCGTGGAGGCGGGCGGCCACCACGGCGGCGGTGCGGGCGGCGCGCTCGTCGGCGGGTTGGGCGTAGTCCATCGCGCCCGCGGCGGCCCGGATCGACCCGATCGCCGCGGCGTCACCGGCGGGGACGGGGACAGCGGTCACCGGCGTGTACACCCGATTTAGGGGGACGTGGTACAAGACTTGCGAAATCCGCAGTCCCGCAGCCTGTTCCGGCAACCGTCCGGCGGCCGTGCCGGTGTCGAACGACGCCAGCGCCCAGCGCTCGGCCGTGTCGGCGCCGGTCAGCGAATCCCTCGCTCGCGCAAGGTAATCGGCGACCCGCTCGTCCGTCTCCGGCCCCAGGCGATCGGTGGACACGATCGCGGCGCGGGGCGGAATCGCCCAGCCGAGCGCCACGATCAGCACGACGGCGGCGACCACCGCACCGGCTATCGCGGTCCGGCGCAGGCTGTTACGCATTGCGCAGGACGCCGAGGGCGTGCTCCAGATCCGCGGGATACTCGCTGGTGATCTCGATCCACCGGCCGTCGGCGGGATGCGCGAAGCTCAGCGCGCGGGCATGCAGCCACTGCCGTTCCAGTCCCAGCCGCTCCGCCAGCCGCGGGTCGGCACCGTAGGTCAGGTCGCCGCAGCAGGGGTGGCGGATCGCCGAGAAGTGCACCCGGATCTGGTGTGTGCGACCGGTTTCCAGGTGGATGTCGAGCAGACTCGCCGCCTGGAACGCCTCCACGGTGTCGTAGTGGGTGACGCTCGGGCGGCCGTCCGCGGTCACCGCGAACTTCCACTCGTTGCCGCGGGCCCGCCCGATCGGCGCGTCGATGGTGCCGCTGGACGGATCCGGATGTCCTTGCACCAGTGCGTGATACCGCTTGTCGACCGTGCGTTGTTTGAACGCCCGCTTGAGCACCGTGTACGCGTGCTCGGACTGCGCCACCACCATCACCCCGGAGGTGCCGACGTCGAGCCGGTGCACGATGCCCTGGCGCTCGTGCGCACCCGAGGTGGAGATGCGGTAGCCCATCGCGGCCAGCCCGCCCACCACGGTCGGCCCGGACCAGCCGACGCCGGTGTGGGCGGCCACCCCGACCGGTTTGTCGACCGCCACGATGTCGTCGTCGGCGTAGAGGATCTTCATCCCCTCGACCGGCGTCGCCTCCACCCGCAGTTCGCGCTTCGGCTCGGGGAACTCGACCTCCAGCCAAGTCCCGCCGACCAGCCGATCCGATTTGCCCGCCGGCACACCGTCGATCTGCACCGCCCCGTCCTCGGCGAGCGAGGCGACGGCCGTGCGCGACAAGCCCAGCAGGCGCGACAATCCGGCGTCCACGCGCAGGCCGTCGAGCCCGTCGGGCACCGGCATGGCCCGGGTCTCCCTCATGCCTGCTCCCCCGTCGTCGACTCGGCCTTGCCGTCCGAGTGCCGGGCGCGGGTGCCGTCGGGTTCGAAACCGAACAGCGTCAGCGCCACCAGCAGGATCGCACCGCACACGATCGCCGAGTCGGCCACGTTGAACACCGGCCACCACTTGGTGACGGAGATGAAATCCACGACGTGCCCCTGCAGCGGACCGGGCGCGCGGAACAACCGGTCGACCAGATTGCCGAAGGCGCCGCCGAGCACCAGTCCCAGCCCGATCGTCCAGCCCAGCGAGCGCAGCGACCGCCCGATGCGGATCACGCCGATCACGACGCCCGCCGCGACCAGCGTCAGCAGCCACGTCATGCCGGTAGCCATCGAGAACGCGGCCCCCGCGTTGCGCACCAGGGTCAGCCGGACCACCTCGCCGATGACCGAAATCGGCTCACCCGGCGTCATCTTCGCCACCACCAGCGCCTTGGTGCCGAGATCGAGCGCGAAGATCACGGCGGCGACCAGCAGCAGCGCGGGCAGGCGGCGGGCAGGCGCGGGGACCGCGGTGGCGGCCACGTCCCGGGGCGACTCGTCGTGCTCGTCGGGGTGTTGATCGCTCGGCCGGTCGGTATTCACAGCTGACATCATCCCCTATAGGAATAGCGGCCTCGTCGGTCGCCGGGTGCACCGGGTCCGGCCACCGGTCCGGTCCCAGCTGATTTTCAGGAACCGGTCGTACTCTGTTCGGCGTGACGGTGTTGTCTTCTCCCCCCTCGACCGCCCGGTCCGTCCGGTCGGGCGTGCTGCTGGTGGTGCTGTCGGTCGCACTGTCGGCACTGGGTGTCGGTTGCAGCGACAGCACGGAGTCCACGGCCGACCCCGATGTGGAGCCGACCGGACTCGGCAAGGAGGTCACCGTGCCGATCTCCGCGACGGTGACCTCGGTGGTCGATCCCGGCGCCGAACCGCGCTCGCTGCTGCGGCCCGGCTACGAGATCGGTACCTCCCAGCAGGTGACGCTGCGCACCGACCATCACATCGAGCAGCAGATCAACGGCCAGGCGGTGCGCGACTTCTCGCCGCCCGCGGTCACCATCCCGCTCACGGCGCAGACCAGCCGCAAGGGCGTGGATCTGACGCTGGGCGCCGTCACCTCCCCGGATCCGTCGCTGGCGCAGGAGTTGCAGTCGGCCGACGGCTCGCACGCCGGGTTCGACATCAACGCGGAGGGCGCCATCACCCGGCTCCGGCTGGAAACCGCGCCCACCACCGACGACGCCGCCCGCGCGGCCCTGGAGCGGACCTTCTACCAGACGGTGTACCGCTCCATAGCGTTCCCGCCCGACCCGGTCGGCGTGGGCGCGGTGTGGACGGTGCGCCAGCAGGTGTCCAACGATGTGCAACCCAACGAGGTCGACCAGGTGACCACGGCGACGCTCACCCAGCGCGAGGGGAACCTGCTCACGATCGCCCTCGACATCACCCAGACCCCGCAGTCCGACGCCTGGCAGCTGCCCAACAACACCGGTTCGCTCGACATCGTCGACTACCTGATGCACGGAACCGGCACCATCACCGTGGATCTCGGTCTGCCGCTGCCGGTTTCGGGCTCGGTGAACATCGGCGGCCACCTCTCCTACCGCGAGCCGCGCACCAAAGTGCTGCTCCGGCAGAACATCCGCACGCAGGTGCGATGGGGCGACTGACGCGAGCCGGCGCCCTGCTGACGGGTGCGGCGCTGTGTGCGGCCGGATGCGGCTCCCAGCATGCGGATTCGGCCTCGAACCCGATTTCGGCGGTGACGCCGCCGTCGATCACGGCGCCCGCCATCACCGATTCCGCGCAGTTGCAGGCGAGGCTGCTGACCGTGGCCGACCTGCCCCCCGGATACACCCGTCTCGACGACGGCTCGCCCGGTAACGGTGCGACGCCGCAGGATCGGTCCCGCACCGAACCGCCCGAATGCGCCAAGGTGCTGGCCGCCGTCGGCGAGCAGTTCGCCGGAGCGAGCGCGCGCGGCGCGGCCGGTTACGCGACCGCCGATTTCGCCAGTGTCGACATCGACGCCGCGAGCTACCCGGACAACGGTGCGGCCCAGGCCTTCTCCGCGGTGCAGGACCTGCTGCGCCGGTGCACCGCCTACTCGGGCACCGACGCGGACGGTGTCGCCGTCGACTACCGCGTCAGCGCCCTCGAACTGCCCCGCACCGGCGACGCCTCCGTCGCCTTCCAGGTGCGAACCACGAGCGAGGGCATGACGCTGTACTCGTCCGCGGCCCTGATCCTGGTGGGCAGCACCGTGGCCCAGCTCGCCGAGACCGCGCCCCAGCCCATCGATTCCGCCGCGTTCGCCGACCTCACCGCGAAGCAGGCGCAGCGGCTCCGGGGCGTCCCCGGAGCCTGACCCGCTTCCGCCGTTTACCAGGCGGTGTTGATGTGGCCCGGGTTCCACAGGCCCGAGTGGGTGACCTGGGTGACCGCGGGGTCGGCGAGGGCGGCGGCGGGGTCTCGGGGTGTCAGGCGCTGGAGTTCGCCCCAGTCCTGGCTCCAGTCGTCGCGGAGGTAGGTGGCCAGGGTTTCGGTGCGCAACAGCTGCTGGCTCCAGCCGAGCGGGCCGCCGCCGTCGTGGCCCTCCCACAGGTTGGTGTCGTGGGCGGCGGGGCGGTCGGGCAGGATGCGCCAGCCCGGGATCTGGGCGATGCCGTCCTTGTGGTCGAACGGGCGCTGGCACGGAAACTGCAGGCCCACCGCCCAATCCAGCAGCACCGGATCGTTCGAGCCGATCAGCTGATCGATGGTCTGGGTCCGCGGTATCCGCGGTGGGGTCAACGCCATCCACTGCTTGGGGTCGAGCGACTTGTCCTTGGCGACGATGCGAATCACGTCGGCCTGCGCCGGGATCTGGTCCAGCGGCACCCGCAGATTGCGCCACGACGGGGCCGGACCGATATCGATCGGCGTCACCTTGCCCAGCGCCTGCGCTGAGGCCGCCGAATCCGACGTGCCGTACTCGATCTCGACCGGCTGCCCCGGCATGATCGAACCGTCCTGGGTGATCGCCCGGAACCGCCCCGCCGCGGTGATCGCCACGATGCCGCTGCGGTCGGTCGGATCCGGGAGCTTGTACCAGCCGGTGGTCAGTTCGGCCGAGGCCCGCTGACCGGCGGTGCCGAGCTCCGGCGTGCCGTTCGCCAGCCCGAAAGGCAGTGGCGCGCCGCCGAGTTGGGTGCCGGCGCTGCCGTCGGACTTGTCGTTGAAGGCGTTGGCGATACTGCTGCTGTTGCCCGCGGGCTGGTCGTCGGGGGTGAGATCGCCGACGCCGTTGGGCAGGAATTCGGTCGAACTCCCGGCGAACGTGGTCATCGGGTCGCCCGAGAGCGGCGCCAGCATGGAGGCGTTGGGGTCGGTCTCGACCAGTACGTCGTTGGCCAGCCCGCACGGCTTGCCGAGCACCGCGTCGACGTTCGAGCGCGCCAGCGAGTACGCGGGATACTGCGTGACCGCGCCCTTGGCGAACGACGCCACCTCGAACAGCACGATCAGCGCCGCGACCAGGGTCAGCGGCGGAATCTTCGCCAGCCGCCAGGCGCGCGGCGAAATGCGGTGCGGCGTACCGGGTTCCGGCGCCCGCACATGCCACCACGCGGCCAGCGCCAGGCACAGCACGGCGATGATCAGGAAGATCTTGCTCAGCCCCACGCCGAACACCGACGGCGCCTGATCCCACCACGGAATGCCGTAGCTGGAGACGTACCACCACTCGTTGACGCTGGTGAAGATCTGCGCCATCGCGATGGCCACGATCGCCGCGAACAGCGCCCGGTACCGCGGCGCCCGCATCACTCGCGGCCCGACCGCCACCGCGGTCACGACCGCGACCGCGCCCGCCAGGCCGGCGTAGATGCCGTTGTGGTGGGTGAACTTCGTCGGGACGGTCGCCATCAGCACCATCGCGCCGAAGGTGATGCCCAGCAGGCGTTTCGCCGGTCCGGCCGCGACGAACGGGATCCGCCCGCCCTTGCGCAGCACCACGAACGCGCACACCAGCAGGCCGAGCCACATCGCCACAATGCCGAACCGGCGCCCGATCGAACCGTCGGCGGTGGGCATGAACAGCCACTGGTAAGTCAGGTAGTCGTCGTACCACGGCACCGAGGGACCGACGGCGTTGTGGACCCGCTTCATCTCGAACATCGCCGACAACGGCTCGACGCCGAAGGCGAAGACCAGCACCAGCGTTCCGGCGGCGGCCAGCGGCGCCAGCAGCGCGCCGTACGCCTTGGTCCACGACCACCACGAGACCTTCGAATCCCCCGGTACCCCAGTGGGATTCGCGAGTTCACGGGCCCGGCCGACGCCGAACCGCACCACCGAGCGCGCCCCGGCCAGCAACGGCGCGAGGCAGATGACGCCCGAGGGCGCCGCGGTGAGACTGAATGCCGCGATCAAAATGGCGATGGCGTAGGGCAGCAGCCGTCGCGTCGCGATCGCACGCTCCACGAAACACCAGGTGAGCAGTACCGCGACGGCGATCACCGGTTCCGGGCGCAGGCCGTTGTTGTAGGGCAGCCACACCGCGAGGAAACCGAGCGCCCCCGTCCACACCGCCACCTTGTCGTGGCGCACGGCTACCCCGAGCCGCGGGATCACCTCCCGGCTCAACGCCAGCCAGGTGATGACACCGGCCAGCAGCGTGGGCAGCCGCATCCACGGACTGGCGGTGCTGATCTCGGTCATGTGCGCGATCACGTCGTACGGCGGTGTGCCGACCGGGTTTTCGGGCACGCCGAAGAACCGGAAATAGTTCGCCATGTAACCCGACACCAGCGAGGTGCGGGCCATGCCGAACTGATAGCCGTCGTCGGAGGTGGTGGAACCGATGAAATGCCACACCACGAGCGCGCCGAGAACGACGGTGTCGACGCGGGTGAACGTCCACCACCGCTGCGGCAGCAGCCGGCGCACCCGGCGTCCGTCGAACCGGTCCAGCCGGAACAGCGCCGCCAGCGCGACCAGGGCCAGCACCACCGCCAGCACCGTGGCGGCCCGCTTGGCGATCGTCGGCACGACCGAGAACCGGCTGTCGACCTCCGCGGTGACCGTGGTGCCGCCCGCGGCGGGCAGATCGCTGAACACCCCCACCAGCTGCGGCCGGAAATCGCCGTACAGCACCGCCGGTTTCGCGCCGGTGCCGCGCAGTTCGGCCGTGGTCGAGGAGTGGTCGGAGTGGACCACCAGCGCCGCGTCGGAGAGTTCGGCGAGCGGCACGCTGAACATCGACTGGCTGCGCAGTATCACCTCGAACAGCGCCGGCCGGTCGTCCTGCGCGGGCCGCACCCGCGCGACGAAACCGTACTTCTCCAGGTCGGGCGCGGTCGCGGGCATGGTCGCCGCGGCCAGGCCGCCACGTTCGGCGAGTTGCTGCAGCGTCGCGCCGGGAATGGTGGCGTCGAAGGTCAAGGGCGCGTAGGACACCAGCGGCGCGGTGATGCTGCGGGTCGAATCCTGTTGCGGCCACGACAGCGTCGTCTTGTCCACGTGGACGGGCAGCAGCGGCACCGCGACGGCGAACAGGGCCGCGAGCACACCGGCGATCAGGGCCACCGGCTGGGCCCACCCTCCGTGTCGCGGCCGGGTGGCCCGAGGTTGCTCGCCCGCTGCGGGCGCCTCGTCCGCCCTCACCATCGTGTCCGTCACGGGGGCCGATCGTAGCGTGACGCATTCGTGACCGGAGAAATCGCGCACGGGATTCTCAGCCTGCGCTTAGCTTCCCCACGCGCTCGGCGGACATGCGAACGGGGCCGATGCCACGCCGGACATCGGCCCCGTCGGGCGACGGAAAGTTACGAGCAGGCGGGCGAGGCCTGGCCGAGGTTCTGGATTCCGGCGCAGGCCCAGCTCTTCTGCAGGACCCACTTGCCGTTCTGCGCGATGAACGGCACGCTGGCCTCGCTCGGCGCACCGTCGTTGACGGAGAAGTTGGCCTTCGCGGTCAGGGTGTCGCCGCCGAGGTATGTGACGTTGGTCACCTCGATCTTGGCGTTGTTCTGCTGGTACGCGTCGGTCAGCTTCTTGATCATGTCAGGGTCCTTCTGCAGGGCCTCCTGACCGTCCTCGAGGTACTGGATCTTCTCTTCGGCGGGAACGTTCGGGTCCAGCGCCTGCGACAGCTCGGTGTTCAGCTCCTCGACGGTCGGCACCGGCGGCACGTTCTGCACCGACGTGGCGGCCGCTTTGCTCGAGCTCTTCGGCTTGGAACCCTCGTTCTTGTCGCCGCTGCCGCAGGCGGACATGCCGAGCGCGGCCACGACGGCCAGCGTGGCGACCGCGATGCGTCCAGTCATCTGAAGCTTCAATGCTCGTCCTTTACGTTCGAGGTTGGTCTGTACCGTGCACGTGACAGCAGCCGCCCGACCGGCGGCGCCGCACGAGTGGCCTCACGCTACCCGCCGAAATTCAACGAAGACTAAGGAGCGGGTCGGCCGGGGCGAGGTCGATATCGTCGGCGTGAAAGGTATACGCCGGACCCGGTCCTGTCGAGCGTGTCTCGAAACGGACTGTGACGCGGCCGTGTCCGGAGCCCTGCACCCAGCCGTGCCCGTGCTCGCGATGGGCGACATCGCGCCCGGGATACCAGAATTCGGTGGTGTAGGAACGGGTGGCGGGCGGAACCGCGGGCTCGGGTGCGACGAATTCGTCGAGCGCGCTTGCCGAATCGGGCTCGCGCGCCGCGCCGGGGCTACCCGACGCCGCCAGCGCCTGATCCAGTTCGGGGAACAGCGACTCCTGCCGGACCGTGGACAGGCCGCCGAAACCCACGCCCACCAAGCGAATCGGGCCCAGCTCGCCCGGGTCGATGGCCGAGCGCAGCGCGGCCGCGGTGAGCGTCGCCGGTTCCTCGGTGGCGTAGGGCAGCGTGAACGAACGCGTCACGATGCTCATGTCCGCCTTCTTCAGCTTCAGTACCACCGTGCGCGCGGCGCGGCCGTCGGCGATCAGGCGCCGGTGCGCGGCCGCGGCCATCGCCTCGATCGCCGGGCGGAGCTGGGCGAGGGTGACTATGTCGCTCTCGTAAGTGGTTTCGGCGCTGATCTGTTTGGCCTCGGCGCGCTCGGCGACCGGGCGGTCGTCGAGGCCGCGGGCCAGGCGGTGCAGGGCCGCGCCGACGCTGCCGCCCAGCAGCGACACCGCCTCCTGCTCGGGCAGCGCCGCGAACGCGCCGACGGTCTCGATGCCCAGCGAACGCAGCCGCCCCTCGGCCACCGGGCCGATACCCCACAGCTTGCGCACCGGCAGCGCGGCGAGCAGCTGCTGCTGCTCGGCCGGTGAAACCACCCGCACCCCATCGGGTTTCGCGAGCCCGGAGGCGATCTTGGCCAGCTGCTTGCCGGTGCCCGCGCCCACCGACGCGACCAGCCCGGTGCGCTCGCGGACCAGCGCGCGCAACTCCTCGCAAAATTCCAGCACCCGCGCGGCGGTGGCGCCGGCCAGCTCGGCGGGCTCGCCGAATGCCTCGTCGAACGACAGCGTCTCCAACACCGGTATGCGCGAGCGCAGGGCCTCGAACACCTGCCCGCTCACCTCGCCGTAGACCACCCCGCGCGGCGGCACCACCACCGCCGTGACGCCCACCAGCCGGCGCGCCTGATGCATCGGCATGGCCGACCGCGCGCCGAACACCCGGGACTCGTAGCTGGCCCCGGCCACCACGCCGCGCGCGCCGATGCCGCCGACCAGGACGGGCCGCCCGCGCAACGTGGGACGGGTGAGCTGCTCCACCGAGGCGAAGAAGGCATCCATATCGATGTGCAGCACCCAGCGCCGCGCCGACGCCTCGAGAGCCGCACGACCGGGTGCCAGGGTGGTTCCCCGGACTGGCAAATTGCTGGCGGGTTCCTGCGAATCGCGGCCACGCCCGGCCGCGCCGCCGGGACCGCGCACTACCCCGGCAGATGCCCGCTGACCAGGCACGAGCCATGCCGTAGCCGAGTCGGGGGCAGCGTCCATGACAGGGAATCTACGCGCGGCTACCGACATGATCGGCGACCCGAGTATGTGATGATCGGATCATGAGCATCCGAAAGGCCGTGATCCCGGCCGCCGGTATCGGTTCCCGCCTGCTCCCGCTGACCAAGGCCATCCCCAAGGAGATGCTGCCCGTCGGCGACAAGCCGGTGATCGAACACACCGTGCGGGAGCTGGTGGCCTCGGGCATCACCGACATCACGATCGTGGTCAGTGCCGGAAAGTCGTTGATCCAGGACCACTTCCGGCCCAATCCGGCGCTGGTGGCACAGCTGCGCGCCGACGGCAAGACCGCCTACGCCGACGCGGTGGAGGAGGTCGGCGAACTCGGCCGCCTCGGCCACATCACCTATCTGGACCAGCACGGCCCGTACGGCAACGGCACGCCGGTGCTCAACGCCGCCCGCACCCTGGGCGACGAGCCGATGCTGGTGCTGTGGCCCGACGACGTGTTCGTCGCGGACGTGCCGCGCGCCCAGCAGCTCATCGACGCCTACAACAAGACGCACTCCCCGGTGCTGGCGCTGCTGCCCATGGATGCCGCCGATTCGACGCGCTACGGCGTGCCGGTGGTCGAGGAGACCTTCGACAACGGGCTGATGCGCATCACCGGTCTGGTCGAGAAGCCGAAGCCGGAGGACGCGCCCTCGGCCTACGCCGCGATCGGTGGTTACGTCGTCACCCCGGGCATCGTGGAGGAGCTGCGCAAGCAGGTCGCCGCGTGGTACACCCACCGCAGCGGCGAGGTCTACCTGACCGACGCGATCAATGTGTTCGCCGCCTCCAACGCGGTGTACGGCCAGGTCATCCAGGGCAACTGGTACGACACCGGCAATCCCGCCGACTATCTGGTCGCCCAGTTCGCCTCGGCCCTCACCCATCCGGAGTACGGTCCGGTGCTGCGCGGGCTGGTGCACGACTGACGTCAGTAGAACCGGCGGATCGCGTAGATGTCGAATTCGCTGAGCGGCGTCAGCACGACCCCGACGCCCGCCGAGTGCGCGTTGAGCAGTTGCCCGCCGCCGGCGTAGATGCCCTCGTGTGAACCGTCGGCGTTCACGATGACGATGTCGCCGGGCTGAATCGAGCCCAGCGGTACCGCGCTGCCCGCCGCCGCCTGCTGCCAGGTGGTGCGCGGCAGCATGATGCCCACGTGCCGGAACGACCACACCGCCAGTCCGGAGCAGTCATAGGTGAGGGGCCCGGTGGCGCCCCATTCGTACGGCTTGCCGACCTGGGTCTGGGCGAGGTTCAGCGCGATCATCGCCCGCGGACTGGCGAGCGGCAGGGTCGCCGAGCCGCTGGCGCTACCGGAGGCCGAGCCGGATCCCGAGCCCGAGGCGCTGCCGGAACTGCTCCCGATGTCGTCGGCGCCGCTGGCGGTTCCCGCGGCGACCGAGACGGCGATCAGGCCGGTCAGCGTGGTGAGAAGTAGTCGAACGATGCTGTTGCGCGATGGAGTTGTCGCCATGGCTCGCCCTTCGGTTCGGCGCACACCACCCCGACGGCGAGCGACCGGCGACTACTCAGCACACACGAAGTGCACGGGATGACCGCTTCCCCACGGGCATCTCATCCGGACAGCTTGCCTGGCAGTGCGGTTTTCTCAGCGTGGTCGAACGGACAGAACACAGAAGCTCAACGAGACATTTAAAGTTGCCGTGACATAGCTGTTGTACCGCAATTCACATGCGCCCCACAAGAACTAATTCTCCCCCCACACCTCCACCCCAGGTCAGCGGCGTGTCAACACGAGAGAAGGACGCGATACCGCATTGCTCACACGGCGTCGATGAGCATCAGCACGCGGCGGCCGACGAGATCGGACCACCGGGCCACCGCAAACGTCGCGGCGCCCAGCACCGGGCGATCATGGGTCTGCGTGAGGCCGAGTTCGAGTCGACGTTTACGGATGGTGTCGGCGAACTCAGCCGGCACAGCGCGCCGGGCTACGCCAACCCGACGTGTCTCGGCTGGAGTCGGGAGGCGGGACCCCCACCATCGGCATGCTCGAACGGCTGGCTCACGCGCTGGAGCTGCGTTTCGTCGCCCGATTCGAGAGGCCGGGCGCAGCCTGATCCATACACCGACTTCGCCGACGCCCAGCACGCGGTCGACACAGTGCTCGATTGCGGTGCTACGCGACCTCGTCAGGTCGTCGTCGCGGCCGACCGGAGGAAGAACATGAGGTTTGCCGGGCGTTCGGCGAGTCTGCGGACGAAATAGCCGTACCACTGGTCGCCGAAGGGGACGTACACGCGCAGGTGCTGTCCGAGGCCGATCAGCCGGGATTGTTCGGTGGGCCGGATGCCGTACAGCATCTGGTATTCGAGGTCGTCGCGGTCGCGCCCGACGGCTGTCGCGAGCAGCGCGGCGGCCTCGATCATCGCCGGGTCGTGGGTGGCGATCATCGGATATCCCTTGCCCGCCAGGAGGATTCGCAGGCACTCCAGGTACGAGGCGTCCACCTCCCGCTTGTGCCGGAAGGCCACGGATTCCGGCTCGCTGTAGGCGCCCTTGCACAGCCGGATCCGGGCGCCCTCGCCGGCGAGGACGCGGCAGTCGCCCGCCGTGCGCCGCAGGTATGCCTGGAGCACGGTGCCGACGGTCTCCGGGTGGTCGCGGCGCAGTTCGCGCACGATGGCCAGCCGCGATTCGGTGGTCGCGTGGTCCTCGGCGTCGATCGTCATCCAGATACCCGCGGCCGCGGCGGCGCGAGCCAGGACGCGGGCATGGCGCAGGGCGGTCTCGTGACCGTCGGTGGGCAGCGCCCGGCCCAGCGCCGACAGTTTCACCGACACCTCGAGCGGGCGCGGCCCCGCCGCGGCGCCTGTCGGCAGTTCGGCCAGTGCCGCGATCAGTCCGAGATACTCCCGCACGACGCGGTCCGCCTGCGCCGGGTCGGCGGTGTCCTCGCCGAGGTAGTCGACGGTGACGAACCGATTGCCACGCAACAACTCTCGCACCGCGGACAGCGCCGCGTCCCGCGTCTCCCCCGCCACGAAGCGATCGATCATGCGACCGGTGGCGGGCAGCCGGGTGAGGCCGCGTTCGACCCGGCGGGAGCGGGCCGCCGCCAGCAACGCCGGGCGCAACGGGTTGGACAGCGCGGACGCGTTCATCGTTCCTCCACGGGTATCCCGGTGGCCGTACTCACGACCGCTCCGAATCCGGTGCCTGGTGCGGGTATTCGTGCGTCACGGGCGGGACGAACGTCTCCTTCATCGATCGCGGGGAGACCCAGCGCAGCAGGTTCAGCGGCGAACCGGCCTTGTCGTTGGTGCCGGAGGCGCGGGCGCCGCCGAACGGCTGCTGGCCGACCACGGCGCCGGTCGGCTTGTCGTTGACGTAGAAGTTGCCCGCCGCGAAACGCAGTGCCCCGCTTGCCTTCTCGATGGCCGCGCGGTCGCGGGCGATGATCGCGCCGGTCAGCGCGTAGGCGGCCCCGGTGTCGACCAGGCGCAGCGCCTCGTCGAAGGCATGCGGGCGGGAATCGTCGTATACGTGCACCGACAGGATCGGGCCGAAGTACTCGGTGCGGAACATCTCGTCGCCGGGATCGTCGCCGAGCAGCAGCGTCGGTGACACGAAGTAGCCGACGGCGTCGTCGTACGAGCCGCCCGCCGCGACGGTCACGCCCGGCGTCGCCTTGGCCCGCTCGATCGCGGCGGCATTGCGGTCGAAGGCGCGCCGATCTATCACTGCCCCACCGAAATTCGCGAAATCGGTGATATCGCCGTAGGACAGCGACTCGATCCGGCCGATCAGCTCCTCCCCGACGCGATTCCACACCGAGCGCGGGACGAACGCGCGGGACGCGGCCGAGCACTTCTGGCCCTGATACTCGTAGGCGCCGCGAATCAGCGCCGTCATCAGCGTCTCCGGGTCGGCCGAGGGATGCGCGAGCACGAAATCCTTGCCGCCGGTCTCCCCGACCAGCCGCGGATACCCGTGGTAGCGGTCGATATGGGCGCCCACCTCCCGCCACAGGTGCTGGAAGGTGCGGGTGGAGCCGGTGAAGTGGATACCGGCCAGCCGCGGATCACGCAGCGCCACCTCCGACACCTCCGGGCCGTGCCCGTGCACCAGATTGATCACACCCGGCGGCAGCCCGGCCGCCTCCAGCAGCCGCATCGTGCAATAGGCGGCGAGGGCCTGGGTGGGCGAGGGCTTCCACACCACCGTATTGCCCATGAGAGCCGGTGCGGTGGGCAGGTTTCCGGCGATCGCGCTGAAGTTGAACGGGGTGATGGCGTAGACGAAGCCCTCCAGCGGCCGGTAGTCGCTGCGGTTCCATACACCCGGGCCGGATTCGGGCTGACCGGCCAGCAGTTGCCGCGCGAAATGGACGTTGAAGCGCCAGAAGTCGACCAGTTCGCAGGGCGCGTCGATCTCGGCCTGATACGGCGACTTGGACTGGCCCAGCATCGTCGCCGCGGCGACGGTCTCGCGCCACGGCCCGGCCAGCAGGTCCGCGGCGCGCAGGAATACCGCGGCGCGCTCGTCGAAAGGCAGTGCGCGCCAATCGGATGCGGCGCGCATGGCGGAGTCGACGGCGTCCCGGGCGTCGGCCGGTTCGGCGACGCCGAAGCTGCCGAGCACCGCCCGGTGCGCGTGCGGCTGCACGACATCGACGCGAGCGCCACCGCCGGGGCGGTGCTCGCCGTCGATCACATGACAGATGTCGGTGGGGGTATCGGCCAGTTCGCGCAGTGCGGCCCGCAACCGGACGCGTTCCGGGGTGCCGGGCGCGTAGGAGTTGACGGGTTCGTTGGACGGCGCGGGGACCGTGGTGATCGCGTCCATGCAGGAAATAAACCCCATCCACGCCGGGAGCGAATTGTTCGATCGGACGAATTGCGCAAGCAACTTTCGTCCGATTGAATGAGGGATGTGACCCACACCATACCGCTGTCGGACGTGCTGACGGCGCTGACCAGCTCCGTCGTCACGCTGGTGGACGCGCCCGCCGGCGAGGACGTGCTGGTCGGTTCCGTGGCGTTCATGGACATCGACGACCTGACCATGGACATGCCGCCCGGCCGGGCATTGCCGGAGGTGTACCTGCAGGTCGGCGTGGGTGACGACGATGCCACGCGCTGGGTGCGCGACCTGGGCGAGCGCTGCCCGGCCGAGCACCGGCCGCGGGTGGTGTTCTCCAAGAGCGTCTCGGCGCGGTTGCGCGAAGCCGCCCACGAGTCCGGGATAGCGCTGGTCGAGGTGCATCCGCATGCCCGCTGGGAGATGGTCCACGCGCTGATCGAACGGATCACCGGACACGGGCCGCGGGCCGCCGTGGAATCCGTGCCCGCGCTCGACACCGACCTGTTCGGGCTGGCGCAGTCGGTGGGCGAGTCGACCGGGGGGCTGGTGACCATCGAGGACGACCAGTCCCGGGTGCTGGCGTACTCGGCCGACAGCACGGCCTCCGCCGACGCCGTGCGCCGGCTGTCGGTGCTGGGGCGGCAGGGCCCGGCCGGGTACCTGCACTGGTTGCAGCGCGCGGGCGTATTCGATCGCCTGCGCAATTCCGGTGAGCCCGTGGAGGTTCCGGCCCAGCCGGAATGGGAGACGCGGCGGCGCTTGGCGATCGGGATCCGCGAGCCGGGGCGCGACGGGCCGCGCGCACCGGCCGTACTCGGCACGATCTGGGTGCAGGAGGCCACCGAGCCCCTGCGCGCGGACAGCGACCGGGTGCTGCGCGGCGCGGCTTCCATTGCGGCACGGGTGATCTGGCGTACGCGCCACGCTCCGACGACCGACGCCCTGCTGATCCAGCGGCTGCTCGGCGCGCACGGCGGCGACGTCGACCTCGCCGCCTTCGCCGAAACATTCGCCATGGCGGCCGACGGGCAGGCCGCGGTGGTCGGGTTCGCCCCGCACGGGTCGAAGGACGCGGCGGCAGCGCTGCCTCGCGGCACGGTCACACTTCGCTTGCACGCCAGTGCCTTCCGGCAGGACTGTGTGACCACCCGGATCGGCGACCGGCTGTACGTGCTGTTCCCCGAGCACCGGTCGGTGGACCGGGTGACCTCGTGGACCCGGCAGGTTATCGAGCAGCTCGCCGAGGGGTCCGGGCTGACGCTGCGGGCAGCCGTCGCCGCCCCGGTCGCCGGGCTCGCCGACGCGTCCCGGGCGCGCGCCGAGGTGGACCGCGTCCTGGACCGCACCGCGAATCTGCCTGCGGCCGAGCCGGTCACGACGCTGGCCCGCTCTCGCACCACCGTGCTGCTCGCGGAGATCCTCACGGTGATCGCCGACCGCCCGGAGCTCCGCGATCCGCGCCTGGACACCCTCGTCGACTACGACACCACCTACTCCGCCGAACTGCGCGCCAGCCTCGACACCTACCTCACCCACCGCGGCGACGTCCGCGCCGCCGCCGCCGAACTACGCATCCACCCCAACACCCTCCGCTACCGCATCCGCCGCGCCACCCAGCTCATGGGCATCGACCTCGGCTCCGCCCCCGACCGTCTCCTGCTGGAAATCCAGCTGGCCGCGCACCGGAATGCGAAGTCAGGCTGATGACATCAGCACGACCGCACTCAGCCCACCCTCGTCATCCCGGCATGGCGGGAGCGCGCTGCCAGTACCAGGGCCACACCGAACCGGCCTGAGCGGACGCAAATCGTTGCCGCGCGACATTTTCCGCCGCGGCGAACTCGGCTGCGTCCGCTCAGGCCGGGTCTCACGCCTTGGTGATCGAAACCCGCACGCCCCCCGCCACTTCGGCGGCGTCCGGACCCGGGTCGCCGAAGGTGAGAGTGGTGGCGAGGACCTCCCCGGCGATCAGGTCGCGGTGGGTTTCGGCCCACTGCTTGTGCGCGGCGGGGACGTCGAGGACCAGGGTGATGCGGTCGGAGACGTCCAGGCCCAGGGACTTGCGGGTCTCCTGGAGGTCGCGGATGAGGTCGCGGGCCCAGCCCTCGGCCTCCAGCTCCTCGGTGACCTCCGAGTTCAGCACCACCAGACCGGCATTGCCGGGCAGCGCGGCGGTGGACTCCGGCTCGGCGGCCACCAGCCGCTGGGTGTACTCCTCGGGCAGCAGTTCCACACCGGCCGCGCTGACCACACCCGCCGGACTCTCCGACCACTCCCCGGCCTTGACCGCCTTGATCACCGTCTGCACGGTCTTACCCAGCCGCGGCCCGGCCGCCCGCGCGTTGACGACCAGCTCGAACCGGCCGTGCGCGGCGACATCGGTGGTCAGATCGACCCGCTTGACGTTCACCTCGTCGGCGACCAGGTCCGTGAACGGCGCGAGCCGGTCCGCGTCCGGCGCGGCGATGGTCAGCTCCGACAACGGCAGCCGCACGCGCAGGTGCTGGGCCTTGCGCAGGCTCAGCGCGGTCGAGCACACCGCACGCACCTCGTCCATCGCCGACACCAGCTCCGGATCCTTCGGCAGCTCGGTGGCGGCGGGCCAGTCGGTCAGGTGCACCGAGCGGCCCCCGGTGAGTCCGCGCCAGACCACCTCGGTGATCAGCGGCAGCAGCGGCGCGGCCAGCCGGGTGGTCACCTCCAGCACCGTGTGCAGGGTGTCGATGGCGTCGCGGTCCTCGTCCCAGAACCGCGAACGCGACCGGCGCACATACCAATTGGTGAGCGCGTCGGCGAAGGTGCGCAGTTCGTCGCAGGCGGCGGCGATGTCGTAGACCTCGAGCGCCTCGGTCATCGCGTCCCGCGCCGCGGCCAGCTTGGCCAGGATGTAGCGATCCAGCACATGCGGTGAATCCGTGCGCCACACACCGGGTTTCGACGCATACAGCTGCAGGAACGTCCACGCGTTCCACAGCGGCCGCAGCGCGTGGCTCACGCCCTCGCGGATGCCGCGCTCGGTGACGATGAGGTTGCCGCCGCGCAGCACCGGGGACGCCATGAGGAACCAGCGCATGGCGTCGGAGCCGTCGCGGTCGAACACCTCGTTGACGTCAGGATAGTTGCCCTTGGACTTGGACATCTTCAGCCCGTCGTCGCCGAGCACGATCCCGTGCGCCACCACGGATTTGAACGCCGGGCGGTCGAACAGGGCCGTGGACAGCACGTGCAGGTTGTAGAACCAGCCGCGAGTCTGCCCGTTGTACTCGACGATGAAATCGCCGGGGCTGTGCGCCTTCTCGTCGTGGGTGCCCTCGAACCACTCCTTGTTCTCGAACGGGTAGTGCACCTGCGCGTAGGGCATCGACCCGGACTCGA
Source organism: Nocardia wallacei (assembly GCF_029868745.1). Lineage (GTDB taxonomy): Bacteria > Actinomycetota > Actinomycetes > Mycobacteriales > Mycobacteriaceae > Nocardia > Nocardia wallacei_B. The sequence goes on along the minus strand of NZ_JARWOP010000307.1, from coordinate 55,778 downwards.
ACCAGCAGTCCAGCACCTCCGGCACCCGCCGCATCATCGACTTGCCGGTAGGGTCATCGGGATTCGGCCGCACCAGTTCGTCGATCGCGGGGCGGTGCAGATCCTTCGGCCGCACGCCGAAGTCGTGCTCGAGCTGATCCAGCGAGCCGTACACGTCCACGCGCGGATACTCCGGATCGTCGGACACCCACACCGGGATCGGCGCGCCCCAGTAGCGATTACGACTGATGTTCCAGTCCCGCGCGTTCTCCAGCCACTTGCCGAACTGGCCGTCGCGGATGTGCTCGGGCACCCAGGTGATCTCCTGGTTCAACTCCACCATCCGGTCGCGGAACTTGGTCACCGCGACGAACCAGGACGGCACCGCCATGTAGATCAGCGGCCGGCCGGAGCGCCAGCTGTGGGGGTAGGAGTGCTCGATCGTCTCGTGCCGCAACAGTTTTCCGGCGGTCTTGAGGTCCTTGATGATGACCGGGTTGGCGTCGAAGATCATCAGGCCCTCGTACGGCGGCACCATCGAGGTGAACTTGCCGCCCTGGTCCAGCGGCTGCACGAGCTCGATGTCGTTGGCCGCGCAGACCTCCATGTCCTCCTCGCCGAACGCCGGCGCGAGATGCACGACACCGGTACCGGAGTCGGTGGTCACGTAGTCGGCCTCGAGGACGCGGTGCGCGTTCGGGTGTCCTAGGAAGAAGTCGAACGGCGGACGGTAGCGCAGGCCGACCAGCGCGGCGCCCGAATACTCCGCGCGCACCCGCGGCTCGTCGCCCAGTTCGCGGGCGTAGTGCGAAACCCGTTCCGACGCCAGCAGATACCGCTTGCCGTCGCCGCCCTCGACGTGGACATAGGTGATGTCGGGATGGACGGCGACCGCCAGGTTGGACGGCAGCGTCCACGGCGTGGTGGTCCAGATCAGCGCGTGCGCGCCGTCCAGCTCGTGCAGGGGGTGGTCCGCGGGCACGGTCAGCGTCATCTCGACCGTGACGGCCGGATCCTGCCGCATGCGATAGGCGTCGTCCAGGCGCGCCTCCTGGTTCGACAGCGGGGTCTGCTCGTACCAGCTGTAGGGCAGCACCCGGAAGCCCTGATACACCAGCCCCTTGTCGTACAACGACTTGAACGCCCACATCACCGACTCCATGAAGTCGGGATCGAGTGTCTTGTAGTCGTTGTCGAAGTCGACCCAGCGGGCCTGACGGGTCACATACGCGCGCCACTCGTTGGTGTAACGCAACACAGACGATTTGCACGCGGCATTGAATTCCGCGAGTCCCATCTCATCGATCTGTGATTTGTCCGTGATACCGAGCTGCTTCTCCGCTTCGATTTCCGCGGGCAGTCCGTGCGTGTCCCAGCCGAAGCGCCGCTCGACCTTCTTGCCGCGCATGGTCTGAAAGCGCGGGATCAAATCCTTCACGTATCCGGTGAGCAGATGGCCGTAATGCGGCAACCCGTTGGCGAACGGTGGTCCGTCGTAGAAGACGAACTCCGGTGCGCTGGAACGATTCTCGACGCTGGCTCGGAAGGTGTCGTCGGCGGCCCAGTAGTCGAGCACGCGCTGCTCCAGGTCGGGGAACGACACCTGGCCACCGGAACCGAGAGCGGCGCGCGGATAGGCGGGGACGGGCTCGGGGACGGCGTTGCTGGGGGATGTCTGATCCGCCATGTCGGGCAGTGGTCTCCTCGTGCCGACGCGCCGGTGGGGCGCGTAACCGGTGGGCACGGGGACGATTCCGGCGCCGGTGCGCCGAGACCGCGGTACCACCCCGCTTGTCCGGGCGTCGCGCCGTCGTGCGGCCCGCGCCGAGACCTCTCGTCGTGAGCTGTGACGGGCTCACCCGTTCGGTTCTACTGAGCTCCGGGACCGGGCCGTAGGCCGCGGCCGATGCCGTTCTTCCGAAGGCTCCCCGGTGATCGCCGGATCAGTGCCGATGTTCAGGTTTGATTGTAGCCAGCGTGGGCAATGTTATTTCCGGGCCCCATCGGCGTGGCCCGTCCCCCATGCTCATCGCCGGGCGTGGCGACCGGGACGCGAGGACTGATCGTCGTCGTCGGAGTCGCGCATCGACAGCGCGCTCACCAGCAGCAGCACGGCGCCGACGACACACACCACGATGCACCCCCAGGCCCAGATCACCGAGCCGGTGGTCAGCGCCGTCACCAGCAGGGCGAATCCGATGGCGGCCAGGACGAGCGTCAGGACGAGCATGGTCACCCCCTACGCGGGCCAGGTGGCTCGACGAGCTTGCGTACCACACGACAGCACGGCACCCCCGAATCCGGCACAGCCGCGGAGCCGGCGGAAATCCGAACGGAACGAAACTACTTGCCGCCCTGGGCGAACGACGCGGGCGCGTGGTTGTTGGCGCCGTCGAAGGTGTCGCCGCCGTCCACCGGAACCGCCGAACCACGGTTCTCCAGCTCCTCGAGCTGCGACTCCAGGTAAGACTTCAGCCGCACCCGGTATTCCCGCTCGAAGGTCTTCAGCTGCTCGATCCGGCTCTCCAGCACGCTGCGCTGCTGGGTGATCGTCGCCATGATCTCGGTGTGCTTGCGCTCGGCGTCGGCCTGCAGGGCGTCGGCCTTCTCCTTGGCCTGACGCAGCTGGTTGTCCGAGCGGGTCTGCGCGTCGGAGAGCATGGACTCGGCCTTCTGGCGCGCCTCGGCGATCATGCCCTCGGACCGGGTGCGGGCATCGCTGACCAGTCGCTCCGAATTTGCCCGCGCGTTCGACAGCAGGTTCTCGGCCTCGGTCTTGGCGTCGCTGGTGAGCCGGTCGGCCATCTCCTGCGCCAGGCTCAACACCTTCGCGGCCTGTAGGTTCGCGTCCGCGGCGTCCTTCGGCGAGGAGGGCGGGGCGGCCTGCACGACCGGCGCCGGCGGCGGCACGGGGACCGGTTTGGGCGGTTCGGGCTGCGGCGGAGCCGGTTTCACGGCCTGCGGCGCCGGGCGCGGCGCCTTCTTGGCCTCGGCCAGCTCGGAATCCAGCTCGGCAACCCGCTGGCGCAGGTCGGCGTTCTCCTCGATGAGGCGTGAGAGCTCCTGCTCGACCAGGTCGAGGAAGGCGTCGACTTCATCCTCGTTGTAGCCGCGCTTCCCGATCGGCGGTTTGCTGAACGCGACGTTGTGCACATCGGCTGGGGTCAGCGGCATGGAAGGATCCCTTCACGCTTCGTACGGAGATCTAGCGGTAGATCTGGCAAGCTATTGTTCTCGGCCCATTCTGTCACACCTAGGTGACCGGCTGCCCGAGCCTACTGGTCACCGACATCAAGATGAACACGATGAAAAGCAGCACCATAATCGACAGATCGAGGCGAATTCCACCCAGGTTCACCGGCGGTATCAAGCGCCTCAGGAGTTTCACCGGTGGGTCGGTGATCGTGAAGATCACCTCCAGGACGACGGCAACTACGCCACGCGGATGCCAGTCACGCGCGAAGTTGCGGATGAACTCGACGATCACTCGGCTGATCAACAACAGCCAGAAGAGGAACAGGAGTACATACAGCACCTGGAACAAGGCCACGTGACCACTTTGCCTCAGAATCGGTGTCCTGCAAACTCCCCGCGCCGTCGGACCGCGGCGTCACTCCCCCGATCGCGGCGTGTCGACCGGGGGCGCGGCCGCGACGCGACTCCCCGGCGGCAACGCTATTTCTGGTTGTAGAAGCCGGTTTCGGCGATCCGGCGGCGCTCCTCGGCCGATACGTCGACGTCGGCCGGTGAGAGCAGGAACACCTTGGTCGCGACCTTGTCGAAGGAGCCGCGCAGCGCGAACGCCAAGCCGGCGGCGAAGTCGACCAGGCGGCGGGCGTCGGCGTTGCTCATCTCGACCAGGTCCATGATCACCGGCGTGCCGTCGCGGAAACGCTCACCGATGATGGCGGCCTCGGCGTAGGTCCGCGGGCGCAGCGTCGTGATCTTGGACAAGGGGCCTCCGTCCTCGAACACCGGCGCGCGGCGCGGTGCCGGCTCGAAACGGGCCTGTTCCTCCAGTCGCCGCTCCTCCATCCGGCGCTCGACCTCCGGGTCGACCGCCAGCGCGCCGTGCGTGGTGCCGCGCACCATCGGCGTGCCGCCGCCGAGCCGGTCCATCCCCCGCCCACGGCCGGACGGACCGGCGTCGATGCGTGTGGGACGGCGCGGCGGTTCGTACCGGTCGTCGGCGTAGGAGTCCTCGACGTAGTCGTCGCGGCGGGCGACGGTGTAGCCGGGCCGGTAGGGCGCCTTGTACGACGGCTCCGCGTAGCCGGGCTCGTCGTCGTAGCGGTCGTCACCGAACCGGGAACGACCACTGTCGTAACGGGATTCGCCGAAGTCGCGCGGCCGGCGCGCGCTTCGGTCCTCGATCCCCCGAGGGCCGCGGTCGTCGACGTAATCGTCTTCGTATTCCTCGAGCGGAACCATGCCGAAGTACGCCTTGAACCTGTGCAGCGTGCTCATGCCTTCACCTCGCTTGCACTCGACCCCAGCACGAGCACGCTCGTGGCTGCGCTGACATCTCGCTCGCTGCGCTCGCTCATCCTGGTCGACCTTCCTACGGCACCCGGTTGGCGTGGGGTGTTGAAGTCCTGCTCAGTTCTCGTCAGTCCCCAGCATAATGTTTCGAATGTGACTGATGAGGTTTGTTTGCTATCCCGAGGTTATCGGTCGAGCGCCCATCAAGGCGGTACCGACACGCACGCACGTGGAACCGTGTCGGATTGCGATCTCCAGGTCACCGGACATGCCGGCGGACAGTTCGGTGGCCTCCGGATGGTCCGCACGCAGCCGGGCGTGCAGCTCGGCGAGGCGGGCGAACGCGGGCTCGGGATCGGCGTCCAGCGGCGGAATCGCCATCAATCCGGCCAATCCGAGGTGCTCCGTCTGGGCCACCTGTTCGGCCAGGCGCGGCAGGTCATCCGGGGCGACACCGCCGCGGGTCGGATCGCTGTCCAGGCTGACCTGGAGTAGGACCCGCAGCGGCGTGTCGCGCTGTCCGGCCTCGCGCGCCGCGGCGGTCCCGCTGTCCAGCGCCGCGGCGAGCCGTTCGCTGTCCACCGAGTGCACGGCATGGGCCCAGCGGGCGACGGATTTCGCCTTGTTGCGCTGCAGGCGGCCGATCATGTGCCAGCGCAAGCCCGAAAGCCGTTGCAGGTCGGCCGCCTTCGCCGACGCCTCCTGCTCGCGTGACTCCCCGAATTCCCGTCTATCCAGGGCATATAGGTGCTCGATATCCGACGCCGGGAAGAATTTCGTTACCGGAAGCAACGTGGTCTCGCCCGGATCCCGCCCCGCCGCTCGGCTCGCGGATTCGATCCGCTCCGTCAACTCGGCCAGGGCCCTCGACAGTTCGGTGGCCCGGACGGATTCCGCGGCGGCGGTGCCGGATTCGGCCGTCATAGAACAACTCCCTCGAATGCGAAACGGATCACGAATGTGCCGGGCGTGTCGATTGTCCATTTTCCGCCTATTTCACGGAATCACCTTCGATGATGCCCCTAAAAGAAGGGGCAGCCAGTGATATCGCGTTGCGGTGGGGCAGCCAGTGATATCGCGTTGCCGCGGGCAACCGGTGGTACCGCCCTTATTCCGATGAACCCGCGGACTCCATCCAGATGACGCCCGCGATGCGGCCGGTGGGCGCGCCGCGACGGTGGCTGAACAGTGTCCGGTCCTCGATGGTGCAGCGCGGGTCGACGGCGACGGCGCCGACACCGGCCTCCTCGAGTTGACGGCGGATGCCCGCGCGCAGATCGAGGCCGGGGGTGCCCTTCGCGGTGGTCGTGGCGCTGCCCGGCAGGTGGGCCGCCACATCGTCGCGCATGGCCGCCGGGACCTCGTACTGCCGTCCGCTCGCGGCGGGGCCCAGGAACGCCCCCACCCGTTCGAGTCTCGCGCCCGCGCCGACCATGACCTCCAGTACCCGTGGCACGATGCCGATGCGCGCGCCCATCCGGCCGGCGTGCACGGCCGCGATCACCCCGGCCTCGTCGTCGGACAGCAGGATGGGCACGCAGTCGGCCGTCAGCACCACCAGCGCCAAGCCGGGCACGGTCGTGACCAGCGCGTCGGTCACCGGCACCGGCTCCGGGCGGGGACCGTCCACCAGCTCGACGTTGCGCCCGTGCACCTGCTCCATCCAGACCAGCCGCTCCGGCGGCAGCCCGATGCCCTCGGCCAGTCGTAACCTGTTGCGCCGCACCGCCTCCGGATCGTCGCCGACGTGGTCGCCGAGATTGAACGAGTCGTAGGGCGCCCGCGAGAAGCCACCGGCGCGCGTGGTGGTCACCCGCCGGGTCCGGACCGAAACAGTCGTCATACCCCTGAGGTTAGTAGCCACGCCGCGGCAACCATCCCACGTGCGCCGACCCGCTCCCGCGAGCCGGATGCGACTCGCCACGAACCGGTGTCCGGTCCGGACAGGTCGCCGACACGAACACACCCGCTCCGGGGTCCGGAGCGGGTGTGTGGATCGGCGGAGCGGTGCCGGGATCGAAGGGCTAGCGCCGCATGAACGAGGGCACGTCCACGTCGTCGTCGGTGTCCTCGTCCGGGGGCTGGATGTGCGTGCGGGAGTTGTGCGCGACCGTCGGATCGCTCGCCGGGCGGGGCTCGTAGGAGGGCGCGGGGCCGCGCTGCACGGGCGCGGCGGCCGGGGCCGGTTCCGTCGACCGGGTGGATCCGAAGTCGGTGCTGCTGCGCGTCGCGGTCTGGCCGATCTCGCCCGCACGGGCCGAGCCGATGGTGGAACGGCCGGAGGAGTCGATGCGCCGAGACGGGGTGCCGCCGTCGAAACCGGCGGCGATGACCGTCACGCGCACCTCGTCACCGAGCGAATCGTCGATCACCGTGCCGAAGATGATGTTGGCCTCGATATGCGCGGCCTCCTGCACCAGCGAGGCGGCCTCGTTGATCTCGAACAGACCGAGATCCGAACCGCCCGCGATCGACAGCAGCACCCCGTGGGCGCCGTCCATCGACGCCTCCAGCAGCGGCGAATTGATCGCCGATTCGGCGGCCTTCACCGAACGGCCCTCGCCGCGTGCGGATCCGATGCCCATCAGCGCCGACCCGGCACCCGACATGACGCTCTTGACGTCGGCGAAGTCGACGTTGATCAGGCCCGGGGTGGTGATCAGGTCGGTGATGCCCTGCACACCGTTGAGGAGCACCTCGTCCGCGGAACGGAAGGCGTCCATCAGGCTGACCGCGGCATCGCCCAGCTGTAGCAGTCGGTCGTTGGGGATCACGATCAGCGTGTCGCAGGATTCCCGCAGCCCCTGGATGCCGTTCTCGGCCTGGTTGCTGCGGCGCTTGCCCTCGAACGAGAACGGGCGCGTCACCACGCCGATGGTCAGCGCGCCCAGCTTGCGGGCGATGCTGGCGACCACGGGGGCGCCGCCGGTACCGGTGCCACCGCCCTCGCCGGCGGTGACGAAGACCATGTCGGCGCCCTTGAGCACCTCTTCGATCTCGTCCTTGTGGTCCTCGGCGGCCCTGCGGCCCACCTCCGGATCCGCACCGGCGCCCAGACCGCGGGTGAGCTCGCGGCCGACGTCCAGCTTGACGTCCGCGTCACTCATCAGCAGCGCCTGCGCGTCCGTATTGACCGCGATGAACTCGACTCCCTTGAGTCCCTGTTCGATCATCCGGTTGACGGCATTCACGCCGCCGCCGCCGATACCGACGACCTTGATCACTGCAAGGTAGTTGTGCGGGGGCGTCATGGGCTCTCGCCTTCCTTCGATCTAAAGCCTGTCGTTTTCGGATTCTCGGCAGAACACCGACCGTTCGGTTCGAGCTAACCCGGGCTTTTCGATCGGGCAAACCCTAAACCTCAACAATAGGGTTAGCGTTATGTCAAGTATCCGACTGCTGCGGAACGCTATTCGCACCCGCCGCAATCCGCGCGCAGGCGCGCCGAAACGAGCGTGAGAATCTTGTGTGATCCGTCTCGTCCGAGCCCGCCCCGCATCGTATCGCGAACGGCCGCTCCGTGCGCCGCGAATCGTTCCCGGTGCCCGCGGAATTTCGGCGGCTGCCGGTGACAGTCACCGAAAACACCGAAGGCACAACGGGTATCACTCACTTTACCGTTACCAGATCGGGGCTGGACACGTCGAACACCGTGCCCGGCCGCGTCAGCACCGGCAACACCACCGCGGCCTTGCGCGCCGAATCGTCCGCACCACCCCACAGTACGGTGCGCCCGTCGGTGAGATTCAGTTCGATGTTCGAAACCGACCGTGCCACAACCTCTCCCACCTGCGCGCGCAGCGCCGGCGGAGCGGCGTCGAGCACCGCCACCGCCGCCCGAGTGACCGGGTCGCTACCACTCGGATGATCGGTCGAGAGCTTCGGCACGCCCGGGGGCGGCGGTTCGACCGCGTATTCGACGCTGTCGACGTCGAGCAGATGCGAGCCCTGCGGGCTGTCGTAGAACAGCACCGGAGTGCGCTCCTCGACGGTGATCCGCACGGTTCCCGGAAACTCTCGTTGCACGCGAGCGGAATGAATCTTCGGAATGCCCGCCACCCGCCGCGCCACCGCGTCGGTATCGATGCGCAACATCGATCGTCCCTCGGGAATTCGCACCACCTCCCGCACCTGCTCCTCCGGAACAGTCACGAGGCCCTCGATGCGCACGGTGCGCGCCGAGAAAACCGGCGTGAAATAGGCGACGGCTATCGCGACGATCAGCAGCGCCACTACGGGCAAGCCCCACAGCACAATTCGCCGGACCGGCAACTCGCGCAGCCGGTCCGCGCCGCCGATCCGCCCGCCGCTCACCGTCCCGCCGGCGGCCGCACCCGCAGCCCGTCGAGGATCTGTCCCCCGAGCATGGTCACGTCGCCCGCGCCCATGGTGATCACGACGTCGCCGGGGCGGGCCAGGCTCGCGGCCTGACGCCCGACCCGCGACATGTCCGGCTGATAGTGCACCGGCTTGCCGACGGCCTGGGCGACCAGCGCGCCGTTGACGCCGGGCAGCGGCTCCTCGCGGGCGCCGTAGACATCGAGCACCACCACCTCGTCCGCCAGGTCGAGCGCGGCGCCGAATTCGGTGGCGAAGGTGGCGGTACGGCTGTACAGGTGCGGCTGGAACACCACGATCACCCGGCCCTGGCGCGAGCGGGCGCCGTCGGCGGCCTCCTGCCGCACCAGTTCGGCGGCGGCGCCGAGCACGGCACGCACCTCGGTGGGATGGTGGGCGTAGTCGTCGAACACCCGCACCCCGTTCTCGCGGCCGACGAACTGGAACCGCCGGTGCACTCCCCCGAAACCCTCCAGGCCCTGCAGCAATTCGTCGACCGCGGCCCCGGTCTCGCGGGCGGCCAGCAGCGCGGCCAGCGCGTTCAACGCCATGTGGCGGCCGGGCACCGCCAGCCGCAGCGTGCGCGGCGCGGGCTCGTCGGAGAACTGGAAGGTGACCACGCCGCCGACATCGCGCGGCTCCCACGACAGCATCCGCGCACCGGCCGAAACGGGCGCGCCGGGCAGCTCGCCGGAACCGTAGCCGAGCACGCGGATATCCAGGTCCCCGGCGGCCTGCCGCGCGGCGACCCGCTCGGCCAGCGCGTACGAGCCCGGATCGTCCAGACACACCACCAGCAGCCCGCCGGGCCGCAATCGCGCCACGAAATCGTCGAAGACCTGGACGTAGGCCTCGTCGGAACCGAAGAAGTCCAGGTGGTCGGATTCGATATTGGTGACGACAGCGACGTCCGGGTCGTACTGCAGGAGCGAGCCGTCGGATTCGTCGGCCTCGGCCACGAAGAAACCGCCGCTGCCGTGATGGGCGTTGGTCCCGGCCTCGTTCAGCTCGCCGCCGACCGCGAAGGACGGGTCGAGACCGCAGTGCTGCAGGGAGACCACCAGCATCGAGGTGGTCGAGGTCTTGCCGTGGGTGCCCGACACCAGCAGCGTGCGATGGCCGCGCATCAGCTCGGCGAGCACGGTGGGGCGCAGCAGCACGGGCACCCCGCGCCGCTTCGCCTCCACCAGTTCGGGATTGGTCTTGGGGATGGCCGCGTAGGTCGTCACGACCGCCGTCGGGCCGCCGGGGAGCAGATCGAGGGCGGAGGCGTCGTGTCCGATGCGCACCTGGGCGCCGCGGGCCCGCAGTGCGAGCACGCCGCGACTCTCCTTGGCGTCGGATCCGGAGACCGCGCCGCCGCGCGAGAGCAGGATGCGGGCGATGCCGGACATCCCGGCGCCGCCGATGCCGACCATGTGCACGCGCCGCAGCAGCGGCGGTAGTTCCTGTTCCGTCACCGGCCGGCCACCTCCACCACAATCCGCGCCACCGTGTCGGCGGCCTCGCGATGGCCCGCCCCGGCGGCCGCGGCCGCCATGCCCGACAGCCGCCCCGGATCGGTGAGCAGCGGAATCACCTCGTCGATCACGTATTTCGCGGTCAGTTCCGAATCCGGCACAATTCTGCCACCACCCTGGGCCACGATCGGGCGGGCGTTGAGTTCCTGTTCGCCGTTGCCGTGTGGCAGCGGGACGTAGAACGCGGGCAGGCCGACCGCCGACACCTCGGCCACGGTCATGGCGCCGGATCGGCACACCGCCGCGTCGGCGGCGGCGTAGGCCAGGTCCATTCGAGACAGATAGGGCAGCGCCACATACTTCGCCGCGCCCTGCGGATCGACACCCGTGATCTCCAGGGTGTTCTTGGGTCCGTGCGCGTGCAGCACCGACACCCCCGCCGCCGTCAGCTGCGTCGCGGCGGCCGACACCGCCTCGTTGAGCCGTCGCGCTCCCTGCGAACCGCCGAACACCAGCAGCACCGGCCCCTCGGCGGGCAACCCGAAATGGGCGCGGGCCTCCGCGCGCAGCGCCGCCCGGTCCAGGGTCGCGATGGTCTCGCGCACCGGGATTCCCACGATCTCCGCGTCGCCGCGTCCCCGCGCCCGCACCCCGGAATTCGCCACCGCGGCCAACACCCGGGCGGCGCGACGCGCGCCCACCTTGTTCGCGATGCCCGCCTTGACGTTCGCCTCGTGCACCACCACCGGCACGGACCGCCGCCGGGCACTCCCGAGCGAAACACCGCGCCCGGCCGCGAGATACGCGGGCAGCGCGACATAGCCGCCGAAACCGACGATCACGTCCGCCTCGACCTCCTCGATCACCGCGCGGGTGCGCGCCACCGCCGACCGCACCCGCGCGGGCAGCCGCAGCAGATCGCCGGACGGCTTGCGCGGCAACGGCACCGGCGGAATCAGTTCGAGGGGATATCCGCGTTCGGGGACCAGCGCGGTCTCCAATCCGCGTGCGGTGCCCAGCGCGGTGATCCGGATCGAGGGGTCCACTCGGCGCAGCGCGTCGGCGACCGCCATCGCGGGTTCGATATGGCCGGCGGTGCCCCCGCCCGCGACTATCACCGAGAGTGCCCGTCCCCCAGGTCTTTCCGTCTCGGACCTGACGCTCCCGCCGGTTGTCACCTCGAATTACCCCGTTCTCTCGCATGTGTCATCGGATAGCTCGGTTCCCAGGCGCGCGTCGAGCGCCACGAACTCGTCGTGCGGCTCTCGCGCCGGCCCGTATCCGCCGCCCGGCGCCGGGCGGAATCCGAATCTATCGAGCGGCGCTGCGGCGGTTCCGAACCACCCCGCCGACCGCTGCCGCGCCGGTCGCCCGGGGCCAGTTCGCGCCGTGGCGGCGCGGCGCGCAGACCCGAGCGGCCGCGCGCGGCCTGGGCCCGCGCCGCGGAGTACATCTCCGGCCTGGGCAGCCGCAGCAAGCGGCTCATCCGGCCGTCCTGTCCGGCGTGCAGCGCCGCCACCGCCTCGGGTTCGTGCCGGGCGGCGCTGGCGATGATGCCGAACATCAGCAGCGTGATGGCCAAGGACGACCCGCCCGCCGACACCAGCGGCAACTGCAGACCGGTCACCGGGAGCAGCCCCACCACATAGCCGATGTTGATCAGGGCCTGCCCGGTGATCCAGAAGGTCGCGGTCGCGGTGAGCAGCCGCAGGAACGGATCCACCGAGCGGCTCGCGATCCGCAGCCCGGTGTGCGCGAACAGCGCCAGCAGGCCCAGAACCAATGCGCAGCCGAGGAATCCGAGTTCCTCGCCGATGATCGCGAAGATGAAGTCGTTGTGCGCGTTGGGCAGATAGCTCCACTTGGCGCGGCTCTGCCCGAGCCCGCGGCCCCAGATGCCGCCGTCGGCGAGCGAGAACAGCGCCTGGCGCGCCTGATAGCCGATACCCTGCGGATCGTCGCCGGGATTGAAGAACGCGCGCATCCGGTCGGAGCGATACCCGGCGGAAAGCGCCAGCACGCCCGCGGCGATCACGCCGGACACCGCGATGGTCACGAACAGCCGCACCGGCAGCCCGCCGAACCACAGCAGCGCAGCCAGGATCAGGCCCAGCGCGATGGTCGTCGACAGGTTCGGCTCCAGCACCACCAGCAGGCACGCCAGCAGACCGGCCGGCACCAGCGGCACCATGATCTCTTTGTAGTTCGCCTGCTCCGAGCGCCGCGCCGCGAGCAGATGTGCGCCCCAGATGATCAGCGTGACCTTCACGACCTCCGACGGCTGCACCGAGGCGAACCCGAGATCGAACCAGCGCCGCGACCCCTGCACCTGCGAGCCGATGCCGGGAATCAGCACCAGCACCAGCAGCAGCACCGACCCGGCGAACAGCGGGAACGACAGCTGCCGCAGCCGCCGCAGCGGTAATCGCAGCGCCAGATAGAACAGCACCGCGCCGATCGCCGCGAACAGCGCCTGCTGGATGAACAGCTTGTAGGCCGACCCGCCGTCGGCGTAGGACTCGACGCTGGACGCCGACAGCACCATCACCAGCCCGAGCGTGGTCAGCAGGGCGGCGATGGTGACGATCAGATGGAAGTCGGCCAGCGGGCGCGCCAGCCAGGCACCGAACCAGGTTGCGGTGGGCTTGCGCGCCTTTTCGGTCACTGCGGGCTCCCGATATCTTCCTCGTCGAGCGCCTGCACCGCCGCGACGAAACTGCGTCCCCGCTGGGTGTAGTCGGCGAACATGTCGAGCGAGGCCGCGGCGGGCGCCAGCAGCACCGTGTCCCCGCGGCGGGCGTAACCGGCGGCGAGCCGCACCGCCCGCGCCATCACCGCGTCCGCTCCATCGATCTCGGACGTGAGTTCCACACCCATCACAGCATCGTCACCCGAACCCAGCTCGACCACGGGGACATCGGGCGCGTGTCGCGCCAACGCCGCGGCGACGACCGGGGCGTCCTGCCCGAACAGCACGGCCGCCACGAGCCGATCCGCGACCTCTTCGACCAGATCGTCGATGTGCGCGCCCTTGAGCTGACCACCGGCCAGCCAGACCACCTGCGGATGCGCCAGGATCGAGGAGCGCGCGGCGTGCGGGTTGGTGGCCTTGGAGTCGTCGACGAAGGTCACCCCGACCAGCTCGCGCACCAGCGCGGCGCGGTGCGGGCCCACCTTGTGCTCCTGCAGGCCCTCCTTGACGAATTGCGGTGCCACGTCGATGGACCGGGTCAGCGCCGCCGCGGCCAGGGCGTCGGCCACGCCGGCCGGGCCGGCCGGGCTGATGTCGCCGGTCTCGGCGAGGATCGCCGCCTTGGTGAACGCGCGGTCGAGCAGCTTGCCGTCGACCACGCCGAGTTCGCCGTCGGCGGGCACGCCGATCCGGAAGCCGACGGTGCGGCGCGCCTTGGATTTTCGGGCCAGCGCGGCGGCCACCGGATCGTCCAGGCCGACCACGCCGACGCGGCCGGTCAGCGCCCGCGCCTTGGCGGCGGCGTAGGCGTCCAGGCCGCCGTGCCAATCCAGGTGGTCCTCGGCGACATTGAGCACCACGCCGGCCTCCGGGCGCACCGACGGCGCCCAGTGCAGCTGGAACGACGACAGCTCCACGGCCAGCACCTGCGGACCGGGGTTGCGCCGCAACGCATCCAGGATCGGCAGGCCGATGTTGCCGCAGGCGACGCTCGGGATACCGGCCGCGCGCAGGATCGCGTGGGTCATCTGGGTGGTGGTGGTCTTGCCGTTGGTGCCGGTGATCACCAGCCACTTGCGCGCCGGGCCGTACAGCCGGGCCTGATCCACCCACCAGGCGAATTCGACATCGCCCCAGACCGGGATGCCCTCGGTGACCGCCGAGACCAGCACCGGCGAGTCCGGCCGCCAGCCCGGGCTGGTGATGACCAGCGCGAACCGGTCCAGCGCCGCGGGCTCGAGCAGTTCGTCGCCGGTGGCGGTGGTGAGTCCCAGTTCGGCGGCCTCGGCCATCGCCTTCTCACCGGCGTCGGTGACCACGGGCCGGGCCCCGATATCGCGCAGCGGCTCGATCAGCGACCTGCCCGACACCCCCCATCCCGCGACGAGAACGTCACGGCCACGCAGGAATTCGAGCATGGGGCCCGGTGAACGCAGGGCCCGCGGAGTGTGTTCGACCATCGCTGCTTTACCCGACCTGAGAGAGATATTCGCTGTAGAACAATCCCAGTCCGACTGCCGACGCTATGGCCGCGAGCAACCAGAACCGAATGATCACCGTAGTCTCTGCCCATTTGCTGAGTTCGAAGTGGTGGTGGAACGGCGCCATTTTGAACAACCGGTTCCGGGTGGTGCGGTACACCGCGACCTGCAGCACCACCGACGCGGTCTCGGCCACGAACAGCGCGCCGATCACGATCATCAGCAGTTCGGTGCGCGTGGTGATGGACAGCCCGGCGAGCAGGCCGCCCAGCGCCAGCGAGCCGGTGTCGCCCATGAAGATCTTGGCGGGAGCCGCGTTCCACCACAGGAATCCGATGCATGCGGCCGCTCCGGCGGCACAGACCAGGGCCAGGTCCAGCGGGTCGCGCACGTTGTAGCACCCCGCCTCGGCGTGCGTCGAGCAGGCGTTGCGGTACTGCCAGAAGGTGATGATCACGTAGGAGCCCAGCACCAGGCTCATCGACCCCGCCGCCAGTCCGTCGAGTCCGTCGGTCAGGTTCACCGCGTTCGACCAGGCGACCACCACCAGGCAGACGAAGGCCAGGAAGATGATGACACCCATCGACACCGTGGTGATGTCGCGGACGTAGGACAGGTGGCGGCTGGCCGGGGTCTGCTTGTTCGCGCCCGGGAACTGCAACGCCAGCACGCCGAAGATGACCGCGGCGGACAGCTGCCCGAGATACTTCCCCGCCGCGGTGAGCCCGAGATTGCGCTGCTTGCGCAGCTTGATGAAGTCATCGATGAAGCCGACCGCGCCCAGCGCCGTGGTCAGCGACAGCACCAGCAGGCCCGAGACGGTCGGCCCCTCGGCCTCGTACCCGATGCCGATCAGGTGCGAACCCCAGTACCCGGCCCACAACCCGACCAGGATCGCCACGCCGCCCATGGTGGGGGTGCCGCGCTTGGCCTGATGGCTCTCCGGCCCGTCGATGCGGATCTCCTGGCCGAAACCGCGCCGGGCGAACATCCGGATCAGCAACGGCGTCAACAGGATCGACACCGCCAGGGCGATCGCCGCCGCGAACAGGATCTGTCTCATACCGCCGCCTCCGTGCCTGCCCCGGGAGCCGCGATGAGGTGTTGCGCGACCGCCCACAGCCCGGCCGAGTTCGACGCCTTCACCAGCACCACATCACCCGCCGCGATCTCGTCGTCCAGCACCGCGATCGCGGCCTCGATATCGGGGACGAGGACCGATTCCTCACCCCACGAACCTTCCATCACCGCACCCTGGTGCAGCGCGTGCGCCGGGCGCCCGGTGCCGACGACAATGAGCCGATCGACGTCCAGGCGCACCGCCAGCCGGCCGATGCGGTCGTGTTCGATGACCGATTCCTCGCCCAGCTCGGCCATCTCGCCGAGCACCGCCCAGGTCCGGCGATCGGTCTCCTTGGCCATGCTCACCAGCGCCTTGAGCGCCGCGCGCACCGAATCCGGGTTGGCGTTGTAGGAATCGTTGACGACGGTGACGCCGTCGGCGCGGGTGCGCACGTCCATCCGGTGCGCCGAGGCGATCCGCGCGCCCGACAGCGCTCGCGCCACCGTCTCGGGGTCGGCGCCGCACTCCAGCGCGACGGCCGCGGCCGACAGCGCGTTGCCGACCTGGTGCTCGCCGTGCACGGCCAGCCGGACCGGCACCTGGAAGCCCTTGGCGTGCAAGGTGAATCGGGCCCGCGCGTCGCCCTCGAGGGCGACGTCGGTGGCCCGGACGTCGGCGCCGGTCGACTGGCCGACGGTCACCACCCGGGCGTCGGTGCGGCTCGCCATGGCCGCCACGTTCGGGTCGTCGGCGTTGAGCACCGCGACGCCGGACGGCGGAAGCGCCTCCACCAGTTCGCCTTTGGCCTGCGCGATGGCCTCGCGGCTGCCGAACTCGCCCAGATGCGCGGTGCCGACATTGAGCACCACGCCGATGGTCGGCGGGGCGGTCTCGGTGAGCGCCTTGATGTGCCCGGGTCCGCGCGCGGACAGCTCCAGCACCAGGAACCGGGTCGCGGCGTCGGCACGCAATGCCGTCCACGGGTGGCCCAGTTCGTTGTTGAACGAACCGGGCGGGGCGACGACCGGGCCCAGCGGGGCCAGCACGCTCGCCAGCAGATCCTTGGTGGAGGTCTTGCCCGACGATCCCGTCACGCCGACGACGGTCAGCCCGCCCGCCACCAGCCGGTCGATGTTCGCCCGGGCCAGCTTCGCCAGCGCCGCCAGCACGGCCGCGCCGGAACCGTCGCGGTCGTGTGCCAGCGCCATCGCGCGGCTCGGCGCGGCGCCCGCGGGCGTCACCACGATCGCAGGCACACCGATCGGGCGCGCCGCCAGCACCGCCACCGCGCCCGCGGCCACCGCGGCGGCCGCGAAGTCGTGGCCGTCGCTGTGCTCGCCCGGCATCGCCAGGAACAGGTCGCCGGAATTGATTCGGCGCGAATCGAATTCGACCGCACCGGTCACCGTCACCGCGGGGTCGGGTACATCGTGCAGCGTGCCGCCGACGACGTCCGCGATCTCCCGCAGAGTCATCTCGATCATGAAACCGTCAGGTCCTTCGCTTTCCGTGAAAGGGCCTCCGCCAGCACCTCGCGGTCATCGAACGGATACTTCACACCCGCAATCTCCTGCCCAGTCTCGTGTCCCTTGCCCGCCACCAGCACGACGTCACCCGGTCGGGCCCAGTCCACGGCGGCGGTGATCGCCGCGGCGCGGTCGCCGAGCTCGACGACCTCGCCGCGTTCGGCCTCCGCGATGCCCAGCGCGCCACCGCGAATCGCCTCGCGGATGACCGCCGGATCCTCGCTGCGCGGATTGTCGTCGGTGATGATCAGCAGATCGGCGCCGCGGGCCGCGGTGGCGCCCATCAGCGGGCGCTTCCCGGCGTCGCGGTCGCCGCCCGCACCCACCACCACGGCCAGCCGCCCGCCGGAACCCTTGATGTATTCGCGCAGCGTCGCGATCACCGACTCCACCGCGGCGGGCTTGTGCGCGTAGTCCACGACGGCGAGGAAGTCCTGGCCCCGGTCGACGCGCTGCATCCGGCCCGGCACGTCCACGTGCGCCAGCGCCGCCGCCGCGGTCGCCGCGTCGACGCCCGCCGCCTCGCACACCGCGACCGCCAGCAGGCCGTTGGCGATGTTGTAGCTGCCCGGAAGCCGCAGTCGCACCGGGATTTTCACGTCCTGCCGGGCGGCGGTGAAGGTCTGCTCGCCGCCGTCGGCCGACGCACCGAGCGCGAGCCAGTCGGGGGCGGCCTCACCGGTCGGGCTCGCCGCCGTCGCCACGGTGACCACGGGCGTGCGGCCGCCCACCTCGCGCGCCAGGCGGCGGCCCCACGCGTCGTCGACGCAGATCACGCACTGCTGGGCGGCCACCGGCGACTCGGGCTCGAACAGTCGCCGCTTGGCGGCGAAATAGTCCTCGAAGTCGGCGTGGAAGTCCAGGTGGTCCTGCGACAGATTGGTGAACGCGCCCACCGCGAACCGCACCCCGTCGACCCGGCCCAGAACCAGCGCGTGGCTGGACACCTCCATCACCACGACCTGCACGCCCTGCTCGACCATCAGCGCGAACATCGCGTGCAGCTGCGGCGCCTCGGGCGTGGTCAGCGCGCTCGGCACCCGGCGGCCGCCGATGCGGGTCTCGATGGTGCCGATCAGCGCCGTCTGCCGGCCGGCCGCGGCCAGGCCCGCCTCCACCAGATACGCCGTGGTGGTCTTGCCGGAAGTGCCGGTGATGCCGAGGACCTGCAACCGTTGCGACGGATTGCCGTAGATCGCCGCCGACAGCTCGCCCAGGACCGCGCGCGGATCGTCGTGGACCAGCACGGGCACATCCAGCGCGCCGATCTGTTCGGCCCCTGCGGGATCGGTGAGCACCGCGACCGCACCCTGTTCGACAGCGGCGGCGGCGAATCGGGCGCCGTGCGCCCGCGCCCCGGCGAGACCGGCGAACAGATCGCCCGGCCGCACGGCGTTCGACCGCTGTTCGATGCCGGTGACCGCGATGTCGGCGAGATCGCGACTCGGGCGCGCGCCCGTGAGCTCGACGACCGTTCGCAGCGCGGTGGACGGCGGCGCCGCGGGACGCAGGACCTGCGGGCTGGGCTGCACGGGCACGAAGCTCCTCTCGATGTATGCGGTTCTGCGGTGCCGTCTCCCCCGGAACGGATCGGATCGACGTGTCAGGTTACCGCCAGGCCGACGCTGCGGGTTCCCGGCCATACCGGTTCGGTCCGCCCGGCTCGGTCACCGGTCCTGTTCCCGGTGCCGGAACGGGTTCCGAGCCTGCTCCACGGGTTGCCACCGCCGTCCGGGCAGGCTGCGGAGCACACCTGGCGCATCCCGTCCGACCCGTTCGGGAGGCATGCGGCGACCGCGTGGCACGCGGGGCGCGCCGAGGGGGTCCGCCGATCCGGCCGACGGGTACCGTTGCATCAGGCGAACCATTCTCACATCGCTTGCAGGACAAGGGGCTTGGCGGGCGGGGAGGGCGGGATCCGGTCGCGCTGCAGCGCCCAGGAGGCGATGTTGTGGAACAGCGGCGCGGCCGACTGCCCGCCGCTGCCGTCCGAGCTGCGGATCGGCGCGTTCAGCATGATGCCGACGACGTAGCGCGGGTTGTCGGCGGGGGCGATGCCGGCGAAGGTGATCCAGTAGCGGTCCGCGGAGTAGCAGCGGCAATTCGCGTCGATCTGCTGTGCGGTGCCGGTCTTGCCCGCCACCTGGTAGCCCTCGACGCCGCCGGCGGGCCCGGTGCCCTGCTGCACGCCCATCGGATCGCGCTGCACCACCGACTGGAACATGCCGCGCAGGGTCCGTGCGGTCTGCGGGCTGACGACGCGCACACCGTCGGGCTGCGGCTCCTCCTCGCGGTTGCCGCCCGGGCCGATCTCGGCCTTCACGATGCGCGGCGGCACCCGCACGCCGTCGTTGGCGATCGCCTGGTACATGCCCGTCATCTGCAGCAGGGTCATCGAAAGGCCCTGGCCGATAGGCAGGTTCGCGAAGGTCGAGCCCGACCACTGGTCGCGGGCCGGGACGCTGCCGCCGCTCTCGCCCGGCAGGCCGACGCCGGTGCGCTGCCCGAGCCCGAAGCGCTTCAGCATGTCGGCGTAGCGGTCTTCTCCGACGCGCTGCGCCAGCATCAGGGTGCCGACGTTGGACGACTTGCCGAAGACGCCGGTGGTGGTGAACGGGGTGACGCCGTGGTCCCACGCGTCGTGCACGGTGACACCGCCCATGCTGATCTCGCCGGGAACCTGGTGCACCTCTTCCGGATTCGTGAGGCCGTACTCGATGGCCGAGGCCGCCGTGACGATCTTGTTCACCGAACCCGGCTCGAAAACGTTGGTGACCGAGGGGTTGCCCATCTGGGCGGAACCCCAATCCTTCGCGCCCAGTTCGGGATTGAACGTGTTGTCGTTGGCCATCGCGAGCACCTGGCCGGTGTGCGCGTCGAGCACGACGGCGGAGGCGTCCTGCGCGCCAGACATCTGCTTGGCCTGCTGGACCTGCTGCTGCACGTAGTACTGCAGATCCGAATCCAGGGTCAGCTCCACGGTCGCGCCGTCGACGGCGGGCTGGCGGTCGCGCTCGCTGCCGGGGATCACCGCGCCGTCGGAGCCCTGGTCGTAGGTGTGCGAGCCGTCGGTGCCGGCCAGCTGTGAGTCCATCGAGGACTCCAGGCCGATGGCGCCGTGCCCGTCCCAGCCGGTCGCACCGATGACGTTGGCGGCCAGCGAGCCGCCGGGGTAGTCGCGGCTGTCCTGGCGGTCCACCGTGATCTCGGGGTATTTCTCCTTGATCTCGGCGGCCACGCGCGCGTCGACATTGCGCGCCAGGCGGACATAGGTCTCGTCGCTGCGCAGCATGGCCAGCAGCTCCGATTCCTTCGGGGCGGCCGGGCCGAGCTTTTCGTGGATCGTCTTGGCGATCGCCTGCAGCCGCTGATCCGGATCGGGGGCCTTGGCGGATTTCGCCCGCGCCTCGGCCAGCTCCTTACGCACCTGCACCGGCAGGAAGGTGAGTTCCTTGGTCGCGATGGTGAAGGCGAGCGACTTGCCGTTGCGGTCGGTGATCGGCCCGCGCAACGCCGCGTCGGCGACGTGCACAGTACGCTGCCCGGCCGCCTCCGCCGACAACGACGGCGCGGAAACGGTTTGCACCCAGAGCAATTGGACCGCGACGACCAGCAGCGCCGCCATCATCAGAATCCGCCCCACCCCGAACCGAATCCGAGCCGAGGCATCCGCCGCCGTCTCGGCCACCCTCCTCGAGCGTTTGCGCGGCCCCCGCGCCGGAGCCCGCCGAGCCGCCGTGCGCCCACGAGCCGGACTCATCGCACCGCCCCACCCGCCGCGGGCGACTCGACGGACTCGGCCTCCGGCGCTCCGGCTATCGCCGGACCCTGCTGCCCCGCAACAGCTTCGGCTCCCGGCGAGGTACCGCTCGCGGCCGGTGCGGAATTCGCGGAATCGGTCGACGTACCCGGGACCGGCACGGCCCGATCAAGCGGCCCGGAAGCCGGAACCGTCTGTCCCGGAACCGAACCCGCAGACTGCCCGGCCGATTGGTCCGAAGCCACAGGGTCCCCTGCCGCCGGTGCCTGGTCTGCCCCTACCGGGCTTCCAGCTGCCGGTGCGGCCGGCAGTTGCGCCGGGGCGGGCTCGGCCGGGGCCTGCTGTTCCTGGTTCCCGCCCGCCTGGGTCGGCGTTGCGGCCGCGTCTTCTGGTGCGGTGCCCTGTCCTGCGACCGGGGCCTGATTCGCCCCGGGCGCTTGGTTGGCGCCCGCACCTGGATTGGCGCCCGCATCAGGGTTGGTGCCCGCATCAGAGTTGGTGCCTGCAGCTGGGCTCGCGCCCGCGGGCTGGTTGGTGCCTGCAGCTGGGCTCGCGCCCGCGGGCTGGTTAGCGCCCGGGGTGGGGGTGGTTACCGGGACGAGGCGTTCTCCTTGGGCCTGGACGAGTTTGGGGACGGCCGGGGAGGCGGAGGGGGTGGTGTTCAGGGGTGGGGCGGGGGCGCCCTGTTCGGGGGTTTCCTTGCCGATCACCGTGATTGTGCCGTCGGGGGCGATGAGCAGGCGGGACGGGTCCTTCGCGGGGATCATGCCGAGTTCGCGGGCTCGGTTCGCCAGTTCGGGGGCCGAGTCGGCGGCGGCCACCTCGCGCTGCAGGGCCGCTCGCTCGTCGCTGAGCTGGCGGTTGATGCGGCGGGCGTCGCCGAGCTGGTAGCTGTCCTCGGCGGCGTGGGTCGTCAGCAGCAAAGTGACCATCAGGCCGCCGGCCAGCAGGGCGATGATGCCGGTCACGAACGGCAACCGGCCCGCCATCGCGGACGCGGCCCGGCCCGGCAGTGGCGGCAGGCCGCCGCCCTGGACGCGGTTGCGGCGCCGGGCGTAAGCGCGCTGCGCCGCACCGGATTTCACCCGCTCGGCCTGCTCCACCCGCTGCGGCGCGGCCTTCTCGCCGCGCCGCGGCATGACCTGCGCGGCTCGCTGCTCCGCGGTCTTGGCCGCCCGCCGGGACGACTCCCGCCGCGGTGCGTCCACCCGTGTGCGCACGCTCATATCTCCGCCTCCCCTACTGCGTTCAACCCCGTCGGCCGGCTCGACGCGACGGCAAGTCCGGTACGCCGCGTGGTTTCCCACGTGAGCTGTCCCGGCCGTACCGATCGCGCCATGTTCATTCGGCCTCCGCTATCCGTTCCGCGGCCCGCATCCGTACCGGTGCGGCCCGCGGGTTGTCCTCGATCTCGCCTGCGGAAGCCTTCTCCGCCCCCCGAGTGAGGATCCTGAATTCCGGTCCCATGCCCGGCAGTTCGACCGGTAACCCCGCGGGCGTGCGCGACGTGGAGCGCCGCGTCAGCACCTGCTTGACCACCTTGTCCTCGAGCGATTGATACGACATGACGACGATGCGCCCGCCCACCTCGAGCGCGGCGAGCGCCGCGGGCAGCGCGGCCTCCAGCGACTCCAGCTCCCGATTCACCTCCACGCGCAGCGCCTGGAAGGTGCGCTTGGCGGGATGACCGCCGGTGCGCCGGGTCGCGGCGGGAATGGCGTCGTAGAGCACCTCCACCAATTGGGCGCTGGTGGTGAACGGCCGCTGCTGCCGCCGCCTGAGGACCTCGCTCGCGATGCGCCCCGCGAACCGTTCCTCGCCATAGGTTTTCAGCACCCGGGCCAGCTCGCCATGGCTGTAGGTATTGAGCACGTCGGCGGCGGTGAGTTCGGCCGTCGGGTCCATGCGCATGTCCAGCGGGGCGTCGATCGAGTAGGCGAAGCCGCGTTCGGACTCGTCCAGTTGCATCGACGACACACCCAGGTCCATCAGGATCGCCCGGACCGAACTCGTCGCGGACAGCCCGGCGGACTGCAACGCCTCGGCCAGACCGTCGTACCGGGTGTGCACGAGCGTGATCCGGTCTTCGAACGGCCGCAGCCGCTCACCGGCGAGCCGCAGCGCCTCGGTGTCGCGGTCCAGACCGATCAGCCGGATCGCCGGATACGTGCGCAGGAAGTGCTCGGCATGACCGCCGAGACCTAGGGTCGCATCGACCAGGACGCCACCGGAATCCAGTGCGGGACCGAGGATTTCGTCTGCGCGGCGCAGGAGGACCGGAACATGGCGGGGAGTCTGGTTCGCATGATTCACCTCGACCTCCCGGATCCTGCCTCAGGGTGTCGCCGGCGGTGCCAGGCGTGGCGCACACGCCGCAGGGGCCGCCCGCGAATGGACTCACACGTCGTGTGGTGGATGCCCCGTGGTCTCTGACCGACCATCGGCACCTGGCGTTGGGGAAGTACGTCAGGGTCCTGGTCGGGCAGAGGCCGCGGGGCACTCGCCTCGTCGGGGCTAGAAGATTCCGCCCAGCGACTCGTCTCTGGCCTGCGAGTAATCCTCCTCGTGTTCGGCGAGGTAGGACTCCCACGCCTGTTTGTCCCAAATCTCGAGGAAGTCGACCGAGCCGATCACCACGCAGTCCTTGGTGAGGTTCGCGTAGCGGCGGTGCTCGCCCGACAACGTGATCCGGCCCTGTCCGTCCGGACGCTGCTCGTCCGTGGAAGCCGCCAGGGCTCGGACGAAAGCCCGTGCCTGCGGATTGTTCCGGGATGCCGCGGCGGCTCGTCGCGCCAGCGCGGCGAACTCCTCCTTCGGATACACGGCAAGGCTGTGGTCCTGACCTTTCGTGACCATCAACCCTCCCGCCAGTTCGTCCCGAAACTTCGCAGGCAACGTCAGTCGCCCCTTGTCGTCCAGTCGAGGCGTATAGGTACCGAGAAACACCGTCTCGACACCTCCTGCTGGATCACCTCGTCTGGTCGGCCTCCATCAGTGCGCGTCCCACATTACCCCACTTTCCCCCACTTTCAATCGAAAGCGGGGGCGATCTCGGTCGGCCCGCAGCGGATTGCCCAGCTCATGTCAGCTATCACCGAGGTGGGGAGTTTCCGCCGAGTTCCCCCGACGCATGTCGCCGATGCGTCCGGCGACCCGACAACCACCAGCAAACCCGCAGATCGGGAAGGCCCTTTCGGCGCGGTGGGCGGAAGTGGGGAGCCGCGGTGGGTGGATGTGGGGAGTAGGGGTGCGGCGATACCCGGCGCCCCCGGATGAGATGCACACAACAAAAACGACACGCCGTGCATCGCACGGCGTGTCGTGAAGCTTCGGGGCGCTAGTTGTCCTGTTCGAACCGGCGCCTGAACCGGTCCTCCATGCGGGCGGCGAACCCGCCGGACTTGCGCGACTTGCCCTTGGGAGCGGCGGAGCCACCGCCGCCGCCCGGCCCCGGCTGCGCGTCGCCGTCCCCCTTGCGGCCGGTGCCCGGCAGACCCGAGCCCCCCAGCAGGAGCAGGACGCCCGCGCCGAACATGACGATGAAGCCGAGCAGACTGATGATGGGGAACCCACCCGGCTTCACGGGCAGCGCGATACCCGCGACGAGAAGAACCAGGCCGAGGACGAACAAAGTCGCCGATTGAAGTCTGCGTCTGCCCGTGGCAGAACGTAGGCGTCCGCCACGGACGGTCGAGGCGAACTTGGGATCCTCAGCATAGAGAGCGCTCTCGATCTGTTCGAGCATGCGCTGCTCGTGCTCGGAGAGTGGCACGGTACCTCCCCCGGCACTTGTCGTGGTAGTCGTCTCCGGGTAGACGACAAGTAGCCGACCTTGGCGGCTACCTGCCCTCAATGATACGAGTTCGATCAGTGCACTACCACCTACTCGCCGATGTTCAGGCCGTGCCGTCGCCCAGGCGGGCCTCGGCGGGGCGCAATCGGGCCGCCGTACTGACCAGGTCCTCCACGTCGTGCAGGAATGCGCCTACCCGAGAAGCGAACTCGTCGGCGCGCGGCGCGTCGACCGGACGATCCAGCCCCGCCTCGATGGCCGCGCGGGTTTCGGAGAAGGAACTGAAGTAGTCCGCCCACATCACGAACTCGGGTGCGGCCTGCTGCATGAGCACCCAGGCGTTGCGCGAACGGGCCCGCGGCGCGCGGTCGGCGCCGGTGATCGCCAGCACCGCCCCCGCGCCTCGCAGGGCCGCCAGATAAGCGGTGCGGAACCGTTCGCGCGGGTCCCCCTCGGCGGCCGACTGCATCAGCAGACCGTCGGCGCGGTCCAGCAGACCGCCCGCTCGTCCGGGACGTCCGGGATACCCGATCCGACCAGCCATTGCGGTACCTCCAACCCTTCGCACACCCTTGGTCCTCCGAGTGCATCGCCGACCGGACGGACCGAACAGGTATTCGAACGTTTCAATTGAGTGTGAATATAGAGACGACCACCGACAACTTTCCGCGTTCGAACGAGAGCCGCGCCGCCCTGACATGACCGCCCTCAGACCGCACCACACCCCCGCCCCCGTCGTCGTCGACCTGTCGGTGGCCGCGCTACGCGCCCGGCTGCACGATGCGCTGGCGGTGTATGTGGCGGCCATGGACTATCCGCGCGGCACCGAACACCACCGCGCGCCGATGTGGACCGAGCACACCACCCGGCCGGGCTGGCAGGCGGTGGGCGCGGTGATTCCCGACGACAACGGCCGGTTCGACCTGCGCACCGCGCCCCTGGTGGCCGTCGCCTACGGCTACAGCGGGGCGGCGCACCAGTGGTGGCATCAGCAGGTGCACAACGGCATGCGGCGGTCGGGCTGGCCCGAGCACGCGGCGCGCGAATTGCTCTCGGACTACTTCGAACTCACCGAACTGCACGTCCATCCCAGCGCCCAGGGGCGCGGCATCGGCGAGACGCTGCTGGTCCGGCTGCTGAAGGACCGGCCCGAGCGAGCGGTGCTGCTGTCCACGCCCGAGGTCGACCACGAGGCCAACCGGGCCTGGCGGCTGTACCGGCGGCAGGGATTCACCGACGTGGTCAGGAATTTCGTCTTCTCCGGTGACACCCGGCGGTTCGCGGTCCTGGGCCGCCGGCTGCCGCTGGAAACTTCGTGACCGATGTGAACGTGGTGGTCGTGGGATCCGGCCACAACGCGCTGGTCGCCGCCTGCTACCTGGCCCGGTCCGGGCATCGGGTGGAGGTGCTCGAGCGGGACGAGGTGCTGGGCGGGGCGGTCTCGACGGTGCCGCGGTTTCCCGGCCACCAGGTGGATCGAGGTTCCTCGGCGCACATCATGATCCGGCACACCGGCATCATCGAGGAACTGGCGCTCGACCGCTTCGGACTGCGCTATCTCGAGTGCGACCCCTGGGGTTTCGCGCCCGCGCCCGGCGGCGACGGGACGCCGCTGGTGTTCCACCGCGACCTGGACCGCACCTGCGCGTCCGTCGAGGCGGCCTGCGGCGCGCGCGACGCCGCCGCGTACCGCCGCTTCGTGGAGGTCTGGGGTCCGCGCTCGCGCCGGGTGATGCGGGCGTTCGCGGGCCCGCCGGGACCCGCTCGTTTAATACGTTCGTTCTGGGGGCTTGACGCGCGCGCGGGTGGCAGCGCCCTGTCGCGGGATTTCCTGCAGTCCGGAGACGCGCTGCTGGACAGCTGGTTCGACGACGAGCGGCTGAAGGCGGCGCTGGCATGGTTCGGCGCCCAGTCCGGACCGCCGATGTCGGAGCCGGGCACCGCGCCGATGGTGGGCTTCGCGGCGCTGATGCACACGCTGCCGCCCGGTCGCGCGGTCGGGGGCAGCGGCGCGCTGACCACGGCCCTCGTGAGTCGGCTGCGGGCCGACGGCGGCGCCGTCTCGGCCGGCGACGCGGTCACCGAACTGCGCCGCGAGGGCGCCGGATGGCGGGTGCGCACCGAATCCGGCCGAAACCTGCCCGCGCACACCGTGATAGCGGGCACCCACATCCTGACCACGCTGGAGTTGTTGCGCCGGGGCGACTTCGACCCCGCCGTGCTCGACGACTGGCGGCGGCGCATCCGGGTCGGCCCCGGCATCGGCATGGTGGTCCGCGCCGCGACCGACGCGCTGCCCCGCTACCCCGGCGCGTCGATCGAGGAGTCCACCCGCGGCCTGCAACTGCTGGTCACCGACCGGCGGCAGCTGCGCCTCGCGCACGGCGCGGCCCTGGCCGGGGAACTGCCGCCGCGCCCGGCAGTGCTGGGGATGAGCTTCAGCGCGCTCGACCCGTCCATCGCGCCACCCGGACAGCATCAGGTGTCGCTGTGGGCGCAGTGGCACCCCTACCGGCTCGCCGACGGCAGCGCGTGGAGCGCGCACGCCGAGCGCGAAGCGGATCGCATTATCGCCGAGGTCGACTCCGCCGCACCGGGTTTCGCCGCCTCGGTGCGGGAGCGGTTCGTGCAGACGCCCGCCGATCTGGAACGCGAGCTGGGGCTGATCGGCGGCAATGTGATGCACGTGGAGATGTCGCTGGACCAGATGTTCTTCTGGCGGCCGCTGCCGGAGCTGTCCGGCCAGCGGGTGCCGGGCGCGCCGGGGCTCTATCTGACCGGCGCGTCCACCCATCCCGGTGGCGGCGTGTCGGGGGCCTCCGGGCGCAGCGCCGCCCGCCTGATCCTGCGCGATCTGCGGCGGTCCCGGCTGCGGCGCGGCCGGGGATGACGGTCCGGCGATTACCGGCGGTCACGGCGATCGCGTTGATCCTCGCCCAGATCGCCTATCCGCTGACCAGCGGCATAGGCCGGGACCGGGTGACCGTGGTGGTGGTCGTGCTCGCGGTGGTCACCGCTCTCGCGCACGCCGGGTCGACTCGCGGCCCCCGCTTCGCCGCCGGGTTCCTGCTGATCGTCTCGGGCATCGGACTGGTCGCCGAAATGGTCGGCACCGCATACGGATTCCCGTTCGGCTGCTACGAGTACGCGCAGGACCGGCTGGGCCCGGCGGTGGCGGACGTGCCGCTGCTGATACCGCTGGCCTGGACCGGTGGACTGTACCCGGTATGGGTGGTGGCGAATCGGCTCGGTTCCGTTGCCGCCGTGCGCATTCCGCTCACGGCCGCCGGTGCGGTCGGCTGGGACCTGTTCCTGGATCCGCAGATGGTCGCCGACGGCCAGTGGACCTGGTGCTCCCCGCAGCCGGGACTGCCGGGCCTGGCGGAGATTCCGTACACCAACTATCTCGGCTGGTTCGCGGTCGCGACCGTGATGACCGCGCTGCTCGAGTTGCTCGGCCGCCGCTACCCCGCGACGACCGGCACCCTCGCCGTCCCCGTCGTGGTCTTCGTGTGGACGTGGCTGGGCTCCGCGCTGGCGCACGCGGCGTTCCTCGGCCTTCCCGCCTCGGCGGCCTACGGCCTGCTCGGGCTGGGACTGCTCGGAATACCTCTGTCGGCGAGCGCATTCCGCACTGCCGCCCGCTCGCCGGGCTGATTCGCCGGCCGGGCCGCCGCGTACCGCCGCCCGAACAGCGCGTCATCTCACCCGCCGCGCGGCTCCCGGCCCGTCGCATGCCGGGGCAACCGGCGTGCCATGGCACGATGTGAGCCGTGCAGCCGAGTCCGACAACCCCGCAGCCCGACGGCACGAGCCTTCGCTCGCCACGCCGGCGCCGCCATCGTGCCTGGTCCCTGGTGATGCTGACGGTATTGCTGATGCCGTTGCTGGCGGGCTGCCTGCGCCTGCAGGTGTCGATGGGGGTGTCGTCGAACGATCGGGTGTCGGGACGCATCGTGGTGGCCGCCGTGCCCGCCAACGACAAGGACAAGGGCCCGGAACTGAAGGTTCCCGAGACGCTGGCGAGCAAGGTGCGGGTGGAGTCGTACACGCAAGACGGCTATAGCGGCAGCCAGGTCTATTTCGACGACCTCACCTTCGGCGAGGTGCAGCAACTCGGCCAGCTGTCCGAAGAGACGCAGGGCATGTTCAACCTGCAGTTCATCCGCACCGGCGACCTGGTCACCCTCAGCGGGCGCGTCGATCTGCGCACCGTGCCGCCGCAGGGCTCGGACGTGCAGTTCACCGTGGCGTTCCCGTCCCGGGTCGGCACCACCAACGGCACCAGGGAGGGCGACTCGATCGTCTCCTGGAAGCTGCCGCCCGGTGATGTCAGCACGGTGCGCGCCGAGGTGAAGTACGCCGACCCGAACACCCGCTCGTTCGCGGGGTGGGCCGGTATCGTCGGCGGCATCACGCTGGCCGTCGCGGCCGTCGTCGCGGTGCTGGCGTATCTGGGCCGCAACCCCACACCGCCGTGGGCGCGCACCGACACGTAACACCCCGCCGCCGAATCCCCTTGTTCCGGTCCGTGTTTCGGGCCGGTCACGGTCCTCCCCGGTGGCGGTGCGAGGACGGAAACGGGCGAGACAGCCGTCGCCGCGTGTGAAAGGCTGGATGTCACATGAACAGGACACGTGAGAAGGCGGCGCGGGCGGGCGTCGCGAGTGCGGCGAGCCGATCCGGCGGCGCGCTCCACGGTCCGGTGCTGGCGGGTGCCGCGCTCGCCGGCGTCGGCGCCGGGCTGGCGGCGCTCAACCGGTTGACGGTGCGGCAACTCGACGCCGTGCCCACCACCGTGATCGAACCGGTGACGGTGTGCGTCCCCGCTCGCGACGAGGTACGCCGGTTGCCGTCGCTGATCGCGGATCTGCGTGCGCAGCAAGGCGTTCCGCGGCTGCGGGTGCTGATTCTCGACGACCGTTCGGCCGATGCCACCTACGAGGCGGCCGCCGCCGCGGCGGGTGGCGACGAACGGTTCACGGTGATCTGCGCGGAGACCGAACCCGAGCCCGGCTGGACCGGCAAGGCCGCCGCCTGCGCGCGCCTGGCCGACATCGCGGGCATGACGGTCGGTTCCGACGCACCGGCCGGGGCGCTGGTGTTCCTGGACGCCGACGTGCGGCTGCGGCCGGGTGCGATCGCCGCCGCGGTCGGCGAATTGCGCAGGGCCCGCGCGGCATCGGTGTCACCGTGGCCGCGGCAGCGGGCGGGGACGCTCGCCGAGGCGCTGGTGCAGCCGCTGCTGTGCTGGTCCTGGGCGGCGTCGCTGCCCATCGGGATCGCCAACCGGAGCCTGCGACCGTCCACGGCGGTCTCGTGCGGGCAGTTCCTCGTCTTCGACGCGGCCACCTATCGCGCCGTGGGCGGGCATGCCGCCGTCGCCGCGGACGTCACCGAGGATCTGGCGCTGTCGCGGGCGCTGCGCCGGGCCGGGCACCACACCGCGCTGGTGGGCGGCGGCCGGGTCGCGAGTACCCGGATGTACCGGGGCGCGGCCGATCTCGACGCGGGATACACGCGGTGGCTGTGGTCGGCCTACGGTTCGGCGGGCGGCAGCGCCGCCGTCGGCGCGGTGGCCGCGCTCGCGTTCCTCGCGCCGCCGGTGGCCGCGCTGTGCGGGCGCGGACGCACCCGCACCGCCGGGCGTGTCGGCTACGCCTGCGCCGTCGCCGCTCGGCTGCTGGCCCGCTCGCTGGAGTCGGGCGGCGGTCTGCGGTCCGCGGATGTTGTTGCGGCCCTGGCCCATCCGCTGTCGATCGCGGCCTATCTGCGGCTGTCGGCGCGCTCGCACCGCCTGCACCGCGCGGGCGCGCTGAGCTGGAAGGGCCGTCCGCTGCCCGCCCGCGCCGTCTGAACTCAGGACACCGGGACGATCCCGACCGTCGGCAGGAAATAGCACGTGCGCTCGCCGTTGCGGACCGAGCCGAACACCGCCGCCAGCACGGTGCCGGAACCGGTGTTCACCGGCACCGCGCGCACGCCTCCCGCGGGCATGGCGGCGGCGAAGAAGTTCTGCACGGCCTGCTCGGCGAGCGGGCGGACCTCGGCGGGCACATTCGGCGGCACCATCGCCTTGACCACCTGCGCCAGCGGGTTCATCGCGGCGAAACCGCCGCGGCCGGTGGCGGTGTTCAGCCATGCCACCTGCATGCCGGAGGTATCCGCGCCGTCTGCTTCCAGGCCGTACGGCACGAAGGCGAACATAGTCTGGCCGGACTTCACCGCCGCCAGGTCCAAGCCGGGCGTCGACACCGTCGTCTTCGGCCACGGGCCGGGCAGCGCGCCGGCCAGCGCGGGCACCAGCCCCGCGGTGGTGCCGTCGTGGCACAGCGCCGAGGCCGAGGGGTACAGGAACGGCTGCACCCCCAGCCGCTGCAGGCTCTCCACGGCAGACTGGTAGGCACTCAGCAAATCATTGGTACCGGCTGCCTCCACGCGCCCGGCGCCGACGACCGCGGCACCGGGGTCCAGCGGAGCGGCTGCCGCCGACCAGGATCCGGCGCAGGCCAGGGCGACCGAAACGCCCATCGCACCGGCGATACGAACCAGACTGCGCAACACGGCCATCGGAGTTCTCCTCGTCGTCACGGTCGGACGTGAGGGTACTCGCGCACGGAGCACACACCCGGCAATCGAGCCGCGAAACGCCGATCAGGCGCTCACGGGGGCGGCCGTCACGGTGTAACCGAGGTTGGTGAGCACCTCGGTGGTGGCCTTGGCGAAGTTGAGGGTGATGAAGTGCAGGCAGGGCGCACCCTCGTCGATCAGACGCTGACCGATCTCGGTGGCGATCTCGATGCCGACCGCGCGCACGTCGTTGCGGTTGGCCTCCGGATCGCTGCCCCCGGCGCGTTCGAGCCGCCGCATCAGCGCCGGCGGCACCGGCCGGCCCGACAACTCCTCGGCGCGCTGCACGGTGCGCAGCGAGGTGATCGGCATCAGTTCCGGGATGATCGGCTTGGCGCCCTCGACCGCGTCGCAGGCCGCCACCCGGTCCCGCAGGCGCAGGTAGTGCTCCACGTCGAAGAACATCTGGGTGATCGAATACTCCGCTCCCGCACGCAGTTTCGCGCACAGGTAGGCGGTGTCGTGGTCGAGGTCCGGGGAGCGGTGGTGCCCCTGCGGGAACGATGCCACACCCACGTGGAAGTCGCCGAGGCCGCGGACCATGCGCACCAGGTCCTCGGCGTATTCCAGGCCGTCGGGGTGCTTGCGCCACTCGCCCAGCGGGTCGCCGGGCGGGTCACCGCGCAGCACCAGCAGATTGCGGATACCGGCGTCGGCGTAGGTGCCGACGATCGAACGCAGTTCCGCGACGCTGTGCTCGACCGCGGTCAGATGCGCCACCGTGAGCAGGGTCGTCTCCCGGGCGAGCTGGCCCGTCACCCGGGCGGTGCGGTCGCGGGTCGACCCCCCGGCCCCGTAGGTCATCGACACGAACGCCGGATGCATGCGCTCGAACTCGCGGGCGGCACGCCACAGCCGCGCCTCGGCGGCGGCGTCGCGCGGCGGATTGAACTCCACCGAGAACGGGATGGTCCCGTCGGGACGCCTGACCAGCTGCCCTACGACGGACGGAGTTCCGGAAACCTGCGGCGTCCGGGTCGTTCGGCCTGGGGTCGAGCGTCCCCGTACGTTGTCGAAACTCACCGAACCAGTGTAAGTGGGGTGGCGCCGCTCACTGCGGCCCCTGGGCGCATCGGCCGCAAATCGGTAGGTCGGTAAGGTTCCATCCGGGGTGCGGTCGTGCCCCGAATTACCTATAGCCGCATAAACAGCTCGCCGACGCGTCGAACCACTGGGAGGTTCCTATGTCCGCCGGACCGACCACCCCGACCAGATCGGCCCCGATCGCTCCCGCGGCGCTGGTGGCGGCCGTCGATACCGCGCTCACCGAGTTCTTCACCGACCGCCGGGACCTCGTCGGCGAGCTGGGCCCGGTATTCGTCGACGCGGTCGCCGAACTCGAGGATTTCGTGTTGCGCGGCGGCAAGCGCACCCGCCCCTCGTTCGCCTGGACGGGCTGGCTGGGCGCGGGCGGCGATCCGGCCGGACCGCAGGCGGGCCCGGTGCTGACCGCCTGCGCCGCTTTGGAACTCGTGCAGGCGTGCGCGCTGATCCACGACGACATCATCGACTCCTCGCGCACCCGCCGCGGCTTCCCGACCGTGCATGTGGACTTCGAGAAGCGCCATCGCGAGCGCGAATGGCGCGGCGACTCGGGGCATTTCGGGATCAGCGTGGCGGTGCTGATCGGCGACCTGGCACTGGCCTGGGCCGACGACATGGTGTCGGCGGCCGGGCTGGACCCGGCAGCGCGGGTCCGGTTCGCCCCCGTGTGGGCGGCGATGCGCACGGAGGTGATGGGCGGGCAGTTGCTCGACATCCACGGCGAGGCGGGCGCCGACGACTCGGTGGAGGCGGCGCTGCGCATCAACCGCTACAAGACCGCCGCCTACACCGTCGAGCGGCCGCTGCATCTGGGTGCGGCGCTGGCCGACGCCGACCCGGCGCTGATCGCCGCCTACCGCGAGTTCGGCACCGATATCGGCATCGCCTTCCAGTTGCGCGACGACCTGCTGGGCGTCTTCGGGGATCCGGCGGTCACCGGCAAACCCTCGGGCGACGACCTGCGCGAGGGCAAACGCACGGTCCTGGTCGCCGAGGCGCTGCGCCGCGCCGATGCCACCATCCCGGCGGCGGCCGAGCTGCTGCGCTCGTCGCTGGGCACCGACCTGTCCCCCGACACGGTGACCCGGCTGCGCGCGCTGATCACCGAACTCGGCGCGGTCGACGAGGTGGAGCGCCGCATCGCCGACCTCACCGACCGCGGGCTGGCGGCGCTCGAGCACAGTTCGGCCACGCCGAAGGCGAAGGAGCGGCTGCGGGCGATGGCGCTGGCCGCCACCAAGCGCGTCGCATGACGCGCCCGACGACCACAGGAGCCTTCGCGTGAGAACCGTTGCCGGACCGACCGATCGGATCGTCGTGATCGGCGCCGGGCTGTCGGGACTGTCGGCCGCGCTGTACCTGGTGGGTTCCGGGCGCACCGTGACCCTGCTCGAACGGGCCGACCATCCCGGCGGCCGGGTCGGCGTGTACCGCGGTCCCGATTACGAGATAGATTCCGGCGCAACCGTTCTCACCCTCCCCGGCCTGATCGACGAGGCACTGGCCGCGGCCGGGGGCACGGTGCGGGGACCGCGCATCCACCACCTCGCCCCGGCCTACCGAGCCCGCTTCGCCGACGACTCCGTGATCGACGTCTTCGACGACCCCGACGCGATGGCCGCGGAGGTCACCGGCGCCTGCGGGCCCGAGGAGGCCGGGCGCTATCTGCGCCTGCGCGATTGGCTGGGGCGCGTCTACACCGGCGCGTACGCCGAATTCATGGACACCAACTTCGATTCGCCGCTGGACCTGATCCGGCTGCCCGCGAAGCGGCGGGCGCTGGCCGAGCTGGTCCGGCTGGGCGCGTTCGGGCGGCTCGGTGCACGGGTGCACCGGACCCTGGACGACCCCAGATTGGCGCGACTGTTCACCTTCCAGGCCCTGTACGCGGGCATGGCGCCGGCGCAGGCGCTGGGCGTGTACGGCGCGATCCCGCACATGGACACCTGCCTGGGCGTGTACTACCCGGAGGGCGGCATGCGCGCGATCCCCGCGGCCATGGCCGCGGCCCTCACCGCCGCGGGCGGACGTCTCGAGCTGAACACCGAGGTGACGGGCATCGACTACGCCGACGGCCGGGCGCGCCGCGTGCGGACCGCCGACGGCCGGACCTTCGACTGCGACGCGGTGGTACTCACCGCCGACCTGGGCGCGCTGGAGCGCTTCGGCATTCGCCGCCGGCGGCCGCTGCGGGCCTCGCCCTCGGCGGTCGTCGCGCACGGCACCGTCCCCGCCGAGATCGCCGCCGCCTGGCCGGTGCGGGCGCACCACACCATCGACTTCGGCGCCGCGTGGGACGCCACGTTCGCCGAGATCGCCGCCCGCCGTGGCCGCGGCCGCCCGATGCGCGACCCGTCGCTGCTGCTGACCCGTCCCGCGCTCACCGATCCCGGCCTGTTCATCGACCGCCCCACCGGCCGCCACGAGCCGCTGTCGCTGCTGGCGCCGTGCCCGAATCTGCGTGCGGCGCCGTTGAATTGGACCGAGATCGGTCCCGCCTATCTGCGCGAGCTGCTCGCTGTCCTGGAACGCCGCGGCTACCACGGCATCGCCGAACACTTCACCGTCGACCACCTCGACACCCCGCACACCTGGCAGGCCCAGGGCATGCTCGCGGGCAGCCCGTTCTCCGCGGCGCACCTGTTCCGCCAGACCGGCCCGTTCCGCACCCGCAATCTCCCCGGGACACCCGCCAATGTGGTGCTCGCGGGCTGCGGCACCACGCCCGGAGTCGGCGTGCCGACCACCGTCCTGTCCGGAAAATTGGCCGCTCAGCGCATCATCGGCACGGGTCCGCCACGGCTCGGGGCGACCGCGGGAGGTGACCGGCACCGCCGCGTCGCCTCCGCATGACCGAGTCCGGCGGACGGCGACAACGCGGTCGCCGACGGAGAAGTGCCGGGCTCCGAAAAAGGACACGGAGTCGTCGCGGGGCGGCTCCGACGTGATACCGGCCGACCGACGCGCTAGTGTTCCCCGCAACCAATTAAACTAGCGGCCGACCTTGTAGACAGCGGTCCCGACCGCACCGACTTCCCCGGGGGGACCCGACGACCTATGCCGACCCCCGACACGAACACCGCCACCATGGCGGACACAGCAATCACCGAGGCACCGGCTCTCGCCGCCCCGGCGGTACCGCGCACCCTGCGCTGGTGGCTGCACTTCTCCGCCGATTTTCTGCGTAGCCCCGAGGGGCACGCGGCGCTGCTGGGCTTCTGGGGCGCGCTGATGATCACCTGCGGCGGCCTGGGCGCCGGCGCGGTGCGGCGCAGCGATCCGCTGCTGGAGGCGGCCCACCTGTCCTGGTTGCGGTTCGGGCACGGCTACGCCCTGGCGACCATCGGGGTGTGGATCGGTGTGCTGGCGATGATCGTCGCGTGGGTTCGGCTGGGGCGGATCACGATCGGCACCTCCGAGCGCGGTAGCGCGGTGACGCTCAACGAGTTGCGCGCGGTCGTCGGCATCTGGATCTTCCCGCTGTTGTTCGCCGTGCCCATGTTCAGCGCGGACGTCTACTCCTACCTGGCGCAGGGCGCGCTGCTGCGCGACGGCTTCGACCCGTACACGGTCGGCCCGGTGGTGAATCCCGGTGTGCTGCTGGACAATGTGAGCCCGGTGTGGACCACCACCACCGCGCCGTACGGCCCGATCTTCCTGCTGCTGGGCAAGTGGATCACCACGGTCACCGGCGACAACGTGGTGGCCGGGACCTGGGCGATGCGCCTGGTGATGCTGCCCGGCCTGGCCCTGATGATGTGGGCGGTCCCGCATCTGACCAAGCACCTGGGCGGCAAGCCGACGGTCGCGCTGTGGCTCGCGGTGCTCAACCCGCTGGTGCTGATCCACCTGATCGGCGGCGTGCACAACGAGATGCTGATGGTCGGGCTGATGGCCGCGGGCATCGCGCTGGTGCTGGAGCGCCATCACGCGGCGGGCATCGTGGTGGTCGCGATCGGCGTGGCGATCAAGGCGACCGCGGGCGTGGCACTGCCGTTCCTGGTGTGGATCTGGATGATTCACGAACGGGAGCGGCGGTCCGCCGAGGACAAAGGGCCGCTGCCGCATCCGCTGTGGACCTTCGCCAAGATCGGTGGTCTCGGGCTGTCGGTGTTCGCGGTGGTGTTCGCCGCGGCGTCGGCGGTCGCCGGGGTCGGGATCGGCTGGCTCACCGCGCTGTCGGGTTCGAAGAAGATCATCAACTGGCTGTCGCTGCCGACCATCATGGCGCACATGGTGACCTGGGTGACGCCGCTGCGGGTGGAGTCGGTGCTGACCTGGACTCGCGGCCTGTGCGCGGTGGCGCTGGTCGCGATCCTGATCTGGACCTGGTGGCGGTTCAAGCACAGCGAGCGAGAGGCCGTGCTGGGCATCCTGATCGCCTTCGTCGCGATCGTCATCCTCTCCCCCGCCGCGCTGCCCTGGTACTACTCGTGGCCTCTCGCACTGGCCGCCGGATTCGCGATGTCGACCACGACGCTGATGGTGCTGGTGGGCCTGTGCACCTGGCTGATGCTGGTGTTCCAGCCCGGCGGCGCGATCGGGCTGTACAACCCGGTGCACGTCGCCGCGGCCACATTCGTCGCGGTGGTGGCGGCGCTGTCGCTGCGCACGGTGGATCCGCTGCGGCTGCGCGCCGACACCGGCAGAACCCGGCAGTGACGCCCGGCGGCATCGATGCGTCGACCGCCTACCGGTACTGCCGCACGGTGGCGGCCGCCCACGGCCGCACCTATTTCCTCGCCACCCGCCTGCTCTCCGCCGAGCAACGCCCGGCCGTGCACGCCCTCTACGGCTTCGCCCGCACGGTCGACGACATCGTCGACCACGGCGCGAGAGACGCTGCGGCACAACTGGATCTGATCGAGCAGCTGCTGCGCGAGCGGCTGGCGTTTCCGGCCCGCGACACGACAAGGCTCGGGCGCGTGACCGTCCGGCCGGAATGGGAGCCGGTGCTGTGGGCGGTCGGCGACACCATCGACCGGTTCGCCATTGCGCCCGAACACTTCTGGACGTTCCTGGACGCCATGCGCATGGACGTGCCGGGTTCACCGCTGTTCCGCAACCGCTACGCCACCATGGCCGAGTTACGCGGCTACATGCGCGGGTCGGCGGCGGCGATCGGGTTGCAGTTACTGCCCGTCCTGGGCACGGTCGGCCCGCGCGCCGAGGCCGAGCCCGCCGCCGCGGCGCTGGGCGAGGCCTTCCAGCTCACCAACTTCCTGCGCGACGTGGGCGAGGACCTCGACCGCGACCGGATCTACCTGCCCGCCGACGAACTGGATGCCTTCGGCGTGGACGCCGACCTGCTCGTGCACTGCCACCGCACCGGCCGCACCGACCCGCGCGTGCGCCGCGCCCTGGCGCACTTGATCGCCACGAATCGCGCGCTGTATCGCCGCGCCGAACCCGGCATAAACCTGCTGCACCCCCGCGTGCGACCGGCCATCCGGACCGCCGCCACGCTGTACGCCGGGATCCTCGACGAGATCGAGCGCTCGGAGTACGCGATATTCGCCACCCGCGCCGTGGTCCCTCGACACCGGCGCCTGCGGGTCGCCGCCAGCGAATTCGGGCCCGTGCTCGTGCCCTTCATTCGAACCGGTCGGTAGCCCACCCCGGCTATTCGTGCCTGGCCTAACAGGCGCACGGCCGCCCACCGCCGTGTCGATGGCGAGCGGCGTCGATCCGCGTCAGAAGGGCTCGGCCGCCGCGCGGCGGACCACCTCTCGGGCGAGTGGGCCGTGGATGGCGTCGACGGGACGGCCGGGAAGGCTGTCGTCGTCGGTGTAGAGCCACTCGAGAATTTCCTCGTCGGTGTATTTCGCGTCGCGCATCACCGTGATCAGGCCGGGCAGGGGCTTCACGATGGCGCCGGTGGGGTCGAAGAAATCCTTCGGGACTCCGGCGACGCCTTTCCGGCGAATCGCCAGCAGATGATGATCGCGCAACATCTGATGCACACGAGTCACGGCCAGGCCGAGTTGCTCGGCCACCTCGGGCAGCGGGAGCAGGGTCACCGACTCCGGGACGACATCGTCGCTGCAAGGGAATGCACTCACCCGGATAACGGTAGACGGTTCGTCTCCGCACGTCGTGAGACACCCGGACGGTAACCGCCTATACCATCGACACCAGCCGCCACGGGGGCGGCGTTCGCTTGTCGCAGCCGAGGCGAGAGGTGAGAGCTTTGTGAAAGTCGGAGGACATCTGTTGATCGGCCAGATGCTGGACGGGCGCTACCGGATCGACGCGCCCATCGCGCGCGGCGGCATGTCGATGGTGTTTCGGGGGGTGGATACGCGGCTGGACCGGCCGGTGGCGATCAAGGTGATGGACCCGAAATTCGCCGGCGATCCGCAATTCCTGAGCCGGTTCGAATTCGAGGCCCGTTCGGTGGCCAAGCTGAAGCATCCGTCCCTCGTCGCCGTGTACGACCAGGGCATCGACGGCGAGCACCCGTTCCTGATCATGGAACTGGTCGAGGGCGGCACCCTGCGCGAACTGCTGCGCGAGCGCGGCCCGATGCCGCCGCACGCCGTCTACGCGGTGGCCGAACCGGTGCTGCAGGCGATCGGGGTGGCGCACGCGGCGGGCCTGGTGCACCGCGACGTCAAACCGGAGAACGTGCTGATCTCCGATGCCGGCGAGGTCAAGATCGCCGACTTCGGGCTGGTGCGCGCGGCCGCCGGATCGAATATGACCTCGGCGAGCGTCATCCTGGGCACGGCCCACTACCTCTCGCCCGAGCAGGTCACCGACGGCAACGCCGACGCCCGCAGCGACGTGTACTCCTTCGGCGTCCTGATCTTCGAGATGCTGACCGGGCGGACCCCGTTCACGGGCGACACCTCGCTGTCGATCGCGTACCAGCGGGTCGAGAAGGACGTGCCCAGCCCGAGCCGGTTCATCGCCGGGGTGCCGCCGGAGATCGACGAACTGGTCGCCCACGCCACCGCGCGCGAGCCCGCGCACCGTTTCGCCGACGCCACCGAGATGGCCGGCGAACTGCGGCGCATCGCCGGCGAGCTACACCTGCCCGCGTACCGGGTGCCCGCGCCGAAGGAATCGGCCGAGCACCTGTCGTCGCGGTACCGGATCGGCCCCACCCCGGCGCCCGCGGCGAGCGCACCCGACGCGACGACTCGCTTCGCCGCCGAGCAACCGGCCCCGCAACCGCAGCACACGCGGGTGATGACCGCGACGCAACCGCGGCCCGAGGACCACTACCCCGACTACGCGAGCCCGCCGCCGCCCCCGCAGCGCTCCTACGTCGACGATTTCGAGGCCGACCGCGACAGATCCCGGCGCCGGATGTACATCTGGGCCGCCATCGTGGTCGTGCTGGCGCTGCTGCTCGGTCTGGGCGGCTGGTGGCTCGGCGTCGGCCGCTACGCCGCCGTGCCGCCGATCGCGGGGATGGACACCGACCGTGCGACGGTGGTGCTGCAGAACGCCGGATTCGATACCACGGTGCGCGACAAGGCCTCCGACACCATCCCGGTCGGCGGCGTGGTCGGCACCGATCCGGCGGCCGGTGCCCGAGTGGTGAAGGGCTCCACGGTCGCGGTGCTGGTCTCGAGCGGCAAACCCCAGGTGCCGCAGGTCCAGCCCGGCGACGATATCGACAAGGTGCGCCAGGCCATCCGAGACGCCGGACTGAAACCGGTCGACAGCGGCGAGAAACCCAGCACCGCACCGAAAGGCACACTGGCGCAATTGGATCCGGGTCCGGGCACCGTCCTGCCGATGGACGCGACGGTGAAGGTGTACCGCAGCAAGGGATCCACGCCGGTGAAGCTGCCGGACGTGCGCGGCAAGACCGTCGACGAGGCCCGCGCGACGCTGGACAAGGCCGGAATCACGGTGCAGGACACCAGAACCGAGTTCGACGCGCGTATCCAGTCCGGTCAGGTCGCCGGGACCGATCCCGAGGCCGGTACCAGCCTGCTGTCCGGCGCCTCGGTCACCCTGATCGTCTCGAACGCGGTGAAGCTCCCGGACGTCGGCGGCAAGAGCGTGTCGGCCGCGCGCAGTGAACTCGAGGCGCTCGGGCTACAGGTCGTCCTGAGCAATATCTTCACCGGCAACGACCGCGGCACGATCCGCGGCCAGACGCCGATCGCCGGTGCGAGCGTCGAGCCCGGCAGCACCGTCACACTGGTCGTTCTGCCGTTCTGACCGGACCTTTCCGGTCCGGCCGCGCCAGTGACAGATCCGCTCCCACACTCGCTCCGCCGAGCACCTCGGCGACGCTGAGTCCGACGCGCGCCGCGACCAGATCCAGTGCCTGTTCGAGTACCTCGCTCGCGCTGGTCCCGACCACCTGCGACTGCTCGAGCCGTCCGATGCCGCGGGCGATCCGCACCCGGCAGCGCCACGCGTCGGTGGCGCGCTCGGACTCCGGCCGCTCGATCACCACCGACGCGGGCACCCCGTCGATCACCAGTTCGTGCTGCACCAGGGCGGCCCGATCACGTCCCGCGAATCGACCGCGGCCGGAGCCCGGTCGATCGGCGCCGGTTTGCAATCCTCCGGCTACCGTTACCACATTCATCGGTCCTCCCAGGGCAGATCTCAGAATCACCATTGCCGCTGGCAACGGGTACCTGAGAACCTAACCCAACCGACCGAAGTCAGCAACAGCTCAGCTAACTTTTAACCCGGTGTCCTTCCTCAGGCCACCGCGAGCAGCGGCGTCCCGGTTTCCGGATCGTTGATCGCGACCACGGCCGACGTGCTGAACACATCCACCGGCATACCGCCGACACTCGGGCTGATATTCGTCGTGACCTGCGCGGATTCGGCGGACGGATCGAAGCCCCAGGAGATGTTGAAGATCAGCAACCGGCTGCCGTCGCGCAGCACCACTTCCGACGGGATCCCGTCGCGGTCGCGGTCGCGCAGCAAACGCAGGATATGGCGATCCGCGGGACCGACGCGCAGGGTTCCGAACTCACGAAAGACGACGTTCAACGCTCGATGTCCGTCGTTCTCACCGCAGCATCTCCGCGACCAGGAAGGCCAGCTCCAGCGACTGCTGGGTGTTCAGCCGCGGGTCGCATGCCGTCTCGTACCGGTCCTCGAGGTCCAGGTCGGAGATGTCCTGGGCGCCGCCGAGGCATTCGGTGACGTTCTCGCCGGTCAGCTCGATGTGCAGGCCGCCCGGATGGGTGCCGAGCGCGTGGTGCACCTCGAAGAAGCCCTGCACCTCGTCGACGATCCGATCGAAGTGGCGGGTCTTGTAGCCGGTGGACGACTCGTGGGTGTTGCCGTGCATCGGGTCGCACTGCCAGATCACCTGATGGCCGGTGGCCTGCACCTTCTCGATGATCGGCGGCAGCACGTCGCGCACCTTGGTGTTGCCCATCCGGGCCACCAGGGTCAGCCGGCCCGGCTCGTTGTTCGGGTCGAGCCGCTCCACGTACTCCATCGCCTGCTCCGGCGTAGTGGTAGGGCCGATCTTGAGACCGATCGGGTTGGCCAGCAGCTCGGCGAACGCGATGTGGGCGCCGTCGAGCTGGCGGGTGCGCTCACCGATCCAGAGGAAATGCGCGGACAGGTCGTAGAGCACCGGGTCGCCCGACGCGTTCTCCGCCAGCCGCAGCATGGCGCGCTCGTAGTCGAGGACCAGCGCCTCGTGGCTGCAGTAGATCTTGGCCGATTGCAGGCTCGGGTCCTGCACGCGGCAGGCGTTCATGAACCGCAGGCCGCGGTCGATCTCCTCGGCCAGTTGCTCGTAGCGGGCGCCGGCCGGGGACTTGGCGACGAAGTCGCGGTTCCAGTCGTGCACCTTGTGCAGGTCGGCCATGCCGGCGCCGGTCAGCGCGCGCACCAGGTTCATCGCGGCGCTGGCGTTGGCGTAGGCGCGGACCAGCCGCGACGGGTCGTGCTCGCGCAGCGCGGCGTCGGCGGCGATCGAGTTCACCATGTCGCCGCGGTAGGACCGCAGGCCCAGCGCGTCGGTGTCGGACGAGCGAGGTTTGGCGTACTGCCCCGCGATCCGGGCGACCTTCACCACCGGCAGGCTGGCGCCGTAGGTGAGCACGACGGCCATCTGCAGCAGCGTGCGGATGTTGCCGCGGATATGGGGTTCGGTGTTGTCCGCGAAGGTTTCCGCGCAGTCGCCACCCTGCAGCAGAAACGCCTCGCCGCGAGCCACCTCGGCGAGGTGCTCGCGCAGTTCTTCCACTTCGGCGGGCACGCTCAGCGGCGGCACGCTCTCCAATACGGTGCGCATTTTCGCCGCGAGGTCCGGATCCCACGAGGGCTGCTGCAGGGCGGGGCGCGTGAGCGCGTCGTCGAGTCGCCGACGAAGCTCGGCAGGCAGCGGAGGCAGTTCCGGCAAGCGGTCGATCGGTACGTCGACGGTCCAGTTCACCTGCTCAGGATAATGACCCACCGCGACCCTGTGGTAACCCGGAGGTAGGGGGCGTGCGCGAACACCCTCGCCCGGCCCGTAACCTCGATAAGCCCCGTGGCGAACCGCGCGGGGCTGCCGGTGCCCGGCGGGGACCCGTCCGGCCGACCACGAGGAGCGATCGCGCTGAAATACTTTTATGACTGCGAATTCATCGAGGACGGGACGGTGATCGATCTGGTCTCGATCGGCGTGGTCTGCGAGGACGGGCGCGAATATTACGCGGTATCGAGCGAATTCGATCCGGGGCGGGCCGGGCCGTGGGTGCGGCGCAACGTGCTGCCCAAGCTGCCCTCCCCCGCCTCGCCGCTGTGGCGCAGCCGGGCGCAGATCCGTGACGATCTCTACCGCTTCCTGGTGCCGCGCCCGAGTGTGGAACCGCAGCTGTGGGCGTGGGTGGGGGCGTACGACCACGTGGTGCTGTGCCAGTTGTGGGGGTCGATGGTCGATCTGCCCAGCGCGTTACCCCGCTATACCAATGAGCTTCGCCAGCACTGGGATATGGCCGGGCGCCCGCCGTTGCCGCCCGTGCCGCCGGACGCTCACGACGCGCTCGCCGATGCCCGCCACAATCTGGCGAAGTACGAGGCGATCGAGGCGTATCGGCGGCGGCAGGCGTCCTAGCTCGCCAGCGTCTCGGGGACGCGGTCGGCGTCCGGGCGGCTGCCCGACGGCACGTCCTTCTTGAGGCTCGCGGCGTAGACGTCGACGTACTCCTGACCCGACATCCGCATCAGCTCGTACATGATCTCGTCGGTGACGGCGCGCTCGACGAAGCGGTTGCCGCCCATGCCCTCGTAACGGGAGAAGTCGATCGGCGCACCGAATTTCACCGTCACCTTGCGGGGACGCCACCGGAACGGACCGGGCGGGCACACCTCGTCGGTACCGATCAGCGCCACCGGGATCACCGGGACGCCGGTCTCCAGGGCGAGGCGTGCCACCCCGGTCTTGCCCTTGTACAGCCGGCC
This sequence comes from Nocardia wallacei, assembly GCF_029868745.1. Classification (GTDB taxonomy): domain Bacteria; phylum Actinomycetota; class Actinomycetes; order Mycobacteriales; family Mycobacteriaceae; genus Nocardia; species Nocardia wallacei_B. The sequence goes on along the minus strand of NZ_JARWOP010000307.1, from coordinate 12,139 downwards.
GTCGGGCGAACGGGTGCCCTCCGGGTACAGGCCCACGAGCCGGCCCTCACCCAGCAGCTTGCGCGCGGTGTTGAGGGCGGACTCGGCCGCGTCGGCGCCGCTGCGATCGATCGGGTACTGACCGGTGCCGGAGAAGAAGAACTTCTGCAACCGGCCCTTCAGCCCGGGGGTGGTGAAGTATTCGGCCTTGGCCAGGTAGGTGATCCGGCGGGGGCTCAGCAGCGGGGTGAACAGCCAGTCGGTGAACGACAGATGGTTGCCGGCGAGAATGGCTGGGCCGCTTGTCGGGATGTTCTCCACACCTTCGACCTCGGGCCGGTTGATCAGGTGCAAGAGCGGTCCCACCAGAACGAACTTCAGCAGCCAGTAGAACATCGCGTCCTTTCCCAGTGATCTTGTACGGGACCGGCCTCCTTGCAGGCACCTCCGTCGCTGCCGACTCTACCGCCGCCGCCGAGTTGTGACCAAGCCCGCACGCACGAATTCACACGGCCGGAACTCACACCGTCGAGCCTGCTCGTCGGCACCGGATCGCCGAGCGCGGGACCACCGCCCGGCGGCCGCGTTTCGCGGGCTCGGCGGTGGACGGCGAGGCGACCGGTGAGGGCCCTCGTGGCGAGCCCGTCCGATCCGGGAGCCGCATCCGGCCGATTCGGCAAGGTCGCACCCGGCCCCCGGACCGGTGGCCCGCCGCGAGACGCCTCTCCTCCCGCCATACCCGCCTCACGGTCTCCGAAGCGCCTGTCGGGGAATCGATTACCGACGCCGCGTCCCGGTCTTGGCGCCCGGACCGCGGGCCGCGGAGTTCGCGGAACCACGGCCCGAGGATCCATTGGGCTGTGCGCGAGTTGCCTTGGCGCTGTTCGGCTGTGGTTGCGCCGCCTTGACACTGTTGCGCTGCGCGCGGGAGCGAGCAGCGGTACGGGAGCCTCGATCGTCAGGCTCGCCGGAGCCGGATTCGTCATCCACCCCCGAACCGCTGCGCGAGGCGGAGGTGGCGGGTTCCAGGGCCGAGCGGGCCAGTTCCGCGGCGCCGATCATGCCCGCTGCCTCGCCCAGCTGGGTGGTGCGGATGCGGGCGAGCGGGCGGTGGCGGGCACCGGTGACGGCGGCGGCGTAGTGCTCGCGGGCATCGTCGAGAAACAGTGCCGCCGAGGAACTTACGCCGCCCGCGATCACGATCAGGTCCGGGTCGAAGATGTCGCCGACGAACGCCAGGCCCAGTCCGAGCCAGCGGGCGAAATCTGCCATCACCTGCAGTGCCACCGGGTCACCGTCCTGTGCGCCGCCCGCTACCTTGCGACCGGTGAGCGCGCCCGGATCGGCGAACACCTCGCGCGCGAGGATGGTGGAACGCATCGGGTCGGTGGCCAGCATCTCGATCGCGGTGTCCACCAGAGCCGTTCCGCTGCAATACCTTTCCCAGCAGCCGCGTTTGCCGCACGGGCAGGCCCGGCCCTGCGGCACCACCTGCAGGTGGCCGAGTTCCGGTGCGACACCGTAGCTTCCGCGATACAGCCGCCCGTCGACCAGCAGCGCCGCGCCGATCCCGGTGCCGATCGCCACCAGCACGCCGTTGTGCGCGCCCGCCGCGGCGCCGAACCGGTACTCCGCCCACATGGCGGCGTTGGCGTCGTGTTCGAGGATCACGGGCAGGCCCAGCCGCTCGGTCAGCCGGCCCGCCACGGCGCTGTCCTCCCACGGCAGATGCGGGGCGAAGCGCACCGACGATCGAGTCTCGTCGACGAATCCGGCGACCGCCAGCCCGACCGCGCCGATCTCGTGCCGGGACCGCAACTCGCGCACGGCCCGCGCCAGCCCGTCCTCCAGGGCGCGCGCGGCGTGCGGGGTGGGGGCCTGCACGGTGTCGAGCACCTCGCCGGAGCCGTCGACCACCGACGCGCGGATGTTGGTGCCGCCGACATCGATGCCGACGGTCAGCGGGGCCTCCCGCCCGTTCCGTGTCGTCATACCTTGATCTGCACCGGAATCGAGACGTACCCGGGGCGGGCGCCGGAGCCGGGCGGCTGTTCCGCACGCGAATCATCCTGCGGCGCATCGCCTTCCGGCTCCGGGTCCGGCAAGACAGGTTCCACCGGGATCCCCGCCAGCGCCTCCCGCAACACCGTGACGATGGCCGTGCCGTGCTCGGCCAGCGTCGCGACCACATCGTGATGCTCCCCCCGCACCAGCGCGGCCGCCGCGCAGATCGGGCACCAGCTACACCCGTCCCACTCCACCCGCCCATCCACAGCGGCCCGCCGCAACACCGGCTCCACCCGCTCCAACATCGACTCCGCCAGCATCCGCAACTCCTCGACCAGCTCCCCCAACTGATCCTCATGCCGATGCTCCCCCGCAAACCCACGCGCCCCAGCCGCTTTTCGCTCCCCCGCGCCTGCCCCATCACCTGGTGAACGGACACCCGCAAACCCACGCGCCCCGGCCGCTCCCCCGTCCCGCACCCCCGACCCGGCATCTCGCGCACCACCCGAATCGTCGTGCCGCGAGTCCGTCCCCGAATCGCTTGACCGCCTTCGTGATTCGCTGTCCTGCGCGTCCCGCGAACCACCGTGCGCGCCGGACATCTCGCCACTCCACGGGCCGCTCCCGCTACGCCGCCGGTCGCCGCTGCGCGTTACGTCGCCGGGCGGTGTGCTTGCTGCTGCACCGTCCGGAGTGTGCGGGGATTCCGCGGTCGGTGCGGGTTCCGGGTCGCGGGGGCGGGTGAACTCGCGGTCGGGGCCGCCGGGGGTTACGCGGTCGGACCACGGCCTTCTGCGGGCTGTGCGGCGGGGGCGGTTCGTGGGCCTGCCGCGGGGGTTGTCCGGGCTGTGGCCGTCGGGGTAGTCGTTCATTCCGGAACCTCGTTGGGTGCGCTCATCGCGGCCACACTTCGGGATCGGGGCGGAAGCGGACGACCAGGTGGTCGCCGTCGAGTTCGGCACCGTCGACCGTGCATCGGCGCAATACCGGGGCCAGGCGCATGCGCCGCCGCACTCCGTCCGCTCCCACGATCAAATCGTCCTCCACTCGTCCCAGTCGCAATGTCGCCGGGTCGACCACGGGTAACCGCATCCGCAGCGTGAACACCGACCGCGGTCCCGCGCCCGACTCCAGCCGCACCACCGGCTCGCCGGGACGGGAGTCCGCGATATTCGCATCGCCGAGCTCCGTGGTGTTCGTGTCGCCAAGCATAGGGTCTGTCTCCGGTATTGCCCGGTTCGCGCGCGAATCCACCGCGTACGACAAATCGGTCAGTTGATCGATCCCGACCGGCTCGGGTCCGCTGTGATAGGACACCGAGACCGGGACGCCCGCCATCCGGCGCCGCAATTCCTCGATCACTTCCGATTGTTCGGCGCGCCGCGCCTGGTACCACCGCACCGCGGGATGCGCCGACTCGGTCTCGGGCACCGGCGGTAGCACCTTGTTCACGATCACCTCGTCCAGGCGCAGGCCGAGTAGCGCGGCCGCCGAACGCACCCGCGCGGTCTCCGCGAGCGCCACCCGCTGCGCGCCGGTGATCAGCCGTGCCCCGGTGCGGCCGCGATCGGCCAGCAGATCGCGGACCCCGGCGACGGCGGTCGCGATCCGTTCGGCCGTCACCGCCAGCACCGCGCGGCGCAGGTCCCGCCCGGCCGCGCTGAGGGCGCGAGCGTGCGCGGGCCACACCCGATCCAGATAGTTGAGCAGCGTCTCCGGCGCGGTGATCAGGCGCAGCATGTCCGCCGAGGGCGGGCAGTCGACGACGATCACGTCCCAGTCGTCCTCGTCCGCGAATCCCGCGATCTCGGTGAGCATCAGCAGTTCCTGCACGCCGGGCAGCCCGGTCAATTCCGCGGGATCCAACGTCGCGAGGTCGACCCCGTGGTCGTGCGCGGCGCCGTTGCCCAGCAGGCGCAGCACGTCCCGGAAGCGATCCTCCAGCAACTCCAGCGAATCGATCTCGATGACATCGAGCCCGGGCAGCACCGACGCCACTCCGGCGACGGTGCCCGGATCGTGCCGGAAACGGAACCCGAGCGCGTCACCGAGCGAATGCGCCTGATCGAGCGAGGCGACCAGCACCCGAGCCCCGGACCTGGTGTGCGCCATGGCCGTCGCGCACGCGAGCGTCGTCTTACCGACCCCGCCCTTGCCGATGAACAGTTCGAGGCGGGTCGGTCCCGCCGATCGGTCCGCCGTCACCGGGCCCGTCAGCCTTCGACCCGCTTCTTGAGTTCCTTGAGCGCCGTATCGGTGATCACCTTCTCGGCTTTGCGCTTGAACATGCCGATCATGGGGATCGTCAGGTCCACGGTCAGCTCGTACACCACCTGGGTGGTGCCGTCGGGCTGATCGATCAGTTCGTAGGTGCCGTCCTGCGCCTTCTGCAGTTCGCCGCTGATCAGCTGCCAGCTCACCGCCTTGCCGTCGGGGCGCCAGGTGTAGGAGAGCAGGTAGGTGTCCTTCACGACACCGGCGTCGAGTACGAAGCGCGCGGTGCGGGCGCGCCCGTCGGGAAGCTTGTCGACGACCTCCACCGACCGCGCCGCGGACACCCACTCCGGATACGACTCCAGGTCGGCGATGACGCTCATCACCCGATCCGACGGCGCGTCGATGATGATCGACCTCTGGGTCCGGTCGGCCATGACTGGCAGCGTTTCCTTTCCGACTCGCGGTGCGGGAGAACAGGTTTCGAGCGACGGACTAGCGGGAATCGTGTGCGGGGGCGATTCCGGCGGCGCGCCCGGCCTCCAGCCGCGCCTTGATCTCGAACGACATCTTCTTGCCGGCGACCCGACGCGCCCGGTTGAGCGCCGCCATGTCCCGCTGCGACAACCGGGACGCGTCACCGGGTTCCGCGTGCAGGAAATAGTGCAGGATCACGCCGTCCAGGCAGGGCTCGAGCCATACCTCCATGGTGCCGTCCATCGGACCCGCGACCGTCCAGCGAAATCCCTTGTCGCCGCGGTCTTCCCGGACGTCGAGGGTGAGATCCGGCCACCACAGCCGCCACCGGCCGCGGTCGGACAGCACCTCGGCCACCGCGGTACCGGGCGCGGCGACGAAGGTCTGATCGGCCACCTGGACAGTGCTCATGCCGGTGAGCCTAACCCACCGGCTACCGGCGGCTCGATCGCACGCTCCCATCCAGCAGCGCGCGCAACCGGCCGCCGAGCACGTCCCAGCGCCATTGTTCGGACACCCACGCGCGGCCCGCGGCGCCCATGCGAGCGGCGGCGTCGCGGTCGGCGAGCATCCCGACGAGGGCGTCGGCGATCTGGCTCTGCGAACGCCCGTCGACCACATGGCCGGTGCGTCCCTCCCGCACGGTCTCGGGCGCGCCGCCGGAATCACCGGCCACCACGGGCACCCCGGTCGCCGAGGCCTCGAGGTAGACGATGCCGAGGCCCTCGACGTCCAGACCGGCGCCGCGGGTGCGCGACGGCATCGCGAACACGTCGGCGAGGGTGTGGTGCGCGGCCAGTTCCGCGGACGGCACCCGGCCGGTGAACATCACGTCGCCCGAGAGGTCGAGGGCCTGCGCCAGTCCGCGCAGCTTCTCCTCGTAGGGACCGCCGCCCGCGATCACCAGCACCGCGCCGTCGATCCGCTCCTTGATCTCGCGCATGGCGAGGATCAGCATGTCCTGTCCCTTGCGCGGCACCAGCCGGGACAGGCACAGGATGGTCGGCCGGTCGCCCAGTCCGTAGCGCGCCCGAAGTTCTTCGCGCGCTGCCGGATCCGGGCGGAACACCGTGGTGTCGACGCCCGGCGGCAGGTACTCCAGCGCCGCCTGCGGACCGAACGCGGCCGCGAACCGCCGCCGCGTGTACTTGCTGACGTAGGTGATCACGTCCGTGTGGTCGCCGATCGCCCGCAGCGACTGGCGCGCCGCCGGCAGCATCGACCAGCCCACCTCGTGCCCGTGCGTGCTGGCCACGATCCGATGCGCACCCGCCCGCCGCAGCAGCGGGGACATCAGCGCCAGCGGTGCGGCCGCGCCGAACCAGACGGTGTCGCATCGCTCGTCGCGCAGCAGTTTGGCGGCTCGCCGCAGCACCAGCGGCGTCGGCAGCATCAACGTCGTCGGATGCCGGACGACCTGAAACGGCTGCTCGGCGTCGAAACGCAGATGGCTGTCGCCGCGCCAGCGCGGCGCGTACACCACCAGCTCGTCCGGCGGTAATTGCAGCGCCAGCGAATGCACGTACGACTGGATACCCCCCGGCCGCGGCGGGAAGTCGTTGGTAACCAGCAGGGTGCGTGCCATGGGCCCCGAGTCTATTGCCGCACGACCGCCCCCCATCCCCGGGGTAGGCGACCACGAAAACGCCTCCGCTCCAACCACACTCACGCACCCCGAGGGAGGGACACCGAGCCCGAGAACAACGGACACCGCGCACCGAGGACTCGATACCTGCGCTGGTCAGGAGGTGATGCGGGACTCGAGCCAGTCGCGCCAGCGGTCGACGAAATCGCGGTAGCCGAGGCCGAGGCAGGCGCGCAGGGTGCCGTCGAGGGCGTCGGCGTCCTTGGGGCCGGTCGCCATTCGGCGGTACAGCTCCACCAGCTTGGGTTCGCCGAATTCGCCCGCGGCGAAGGCATTCGCCGACCAAGCTTGCTCGTAGGCCAGGGCGGCATCGTTGCCCGCCGCGGGAGCGAAGGTCGCGTCGGCGGGCAACTCGGCGGGCAGTTCGCCGGATCTGGCGCGCGCGGCCAGCAATGGCGCCTGCTGGGTGAACGACGCGCGTTCACCACGGCGGGCCGAGTACTCGGCGAAACCCTCGAGCATCCACTGCGGCGACCCGTCGACGGTCCGGGCCCGCGCGGCGACGTGAGTCAGCTCGTGCCGCAACGTATCCCGCAACCCCTGCGGGCCGAGCCTGCGCGCGGCATCGGGTCCGAACACCACCCGCTGCCCGGTCGGCCGGGCGCCCGGCAGGAACGGGTCCGCCACCGAGGCCGCCGCCACGGCGGGCGACACCAGGCCCGTCGCATGGGTCAGCGCCGCGAATTCGGCCGGGCCGGACGCGATCGCCACCACCGCCGTCTGCGCCCAGTCCGGGCCCCACAACTCGGTGATCTCGCTGACGGCCGGACCGATCTCGCGGGCCAGCGTGTCGATGTCGCCGCGCTGGCGCGGATGCCCGAGTACCGCGGACAGCCGACCGTCGTCACCCGAAACCTGCTGCGTCACAACGGGCCCGTAGGACTCCATCACCCGGCGCAGCTCCGCCAGTTGCGGATCCGGGTCGATCGGCGCGGCGGCCTCCGCGACCGCCGGCGCCGGCCGAATCCGCGACAGGGCCGCCTTCGGTAGCAGAATCAGCGCCCCTACCGCCGCGGTCAGGGCGACCACCATCGCGACGGTGGCGACGAACTCGAATCGCCGCCGCGCCCCGAACCAGCCACGGGCCCGCCCCCAGGCGGTCACCCCGCGGCCCCGACGGCGGCCGAGCGCACTACTCGCTCTCGCCCGCACGCGGCGCTGTTGTTCCGGCCGTGGCCGGTCCCCCGGTTACTCGCTCGCTCGCTACGCTCGCTCACGCTCACCTCGGTGTGATTACTGCATTCCCATCCAGTATCGACGCGCGGAGTGGTACGGGGTCGAGTCCATCGGAGCCACCGCGACCGGAACGCCGAAGGTCGAGGCGTGCAGCATCAGGCCGTTACCCGCGTAGATGCCCACATGCGAAGCGTCGGAATAGAAGAACACCACATCGCCGGGTTGCAGCTCCTGCCGCCCCACCGGTGTGCCCACTCCCGCCTGCGCCTGGCTGGTGCGCGGCAGGTTGATGCCCACCTGATGGAACGCCCACTGCACCAGGCCCGAGCAATCGAACTGATCGGGCCCGGTGGCGCCCCAGACGTACGGATCGCCGACCCGGGTGAGACCCGCGGCCAGCGCACTGGTGCCGCTGCCGGGAACCAGGCCGCTCAGCAGCCGGTCCCGGTCGAAGCCGGGCGGGAACAGCGTGCCCGACAGTGCCGACTTGTCGCCGGCGGACAACTGACCCCACGCCCCGATCACCTGCGCGATGGAACCCTGCAGGTCGGCACGCTTGCGTTCGAGCTCGGCGCGGACCGTGTCGGCCTGCTGCGCGGCGGCGCGGGCGGAGTCGGAAGCGGTGCGGGCCACCGATTGTGCGGCGGTGGCCGCGTCGGTCGCCTTCTTGTACTGCGCCACCTGTTCGGCGGTCTGGGTGGACATGACGTCGAGGGTCGACATCTGGTCCAGCAATTGCTGCGGCGAATCGCTGACCAGCACCGAGAACAGCCGGTTGGTGCGCGCGCCCTGATAGGCCGCGATGGCGGTGCGGTCGATCGCCGGTTGGTACTTGCGGACCTCGGCCAGCGCGGCGTCCACCGCACCGGTCGCGCCCGCCAGCTTCGTGTCGGCGTCGCGGGCGACGCCCTGCTTGACCTCGAGATCGGACTGCGCGGCCAGCGCCTGCTGGTTGAGCTGCTCGGCCTGGTGCGACAGCTCGATCAGCCGCTGCACGGCGTCGCTGGCACTGGCCGGCTGGGCCACCGGGTCGGCGCCTGCCCCGCCGCCGGAGCAGGTGCCGAACATCAGGACCCCTACCGCCAGCGACCCACCCACCAGGCGTCTGGTTCGGTTGTTGCGGTGCGCTGTCACTGCCTGCCGTGCCCCGTTCTCGCTGAAGTCGGATCCGCGGGTGACCTGCTACGCGGAGGTGGAACTCACGAAGGTCTCGGTAAGGTTACGGAACGGCGACCGTCTGTGTCCAGTAGGCCACAAAACGATCACAGGTTCCGTCCACGCGAGAACTCAGTAGCGGCGGGCTCCGGCGTAGGGCATCGACGAGATCGGCGCGACGGACACCGGCTGGCCGTAGGTGGAGGCGTGCACCACGTTGCCGTCGCCGACGTACAGGCCGGAATGGCTGCCGCCGTAGAACGACACCACGTCACCGGGCTCCAGATCGCTCTCCGACACCGGCGATCCGGACTCGAGCTGGGCGTAGCTGGTACGCGGCAGGTCGACACCGGCCTGCTGGTAGGACCACTGCACCAGGCCCGAGCAGTCGAAAGCGTCCGGTCCGGTGGCGCCGTAGGAGTATGGGGTGCCGACCCGGGTCAGCGCGGCATCGGCGGCGCGCTGGCCGGCCGACTGCTGCGGCGCGGGCGCGAAACCGGGCAGTTCGATGCCCGGCGGGAGGACACCCGGCGGAATCTGGGCGAGAACCTCGTCCGGCACGTCGAAGCTTCCGACGCCCGGGACGGTGACCGGCGCGGCCGAGGCGGGCGCCGAGGGCAGCAGCAGTGCGCTGAGGGTTGCTGCGCCAAAGGCTCCGGCCGCAACGGCTCGCTGGGCCGTGCGAGGCAGCCCCTGAACCTGTCGCTTGATCGCCATGATGCGGTACTCCTCATCTGCCCCACGACGCCGCACCCGGTGGTGCGTCGGACTCCGTGAGGTCTCAGGAAGATTACGAGGACATAACGGTGTGTTGTAAAGCGGCGGCCGGGTGAACCGAGTTCGATTCATGAATTCGACGCCCGCGCACTGTGACATATCTCGCACCAATCACGAAAAGATAACGCGATGCGGCTACCAGCGGCTTTGACTCGACAGGCGGGTACGGTCACCGGCCGGTTCGATCTTGTGTTTACGCCGCGTTAATTAGTGGAATCGGCACGTCGACAGTGCCATTCGGCCAGTAAGACAACCGATCGGTTTGCCTAGCGTGATCTGCGCCGCCGACCCGCGGTGACACGCCCGAATCCGCGCCGGAACCTTAACGGCGGCGCGCCGATGATTTATTCGTTTTGTAAATCAATGTGACTCCAGTCACATTTCCGCATATCCCCGCAATCCGAACCTCGCACCTCGAAACCTCAAGGTTGGTCGAGACCATTCTGCGCACCGCGGCGTTCCTGTCGGACCCCCGCCTTACGCTGCACGCCGTGCCCCCGACCGCGTTCGATGCGACGCCCGGCGGTCCACGTCCGGCGCAGCTGGCCTTCGACGATCTGGACACGCCGCTGTTCGACGTCACCTTCGTCGTCGTCGATCTGGAGACCACCGGCACCAGCCCCGAACGTGACTCGATCACCGAGATCGGGGCGGTGAAGGTGCGCGGCGGCGAGGTGCTCGGCGAGTTCGCCACGCTGGTGAATCCGGGATGCGCGATCCCGCCGCAGATCGTCCAGGTCACGGGGATCACGACCGCGATGGTGATGGACGCGCCGCGGATCGAGGCGGTGCTGCCCGGATTCCTCGAATTCGCCGCGGGCGCGGTCCTCGTCGCCCACAACGCCCGCTTCGACACCGGATTCCTGAAGGCGGCGGCCGCTCGCTGCGCGGCCGTGTGGCCCGCGTTCCAGGTGCTGTGCACGGTGCAACTGGCCCGGCGGATCCTGGCCCGCGACGAGGCGCCGACCGTTCGCCTGTCGGCGCTGGCGCAATTGCTCGGCGCGTCCACCCGACCGACCCACCGCGCGCTGGACGACGCTCGCGCGACCGTGGACGTGTTGCACGCGCTGATCGAGCGGGTCGGCAATCTCGGCGTGCACAGCCTCACCGAACTGGTCGACTATCTGCCCCAGGTGAGCCGCCGGCAACGGTCCAAGCGCTTCCTGGCCGCCGACCTGCCGGCGGTTCCCGGGGTGTATCTGTTCCGCGGGCCGTCGGACGAAGTCCTCTATATAGGGACGGCGGTGAATCTGCGGCGGCGCGTGCGCAGCTACTTCACCGGCTCCGAAACGCGCACGCGCATGCGGGAAATGGTGGCCCTGGCGACCCGGGTCGACCACGTGCCCTGTGCGCACGGCCTGGAGGCCGGGGTGCGGGAGCTGCGGCTGCTGGTCGCGCATACGCCGCCGTACAACCGGCGCTCGAAATTTCCCAAGCGGGCCTGGTGGCTGACGCTCACGGCCGAGGCCTTCCCCCGGTTCGCGATCACCCGCACGCCGACGTGGGATGCGCTGGGTCCGTTCAATTCCCGCGCCGACGCCGCGGAGGTAGCGGCCATCGTGGCCGAATACTGCGGCCTGCGCACCTGCACCGCGCGTCTCCCCAGGCACGCCCGGCACGGCGGCGACTGCCCGCCCGCGGTGGTCGGGGGCTGCCCGGCGAGCGCCGACGGTCGACTGCGGGATGCCGAGGAGTACGCCAGTGCACCGCGCGCGGCACGCGACCTCTTCGCCGGACGCAGTGACGCACCGTTGTGGTTGATCCGCGACCGGATCGAAAACTATGCCGCCGCCGAGCATTTCGAGGGTGCGGCCCGGCTACGTGATCACCTGGCCGCCCTCGTGCGCTCCCTGCGCCGGACGCAGCGCCTCGCCGCCCTGGCCCGCATCGCCGAACTGATAGCCGCCCGCCCCGACGGCTCCGGCGGCTGGGAATTCGCGGTCGTCCGCTACGGCCGCCTGGCCGCCGCAGGCACCGCCGCCCGCGGCATCGCCCCCATGCCGGTCGTGGAGTCCTTGGTCGTGTCCGCCGAAACCGTCCTGCCCGCCAGAGCGGACGCGGCCACCCGCGACCCGGCAGGCCCGCGCCGCACACCGGACAGGGCGCAGGAGTCCTCACCTCTCCCTCAGTCGAACACGGCCACCCGCGACCCGGCAGGCCCGCGCCGCACACCGGACAGGGGGCAGGAGCCCTTACCTCTCCCCCCGGCTGAAAACTCCCACCCGCCCCTCCAACAACGTCGCGGGCCCGCCGCCCCCGCCGGACTCGACCTCACTCCGCACGACCAACTCGCCGACCCGCGCTACCCACCCCTGCGCGGCGCCTCACCGGAGGAAACAGCCCTCATCACCCGCTGGCTCGACCAACCCGGCACCCGCATAGTCCGCACCACCGACGGCTACCACGAGCCCCGCCTCGGCGCAGGCGCCTGGCTCTCCTGGCTCGACCGAGCCGAATCCGCCACCCGCACAGAATCCCTCGCCCATGACTACATCTCCCGCACCTGACAGGCCGCGTCACGAATACCTCCAGCTCTTCCATGCCGGGTGGAAACAAGCGCCCACAGATGGTTGAGTCCAGCAGGATGGTGTACGACCGGACGCCAGCAAAGTCTGTGTGTGTCGTAGCCGGGTAGAGGGTGGTCACCGCGTGATCCTTCAAAAGACCGCCAAGTCACTTGAAGGAAAGAAAGTTCACGCGATGACCTCT
>NZ_JARWOP010000306.1 GCF_029868745.1 Nocardia wallacei | reverse complement strand
GGGCGGCGGGGCGGCGGACCACCCGTGCCGCGGGGCGCCGGGCCGGGACCCTGCCCCGGACGGACCGGCGGTAGCGGACGCCCGGGCGGCGGGCCGGACGGCCGAGGCGGCGGGTAGCCGCCGGGCCGCGGTTGCGTGCCGCGTGGGGGTCGCTCACCGTGGGGGCCATCGTCGTGGGGCGAAGTCACAGCCTGGATCTCCATAACTCGAAACGGTCCGGGTAGCTCGTTGCGATCGTTGCGCTGTTCGATTGGGGATCGAAGCGGGAGCCTACGCGGTTACGCACGCTGCCTGCTACGCCTCCCGGCGATCGATCGCGGGCGGGCACACCTGTGCTCCGCATTTCAGTCGGCGGTGCCCATCACTCGGCGGCGGTCCGACGGGTGCCGGTACGCCGGCGACGAGGCGTCGGCGAGTGCCCGAGTACGTAGGACTGCACCAGATGATTCCAGCTGCAGGTGCGGCACACCTCGACGACGTGCACCGTGAACTCCTCGCGGGACTCGGCCAACCGGACCAACTCCTCGGGCGTGCGGGCCGAACCCGCCACCGGGCCCAGCCCCTCGCCGTAGACCCACGATACGAGAGTCAACTGCTCTTTCCTGCAGATGGGACATGTGACCTCGCTCCCCCGCCCGTGGAACTTCGCCGCCCGCAGCAGATACGGGTTCGCATCGCACACCTCGGCGACGCCCACCCGGCCCGCATAGACGTCGGCCAGCAGCGACCGGCGCCGGAGCGCATAGTCCACTACCTGCCGCTGAATTCGCACGCATCCCAGAGTAGCGGGGACACCGGACAAGCGCTGCCGCGCTGTTCGATCGAGCGCCCCGCGTACGGGTGGGCTCCAACACCGTCCGACCGCTCGGTTTGCCCTCCCGTTCGACGATTCCGGGACAAACCGGACGACGGGCGGAGCGCGCGGGGGAGTCGTCGCACACAAACCTATCGCGCAATGTATCGCTCCGATATAGTTTGGAATCGCATCTACCGGTTAGGTCTGCAGACAACAGTCAGGAGGTGAGGCCCGTGCTCGAGTTGGCGATTCTCGGGCTGCTCCTGGAGTCGCCCATGCACGGCTACGAGCTGCGCAAGCGGCTGACGGGCCTGCTGGGACCGTTCCGAGCCTTCTCCTACGGATCGCTCTACCCGACCCTGCGCCGCATGCAGGCCGACGGGTTGATCGCGGAGGAGAGTCCCGCCGGCGCGGTCACCCGACGGGCGCGCCGGGTCTACCAACTGACCGCACCGGGTCGCGAGCGGTTCAGCGAACTGCTCGCCGACACCGGTCCGCAGAACTACACCGACGACGGCTTCGGCGTTCATCTCGCCTTCTTCAGCCGCACTCCCGCCGAGGCGCGGATGCGGATCCTCGAGGGCAGACGACGGCAGGTCGAAGAGCGCCGAGAAGGTCTGCGGGAGGCGATCAAACGGGCCAGCGGAACCCTGGATCGCTATACCCGCCAGCTCCACCAGCTCGGGCTCGAATCAAGCGAGCGCGAAGTGCGCTGGCTCAACGAGTTGATTGCAGCGGAGCAGTCAATGAAGGCGGCACCACAGAAAGAGGGAAATATCGGCCATGAGTGATGTCAACACGGCTGAGCACGGCGCGAGCGCCGCATCCGACACCGAGATTCGCGTGGCCATCGTGGGCGTGGGCAACTGTGCCTCCTCGCTGGTCCAGGGCGTGCAGTACTACAAGGACGCGGACGCGGAAGCGACCGTCCCCGGCCTCATGCATGTCAAGTTCGGTCGCTACCACGTGCGCGACGTGAAGTTCGTCGCCGCGTTCGATGTCGACGCCAAGAAGGTCGGATTCGACCTGTCGGACGCGATCTTCGCCAGCGAGAACAACACCATCAAGATTTCCGACGTGCCGCCGAGCGGTGTCGGCGTGCAGCGCGGCCCGACGCTGGACGGCATCGGCAAGTACTACGCGGAGACCATCGAGCTGTCCGACGCCGAGGCGGTCGATGTCGTCCAGGTGCTGAAGGACGCGAAGGTCGACGTGCTGGTGTCCTACCTCCCGGTGGGTTCCGAGGAGGCCGACAAGTTCTACGCGCAGTGCGCCATCGACGCCGGCGCCGCGTTCGTGAACGCGCTGCCGGTCTTCATCGCCTCCGACCCGGTATGGGCGAAGAAGTTCGCCGACGCCGGCGTCCCGATCGTCGGTGACGACATCAAGAGCCAGGTCGGCGCCACCATCACGCACCGCGTGATGGCCAAGTTGTTCGAGGATCGTGGCGTGCAGCTGGACCGCACCATGCAGCTGAACGTCGGCGGCAACATGGACTTCAAGAACATGCTCGAGCGGGAGCGGCTGGAGTCCAAGAAGATCTCCAAGACCCAGGCCGTCACCAGCAACCTCAAGAAGGAGCTGGGCGCGGGCGACGTGCACATCGGCCCATCCGACCACGTCGGCTGGCTCGACGACCGCAAGTGGGCCTACGTGCGGCTGGAGGGTCGCGCCTTCGGTGACGTGCCGCTGAACCTGGAGTACAAGCTCGAGGTGTGGGACTCGCCGAACTCGGCGGGCATCATCATCGACGCCATCCGCGCGGCCAAGATCGCCAAGGACCGCGGCCTCGGCGGCCCGATCCTCCCGGCCTCGGCCTATCTGATGAAGTCCCCGCCGAAGCAGATGGCCGACGACGTCGCCCGCACGGAGCTGGAAACGTTCATCGTGGGAGCGGAATAGCAGCAGCTTTTCCGCCGACAGCGGTATCGGCGACGAGGGAAAGCCCGGCCCGAATGATTCGGCCGGGCTTTGCTTTACGCCCTACTAGTCCAGCGAGACGTATACCTCGACCGACGTCGGCCCGGTGTAGCGCTCGACCTCCGCGGTGTGTGAGCGGGTGATGGTTCCGGCGCTCTCCGCCTTGGCGACCTGTGCCCATGCCGTGCGCAGCAGGTCGTAGGGCTTGTCGGAGACGACGAACTTGGCGTAGCGCCCGGCCGGTATGCGGGTCATGACATCGCCGACATCGAGCTGCTCCAGCGAATCCAGCGCGTAGCCGAGCACCGCGACGGCGTGGTCGTGTTGGCCGATGTAGGCCGCCACCCGGGGCACGCTTTTCTCCCGGCACAGGTACCGGTCCCAGGTGAAGTTGACCAGGTCCAGGTCGCGGGCGGTCACCTCGCGGCCCGCCAGCGGGACGGTGAGGCCGGCCACCAGGCTCTCGTCCAGCGTGACGATCTCGAAGTCCACGATGTGCCCCCTCTACTTGTCGCCGTCGCCGGTCGTGCCGTCGTCCTTCAGGGCGACGAACACCTCGACCGTCCGCACGTCCGGATAGTGCTCGAAATCGCCGGTGTAGGCGCGCACCAGCGCACCGGCCGCCTCCAGATCCCACACCGCGCGCCACAGCGACACGATGGTGTCGCCGAGGTCGTCGCCGGTGCGGATGAACCGCGCGAACCGGCCGGCCGGCACTCGGGCAAGCACGTCACCGGGCTGCAGGTCGGCCAGGCTGTCGCAGCGATAACCGACGATGTGGGTCAGATACGATCCGATCTCCGGTGCGTGGTCCACGTACGCGGTCGCCGGCGGGCCGGGTAGTGGGCGCGCCAGATTGCGCTTCCACGCCTCCTCCACCCGCAACCGCCGCGGTCCTTCGACCGCCAGCGCCGGGCTCCGTAGCACCGTCCCCGCCACCAGCGTCTCGTGGCGGTCAACGACATTGAAATCCACCGGTGTCGCCCCTATGTCTCGTGCTGTGTGCCGTCCCGCGCGGCTCGGACCGACGCCGGACTGGTTACTCACTGTGCGCACATCCTCCTGCATCCTGCCATCGCCGTCGGATATCGACCCATCCGGAATCGTTTCGGACCATCCATGATCATCCGGGCGGATCCTTGCCATGTCATCGATTCCGCGAGACCTGCCCGTTCGCGTCGGCGGCCACGCGGTCTGCGCACCGGGTTCGCACCCGGCTCCACCCTATCGGCGGCGACTGGCCGACGGTCGCACAACGAGGATTCGTTTTGTCACAACCGATGCGGCGTGTCCTCCGCATCAGCCCGGCACGGGGATGCTCAAACCGGGGAAGATCTCGACCTGTCTCGGTTCCGGCGGTGCGGGCGCCGGCTCGGGGGGTGCGGGCGGGAACACGATCACCGGGTCCGGCGGCCCGTCCGACGGCGGCGCGAGCACATCGAACGGTCCCTGAGCCTCCGTCGGTGGCGCCGGCGGGCCGCCGAACAGCGGGCCCGCCGAAGCGGCCGGACCGGGCGTGGGGAACTGCTCGACCGGGCTGCCGGCCAGCGCGCCGTCCATGGTCTGCTTCCAGATGTCCGCGGGCAGTCCGGAGCCGTAGATCGGGGCGTCGCGCGAGGTGCGGATCGGCTGGGACTGTTCGGTTCCCACCCACACCGCCGTGGACAGCGACGGCGTGAAGCCGATCATCCAGGCGTCCTTGTTGGCGCCGGTGTCACCCAGCTGTGTGGTGCCCGTCTTGGCCGCCGACGGCCGCCCCGCCAGATCGTGCCGGTTCGAATACGCCGCGATCGGCTGCATCGCCTGTGTGACGCCGTCGGCCACGTGCTTGGGCAGCCGCTGTTCGCCCTGCGGCATCCGGCCCTGCCCCGGCGCGCCGCGGTCCAGCAGCACCCGGCCGTCACCGGCGACGACGCGCTGCACGAAGTACGGCCGGTGATATACCCCCGACGCCGCGACCGTCGCGTACGCCGAGGCCATATCGATGGGCCGCACTGAATAGACGCCCAGCACGATCGACGGCGTCGGGGTGCCGCCGCCCTCCTCGGTGAGCGTCTTGCCGGGCACCCCCGGAATCTGGTCCGGGATCCCGGCCAAGTGCGCGGCATCGGCGATGGCCTGCGGGCCCACCACATCGGCGAGCCGATAGAAACTGGTGTTCAGCGAGCGCTTGAAAGCCTCGGCGAGCGAACAGGTTCCGCACGACTCACCCTCGACATTGGTGACCTTGACACCGTTCACCGTCACCGGCCCGCTGTCGAGCTGATACGACAGCGAGACGCCCTGTTGCAACGCGGCCAGCACCGCGAACGTCTTGAACGACGAACCCGTCTGCAACGGGGCCTGAGCGAAATCGAAACCGACGCCGTCGTCACCGCCGTAGTAGGCGCGCACCGCACCCGAACGCGGATCGATCGACACCACCGCGCCGCGCAACTCCGGCGGCTGCGGTCCGAGCCGGTTGCGCACGGCGTCCACCGCGGACTGCTGGGCGCGCGCGTCGATGGTCGTCACCACCTGCAGCGCCCCGGTATTGATCTCCTGCTCGCTCACCCCGGCCGCGCGCAACTCGCGCAGCACCTGGGTGCGGACCAGTCCGGCCGGGCCGCGCGCGGCATCGTCGGCCGCGACCGTGATCGGCGCGATGTCCGGGAACCGGAGCCCGGCCCGCTCCGCCGCCGGCAGCGTGCCCATCTCGACCATGCCGTCGAGCACGTAGTTCCAGCGCGACTTCAGCTGCGGCAGATGGGTTTCCGGGTCGAGGATCGACGGCGTGCGCACCACCGCGGCCAGCACCGCGCCCTCGGCCGGGGTCAGCTCCGGCACCGGCTTGTCGAAATACGCCTTGGCCGCCGCCGCGATGCCGTACGCGCCACGGCCGTAGTAGATGGTGTTCAGGTAGGCGGCGAGGATGTCGTCCTTGCTCCACTGCCGCGCCATCTTCGCGGAGATGATCAGCTCCCGCATCTTGCGCGACAGGGTGCGCTCGGAGCTGAGGAACGCGTTCTTGACGTATTGCTGGGTGATGGTCGACCCGCCACCGGCGTCGTCGCGCGACAGCACGTTGTCGCGGGCCGCGCGCAGGAACGCCGAGGCCGAATAGCCGGGATTGGTGTAGAAATTGCGGTCCTCGGCCGAGAGCATCGCGTCGCGGACCGGCTGCGGTACGTCCGACAGCGGCACCGGCGTCCGATTGCCTTCCGGCGGAACCACTTTCGCGAGCACCGTGGTGCCGTCGGAGGCGGTGATGGTGGCGATCTGATTGGTCTGCACCGCCGCCGGATCCGGGATCTCGGCGCTCCAGTACGCCAGCGTCGCCAGCAGCGCCGGAAACACCAGAAAGATCACGAACAGCGCCAGCAGCAGCCGCCGCACCCGCTGCGCCCGCGTGCGCGGCGGCCGGGCCTGCGGCGTCTCGAGAGTGGGTGGCCGCCCCCGCCGCCGGAGCCGGTACTGCTGCTCGCGCTGCCGCCGCGCCGTGCCACTCGATGGATCGTTCCATCCGGCGACCGAGGCGTACGGGGCGTCGTTCCGATTGTCGTGGTGCCGTCGCTTACGGATCGAACTCACGATCATCTCCTGAGATGCCGGACCTATTGCACGAACACCTACCCGAACAAAGCTCGAACTACCGCAAATACCCCAATCGAAACACAGACTACTGGTTCGAGAGCACGGGTTGTCAGCTCTTGACGCCGCCTGCGGTCAATCCGGAGATGATGCGGCGCTGGAAGAGCAGGACCATGATGACTAGGGGGACCGTGACTATGGTGCCGGCGGCCATGATCGCGGCGTAGGGCTGGACCAGGGGGTCGTTGCCGGAGAAGCGGGCGATGGCGACGGTGACGGGTTCGGTGGAGTCCGAGGACAGCAGGCGGGCCAGCAGGTATTCGTTCACCGCGGCGATGAAGGCCAGGATGGCGGTGGTGAATACGGCGGGCGCGGCCAGCGGGAGCATGATCAGGCGGAAGGCCTGGAAGCGGGAGGCGCCGTCGATGCGCGCGGCTTCCTCGAGTTCCCAGGGCAGCTCGGCGAAGAACGACGCCAGGATGTAGACCGTCAGCGGCAGCACGAACGAGATGTTCGGGATGATCAGCGCCTGGTAGTGGCCGATCCAGCCGATGTCGGTGAACAGCTGGAACAGCGGCGTCACCAGCACCACCACGGGGAACATCGACGCGCTCAGCACCAGCCCGGCCACCAGGGTCTTGCCCCGGAACGTGAGGCGGGCCAGGGCGTAGGCGGCCAGCATCCCGATCAGCAGCGCGATGGCCGCGGTGGCGAGGCCGATGATGATGCTGTTGGTGACCGCCCGCCCGAAATCGTTGCCGCGGCTGGTGTCGAACGCATTGCGGAAGTTCTCCAGCGTGACGTGCGTCGGCCAGGGCGTGTTGTCGAAGGTGTAGGCCGGGTCCCGGAAGGCCGTGACCACCATCCAGTAGAACGGTCCCAGCCCCCACACCAGCACGATCAGCGCGCCGACGTAGACCCGCGCCGAACGCAGGCGCTTCGTCCACGGCACGGGGGCGGCGGCGGTGGCGCCGGTGGGCGCGTCGGTAAGCGTGGTCATCAGTGCGCCTTCCGCTGTTCTTCCTGGGTCGCGACGGCATTGGCGCCCAGCACCTTCACCAGTACGAAGGCGACCGCGAAGATCAACAGGAAGGTGATGACCGACAGCGCCGCGGCACTGTTCTGGCCCTGGCGTACCTGGTCGACCACCAGGATCGAGATGGTCCGCGTCGCCGGGTTGCCCTGCGTCATGATCGCCGGCAGGTCGTAGAGCCGCAGCGCGTCCATCGTGCGGAACAGCACCGCGACCAGCAGCGCCGGTTTCAGCAGCGGCAGCGTGATGTGGATGAAGCGCTGCCGGGCCGAGGCGCCGTCGACCCGCGCCGCCTCGTACACATCACCCGGAATGACTTGCAGCCCCGCCAGAATCAGCAGCGCCATGAACGGCGTGGTCTTCCAGACGTCGGCGATGATCACCGCGAACCGCGACCACCACGGGTCGGTCTGCCACAGGATGTGGGTGCCGAGCACCCGGTTCACCACCCCGTCGTACTGGAACATGAACTCCCACAGCCGAGCCGTGACGGCGGTCGGGATCGCCCACGGGATCAGCACGGCCGCCCGCAGCAGCGCCCGGCCGCGGAAGGTCTTGCCCATCACCACGGCCATGCCGAGCCCGATGGTCGCCTCCAGCGCCACGGTCACCACCGTGAACAGCAGCGTGATGCCGATGGCCGCCCAGAACTGCGAGCCCAGGTTGCCGGTGGGGCAGGCCTCGTAGCTCCCGCCGGGCAGGGTGCACTGCTGCAGCAGCCAGTGCGTGTAGTTGCCGAACCCGGCGAACCCGCCGTCCTCGAACATCCCGGTGGCGTCGTTGAGCCCCGAGTCCTTCTGGAAGGACATCACCACCGCCCGCACCACGGGGTAGCCGATGACGACGGCCAGCGCCACGAGTACGGGTGCGACGAACAACCACGGCCGCGCCGGAATACTTCGGGATCCGGACCGCCGACTCGGAGTCGGTTCCGCCGGTGCGGCGGGCGGCGCGAGGTCGGTCGCTCCCGAAGGATCTGACACGTTCTTCTCTCCTACGGGGCTGGCTCGGTGGGTGCTTCTCCGGCGGCTACGATCCGGCCGCCTGGATGCCCTTCTGCATGCCGGTGATCGCGTCGTCGACGGACTTGGCTCCGGTCAACGCAGCATAAGCGTTGTCCTGGATGGCTTTCGACACCGCAGGATAGTAGGGGGTGACCGGGCGCGGCACCGCGCTGGCGATCGAATCCTTCAGCGCCGGCAGGTAGGGGAACTTCGCGATCAGGGCCGGGTCGTCGTACATCGACTGGCGCACCGGCGGGAACGCGCCCTCGGCGACGATGCGCTGGGCGTCCTCGCTGATCATGAAGCGCAGGAAGTCCAGCGCGGTGGCCTTGTGCTTGGAGTAGGAGCTGATCGCCGCGTTGTACCCACCGAGGGTGGAGGCGCCGATGCCGTCCTTGCCCGGCAGCGGCGCGACGCCGACATTGCCCTTCACCGCCGAGGAGTCGGCGTTGGCGACGCCGTAGAAGTTCGGCCAGGTGCGCAGGAACAGCAGCTTGCCCTGGGCGAAGGCGTTCTGGCTCTCGGGCTCCTTGAAGGAGATGGCCTCCTTCGGGATCTCCCCGTTCTTGTAGGCGTCGACGAGCACCTGCAGCCCGGCGCGGGCCTGCGGGCTGTTCACGGTCGGGGTCTTGCCGTCCGGGCCGACGAAGGTGCCGCCGAAGGCGTTGATGACCTCCGCCGAGTTCACGGTGAGGCCCTCGTAGGGGGCGAATTGCCCGGCGTAGCAACCGATCTGGTGGTCACGCGCGGCGCCGCAGTTGTTCAGCAGCTCCGACCAGGTCTTCGGTGGGTTCGGCACCAGGTCCTTGCGGTAGTACAGCAGCCCGCCGTTGGTGTTGCGCGGGGCCGCGTAGAGCGTGCCCTTGTAGGTGGCGCTGGCGACCGTCGGCGACAGCAGCATGGCGGTGTCGATGGCGAAGGAGTCCTGCAGCGGCTGGATCCAGCCCTTCGCGGCGAACTCGGCGGTCCACGGCACGTCCAGCGCCATCACGTCGTAGTCCGACTGCTTGGCCCGCATGTGCTGGGCCAGGTCGTCGTACTGCTGGGAGGCGTCGTTGGACTGTTCCTTGAATGTCACCTTCTCGTCGGGGTGCGTGGCATTCCAGCGCTCGATGAGCTGCTTCACCGCCCCCGACTCGGTGGTGTCCTTGCCCTCCACGTAGGTGATGGGCCCGCGGCCACTCAAATTCTGACTGGTGGCGTCGTTACCCCCGCCGCTCGAGCACGCACTGGTGAAGGTCGCGGTGAGCAGCGCGGCCGAAACAGCGGCCAGCGCGGCGCGTGACACCAGGGACGAGCGTCGTGACGACACCTTGTTCAAAGCCATCGATACTCCAGGGTCGAGACGTGAGCGAGCTTGCGAGCGAACCATCGACACAGCGCGCTCCGGTGCACGAGTGACGCCGAACGCCAGCGAGGAGTGCTCGTGAGCGCCAGCACACTCAGCCGGTTGCACAAGGCAAGATACATTGTTCGGCGCGAGTCGTGTCGGCCGGTTCTTCTATCCTGGGCTTCGATGTCGACCCAGCTGACAAACGACAAACTGCTCACAAGGATCGGTGGGCTGCTCCGCCAGGCCGAGTCGACCGACAACGAGCACGAGGCCGAGGCGTTTCTCGCCGCCGCACAGCGCCTGGCGACCCGTTCGTCGATCGACCTGACGGTGGCGCGCGCCCATATCGCCGGCCGCGAGCATCGGAAAACGCCGACGCAGAAGGTGATTGCGATCGGCGCGGCCGGTAAGCGCGGACTGCGCACCTACGTGCAGCTGTTCGTGGCGATCGCGGCGGCCAACGATGTGCGCTGCGATGTGGCCCGCTCGTCCACGCAGGTGTACGCCTACGGTTTCGACACCGACATCGCCACCTGTGAGGCGCTGTACGCGAGCCTGCTGGTGCAGATGGTGCGGGCTTCCGACCAGTACATCAAGTCGGGCCGGTACAAGTCGGCGACGGTGGAGAAGATCGTCGTCGAGAACCGTTGGGGCCGTAAGGTGCAGCGCCGCGTGCAGGCCCCGGTCGCGGCGGTGACGGCCCGGCTGAACTTCCAGATGGCCTTCGCCGCCCGGGTCGGCAAGCGGCTGGCCGAGGTGCGCGCGGACGTGGAGGCCGAGGTGCGCGCGGAGCCGACCACCGCTCCGGGCACCGAACTCGCCCTGCGCGACAAGGAACTCGAGCTGCACGACTTCTATACCCGCACCTCGGAGGCGCGCGGCACCTGGCGCGGCCCGCAGGAGTCGGCGGGCTACTCCGCCGCCGCCCGGCGGGCCGGGGACCGCGCGGGGCGCGCGGCGCGACTGGGTTCGTCTCCCGAATTGGGCGCGGCTCGCGGGCAACTCGGCTCGGGCGACGGGTGAGCGGGCGGGCGGGGATTGCCTGGTGAGTGCGCGAGATACCCAGCGCGCCAAGGTCTATGACGCCGAGGGCCTGGTGCGGCGAATGTTCGAGCGCGCCGACGAGTACGGCTCCCGGACGGTGGATCTGCACGGCTCGCAACTCACCCTGCCGATCGAGCGGCGCTTCGCCTCGGTGGAATCGGTGCAGACCTACGTAGATCGTGTCTTGTCACTGAATTGGGTTCGTGCGCAATGGGAAAGGTCACAACGGCCGTTGACCGTCCGAGCCCGGGCCGGTGCGTCGGCCGCGCACTATGAGGTCGAGACCGCGGTACTGGCCGTGCCGCTGCACACCCGCGGCGCCGCGTGGGCGCTGCGGGAGCTGGTGATCCTGCACGAGGTGGCACATCACCTGGAGCCCGGCGGCGCCGAACCGGCCGCGCACGGGCCCGAATTCTGTTCTCGCTACGTGGAGCTGGTGGACGGCGTGATCGGCCCGGAAGCCGCGCTGCTGCTACGCACCACCATGCTGGGCTGCGGCGTCCGCCTCGGCTGACCTTCCTCCCCCTATGGCCCGAGCCACAACCACGAGCGATCTACGTTCGAAGTACGTACGATCGAACTACGTACTATTAATCTACGTAGATGAGCTCTGCCGTACAGGTGAACAGAGCGCACGACAGCAACGAGGCAAAGGGGCCGACAATGCGACGTGTACTTCCGAGGCGACATCCGGCGACGGACCGAAGACCTCACCCCGACGCGACGGCCGGTCGCCGCGCTTCCCGGACGGCCGCACTGGCCCTGGTCGCGGGCGCCGCCGCGCTCGGCTCCGTGGTCGCCGCCGGCGCCGCCACCGCCGATCCGGGCGCGCGGGCGGGCCACTCCGACCGCGGCCCCGCCGACCCGCGCGACACCACCGGCTGGCGGCACATCGACCCCCGCGGCTACCACCACCTCGAAACGAATCAGCTCCGCCAGAACGAGATCCGCGACAACAGGCGCGAGTATCGCCGGGGCAACAACGGTCCCCAGCAGCCCGAACGCGCCCTGGGCACCGAGAGGGGCGCCTCCACCTGGACCGCGGTCCCGAACGCGGACGGTACCGGCTGGCAGGTCTGCCGCCCGCACGCTTCCTGGTGCTGAGATCGCCTGCGGCCTGAGCGGTCACGAATCACTCCGTCGCGGCATATTTCGCCGTCCCAGCGCGAATTGTGTCCGCCGAGGCCGGAAGCTAGGGCAATAGGCGGCGGACGCGGTCGAGACGGTAGCGCCACCAGCGCACCCGGTCCGCGTCCGGATGGCGGAAGCGTTGCAGCAGTTCGGGATCCGGCCGCGGCGGCACCGTCGGTACCGGGAGGAATCCGTCGACGGGGAGCAGAGGCTGTGCCGTGACGTCGCCGTCGAACAGGCGCAGTGTGCCCAGCCCGCAGGCGAAATCGAGCTCCGGCAGGGCGGCGGCGAGGGCGAGCTGAGCGGACAGTCCGACGCTCGTCTCCAGTGCCGAGGAGACCACGCAGGGCAGCCCGGCGGCCTCGGCGACCCGCAGCGCGCGGCGCACGCCGCCGAGCGGAGTGCACTTCAGCACGGCCACGTCGGCGGCCCCCGCGACCGCTACCCGCAGCGGATCCTCGGCGCGGCGGATGGATTCGTCGGCGGCGATGCGGACGTCGACCCGGCGGCGCACCTCCGCCAGCTCCTCGATGGTCCGGCAGGGTTGTTCGACGTACTCCAAACCGCCTGCGGCCCGGTCGATTCGACGGATGTGTGCGACCGCCGTATCCACATCCCACACGGCGTTGGCATCGATCCGCACGGCCCCGCCGGGTCCGAGGGCGTCGCGGACCGCCGCCACTCGCTCGAGGTCCTCGGCGAGGGCATCGGGATGGTCGGCGACCTTGACCTTCGCCGTGCGGCAGCCCGATCCGGCGACGATCTCGTGCGCCCGCTCGGGCCCGACCGCGGGCACCGTGCAGTTGACCGGAATCCGTTCCCGCACCGGCGCCGGCCACCCCTCGGTGATCTGCTCGACCGCGGTGGCCAGCCAGTTCGCCGCCTCCCGGTCGTCGTACTCCGGGAACGGGCAGAACTCACCCCACCCCAGCGGCCCCTCGACCAGCATCCCCTCCCGCACCGTGATCCCGCGGAAGCGCGTCCGCAGCGGAATCGCGTAGACGAAGGCGGACTCGGGATCCAGCAGCTCGCTCACCCCGGCAGCCTAACCAGCGCCGAGCCGCAACTCCTCGGCCCGGTTCTCGGACTGAGTAGTTCTGCGGATCCCGAGACGCGGCCGGTCGGCCACGCTGGAACCATGATGACCTACCCCGACCCGATGGCCTACCCGCCGATGCCGATGCCGATGCGGCCCGCGCCCCGGCCCCTCCGGACGTGGGATCTGGTGCTGGCCATCGTCCTGTACTCACTCGCCGCCCTGCTCGGCGTGTGCGCGGCGTCGTTCACCCCGTTCTTCGTCATGGCCACCGACCCGTGCGGCTACGGCACCGGGTGCCGCGAGGAGTTCGCCACCTGGGGCATCCTGGTCTCATGGGGCGGCACCGCGGCGGCCCTCGGCGGCGGACTGGTGATGGTGGTCGTCGCGGCGGTCAAGCGCTGGTACATGTGGTGGTGGGCGGCGCTCGCGCTGCTGCTGGTGCCCGCCTCGTTCGTCACCGGCATGTTGCTGGCCGGACAGGTCACCGGCTGAACGCGAGATGCCGCCCGGCCCGCGTCACAACCGTTCGAAGACGGTGGCGTTGGCCAATCCCCCTGCCTCGCACATGGTTTGCAGCCCGTACCGCGCGCCGCGTTCCCGCATGGCGTGCACGAGGGTGGTGGCCAGCCGGGCGCCGGACGCACCGAGCGGATGTCCCAGCGCGATGGCCCCGCCGTGCACGTTGACCCGCGACAGGTCCGCGCTGGTCTCGCGCTGCCACGCCAGCACCACCGACGCGAACGCCTCGTTGATCTCGATCAGGTCGATGTCGGACAGCTGTAAACCGGCGCGCTGCAATACCTTCCGCGTGGCGGGGATGACGGCGGTCAGCATCAGCAGCGGATCGTCGCCCGCCACGGCGAAGCTGTGCAGCCGAGCCAGCGGGGTGAGGCCGAGCTGCGCGGCCTTCTCGCTGGTCGTGATGAGTACGGCCGCGCTGCCGTCGTTGATCTGGCTGGCGTTGGCGGCGGTGACATTCCAGCCGATCTCGGGGAATCGGGCGGCGTACGCCTCGCTGTAATAGGCCGGTCGCAGGCCCGCGAGCGTGTCCAGGGTGCTGCCGACCCGGATGCCTTCGTCGGTGGTCAGCCCGGCGATGGGGGCGAGTTGCGCCTCGAACGATCCGTTCTTCGTTGCGGCAGCGGCCTTTTCGTGACTGGCGAGGGAGAACTCGTCCATGGCGGTGCGGCTGATCCCCCAGCGGGCGGCGATCAGCTCGGCGCTGATGCCCTGTGGCACAAGGTCTTCCGGATAGCGCTCGCGGAAGGCGACCCCGTCGAGATCGGTGGCGCCGAGTACGCTCGCGCCCATCGGGATCCGGCTCATCGATTCCAGTCCGGCGGCGACCACCATGTCGTAGGCTCCCGCGATAACGCCCTGCGCCGCGAAGTGGATGGCCTGCTGGCTGCTGCCGCACTGCCGATCGACGGTGGTCGCGGGCACCGATTCGGGGTAGCCGGCGGCCAGTGCGGCCCGGCGGGTGATATTGACGGCCTGCTCGCCGACCTGCGTGACGACGCCGCCGATCACGTCGTCGATCAACTCCGGATCCACTCCGCTGCGCCGCACCACCTCGCGCAGGCTGTGCGCGAGCAGGTCCACCGGATGCACGTCGTGCAGGGCGCCGGTCGGCTTTCCCTTGCCGATGGGGGTGCGCACTGCCTCGACGATGACTGCGTCTCTCATGACGGTTCCTTCCGAGTGCCGCGACGCCGCGGTCTCCACCGAACGATCTTCTAACTAAACCGTTCTATAGTCAGATTACGAGCTGACAATAGTTGCCACAAGTCAGAATTGCTATGATCGATCTCATGGCGGCTGTACTGGAAGGACCCTTGCGTGACCTGAGGTCGTGGAAGCCCGACGATTGCTCGATCGTCAAGGCGCTCGATATCGTCGGCACCCGCTCGGCGCTGCTCATTCTGCGGGAGACGATCTACGGCACCACGCGTTTCGACGGCTTCGCTGCCCGTGTGGGTATCACCGACGCCGCCGCGTCGGCCGCCCTGCGCAAGCTCACCGAGGCCGGCCTGCTCCGCAAACAGCCCTATCGCGAGGACGGCAAGCGCACCCGCGACGAATACGTGCTGACCACCAAGGGCCGCGACCTGCTACCGGTCGTGTTCGCGCTGTGGCAGTGGGGCGACCAGTACCTCCAGGACGGCGAACCCCCGCTGGAGCGCCTCGAGGACGCCACGGGCGAGCCGGTGCGCGTCGAGGTGCGCAGCGCGTCGGGCAACGAGGTGCCCTTGGAGAACCTCCGCATCCGCGTCAACCGGAAGTGGCGAGCGGCGCGGAGGCGGGAAATGCCCTCGACGCTCTGAGGCGTCGAGGGCGCGTTCGAGGGTCAGTTCAGGCGGCTGCCGTCCTCCGGCGCGAAGAAGTAGATGTGCTCGGAAGTCGCTGTGAGGGAGAGCTTTTCGCCCTTGGCCGGCGGATTGCGCCAGTCCGCCCGCGCCACGATGGTCTCGCCGGTGCCCGTGGCGCCGTCCGCGCCGAGGGTGCGGCCGTAGATGTAGGCGTCGGAGCCGAGTTCCTCGACCACGTCGACCTCCATCGCGATACCGTCACCGGATCCGGCGAGGTCGAAGTGCTCCGGCCGGATGCCCACCACGACGGTTTCCCGTACGGCGTCGGCGACCGTGCGCGGCACCGGCAGCGTGTGACCGCCCAGCACCACCCCCGCGTCCTCGATCGGCAGCGTGAACAGGTTCATCGCCGGAGAGCCCATGAACCCCGCGACGAACAGATTCGCCGGATCCCGGTACAGGTCGCGCGGCGTCGCACACTGTTGCAGCAGACCGTCTTTCAGCACCGCCACCCGGTCGCCCATGGTCATCGCCTCCACCTGATCGTGGGTGACGTAGACGGTCGTGGTGCCGAGGCGTCGCTGCAACTGTGCGATCTGGGTGCGGGTCTGCACGCGGAGCTTGGCGTCCAGGTTCGACAGCGGCTCGTCCATCAGGAACACCTGCGGCTGCCGCACGATCGCCCGGCCCATCGCCACCCGCTGGCGCTGGCCGCCGGACAGCTGCTTGGGCTTGCGGTCCAGGTACTGTTCGAGATCGAGCAGCGCGGCCGCCTCGCGCACCCGCTGGTCCCGCTCCGTCTTGGCCACCTTCGCCATCTTGAGCGCGAAACCCATATTGTCCGCGACCGTCATGTGCGGGTAGAGCGCGTAGTTCTGGAACACCATCGCGATGTCGCGTTCCTTGGGCTCGGCCGCGGTGACGTCCTTGTCGCCGATCAGGATGCGCCCGCCGTCGACGTCCTCGAGCCCGGCGAGCATGCGCAGCGAGGTGGACTTGCCGCATCCAGACGGACCGACCAGGACCAGGAATTCGCCGTCGGCGATCTCGAGGTTCAGCTGGTCGACGGCGGGTTCGGTGGCGCCCGGGTACAGCCGGGTCGCGCGGTCGAAGGTGACCGTGGCCATCGTGAATCAATCCCTTCACCGGCAGGAACGTGCCGGACGATCCGAGTAGAGGGGTGGTGCGGCGCGGCCGCAGTCGGGAATCCTACTGCCCGGACGGGTAGCCTCGCCTGCGAAGCATCGACACCGCGAGGAGGAGCTATGGCCCGACCCGTTCGGATCGGAGTTCAACTACAGCCCCAGCACGCCCCCGACTACGCACTGATCCGCGACGCCGTGCTCCGCGCCGAGGATGCGGGCGTCGACATCGTGTTCAACTGGGACCACTTCTATCCCCTCTACGGCGACCCCGACGGTGCGCACTTCGAGTGCTGGACCATGCTCGGCGCCATCGCCGAGCAGACCGAACGGGTCGAACTGGGCGCGCTGGTCACCGGCGGCGGCTACCGCAATCCGGATCTGCTGGCCGACATGGCCCGCACCGTGGACCACATCTCCGGCGGCCGCCTGATCCTCGGCATCGGCGCGGGCTGGTTCGAGAAGGACTACGACGAGTACGGCTACGAATTCGGTACGGCGGGAACGCGTCTGAACCTGCTGAAGGAATACCTGGCCCGCATCGACAGCCGATTGAAGAAGCTCAACCCGCAGCCGGTGCGCGACATCCCGATCCTCATCGGTGGCGGCGGCGAGAAGAAGACGCTGCGGCTGGTCGCCGAGTACGGCGACATCTGGCACACCTTCGCGGATCTCGATGTGCTGGAACGCAAGTCGAAGATCCTCGCCGACCATTGCGCGGCCGTCGGCACCGACCCGGAGGACATCGAGCGCTCGGTGGACTGGCCCGGCGCCGACAAGGCCCCGGCCCTGGTGGCCGCGGGCGCCACCACCTTCACCGTGGGCACCGACGGTCCCGACTACGACCTCTCCACCCTGGTCGAGGCCATCCGCTGGCGCGACGAATTCAATCCTGAGTCCGTCACCGGCATCGCCTGATTCGGCGATCGAATCGGGCTGATTCCATCACTTCCCCCGGGAGGTGATGCGGTTCATCATGGCGGCTGGTCGCGGGAATGCACCGGGATCAGCCGCGATGAGGGAGTTCGGCCATGAGTGAACCGGGTGCTGCGCCCGCGCCGGAAGATGCGGCGGCGTCCGCTTCGGTATGGCGGCGGATCGGCGTCGACTGGTGGGCGGTGATCGTCGCGGGGGTCGTCGTGCTGCTCGCCGCCGCCGACGTGCTGCCGAAGATCCCGTGGTGACTCGATGACCACCGAAACCTCCACTCCGGCAGCGGAATCCGGAGCACTGCGCGGCGCGCTGGCCTATCTGCCGGGTATCGTCCTGCTGATCGCCGTCGGTCTGCTCGGCAAGTACACCCAGACCTGGGTGAACGACTTGGCCCACGACCACCACTGGCGCTTTCCCGATATCGAATACGTGCTGTGGGCCATCGTTTTCGGGCTGATCATCGCCAATACCGTTGGCGTGCCCCGGATCTTCAAGCCGGGCATCGGCACCTACGAGTTCTGGCTCAAAGTGGGCATCGTCGCATTGGGTTCCCGCTTCGTGCTCGGTGACGTCGCGAAACTCGGCGGCACCAGCTTCGTGCTGATCCTCATCGATATGACGGTGGCGGGCGCGATCATCCTCACCGTCGCCCGGCTGCTTGGCCTGTCCGGGAAGCTGGGTTCGCTACTGGCCGTGGGCACTTCGATCTGCGGGGTGTCGGCGATCGTGGCCGCGCGCGGCGCCATCCGGGCCCGCAACGCCGATGTGGGTTACGCGATCGCGGCGATCCTGACCCTTGGCGCGGTGGCGCTGTTCACCCTGCCCGCGATCGGCCACGGCCTCGGGCTGACCGATCACGAGTTCGGCCTGTGGGCGGGCCTGGCCGTGGACAACACCGCCGAGACCACCGCCACCGGCTACGCCTACTCCGACGCCGCGGGCAAGCTGGCGGTGCTGGTGAAATCGACCCGCAACGCGCTGATCGGGTTCGTGGTGCTCGGCTTCGCCCTGTACTGGGCCGCGCGCGGCGAGGCCGACACGCTGGCCCCGGGACTGCGCGCCAAGGCGGCGTTCGTGTGGGCGAAGTTCCCCAAGTTCGTGCTCGGCTTCCTGGCGGTGTCCGCGCTCGCGACGGTGCACTGGATCGACAAGCCGCAGCTCGCCAATCTGGGCAATGTGTCGAAGTGGGCGTTCCTGCTCACCTTCGCCGGGGTCGGTCTCAACACCGATTTCCGTGAACTCGGCCGCAGCGGATGGCGGCCGCTGGCGGTGGCGGTGGTCGGGCTGGTCGTGGTGGCGACGGTGTCGCTGGGGTTGGTGCTGTTCACCGTGCGGGTGTTGCACTGGGGCGTGGTCGACTGATGGGTAGGGTTTCCGGCTAATGTTCTCGCCTATGGTCCGTTCGTCCGTGTCGCGATCCCGTGCGCTGCTAGCGGTGTTTTCGGTGCTGAGTCTGCTGTTCCTCACGGCCTGCGGCTCGGACAGCAGCAATTCATCGGCAAGCAGCGGATTGTGCGCCCCGCCGGGTGTCGAGTCGGCCTCGGCGGCCCCGGCCAACCTGGCCACGGGGCCCGATGCGGGCGCCGACCGGTTCACCACCGAGCGCACCGTCCCGCTGGACGGCATCGACATCGGCAAGTTGGGTCTGCTCACACCGGGCAAGCTGAGCGTCGGCACCCTGTCGGACGCCCCGCCGAGCATCTGCGTGAACGGCCAGGGCGTATTCACCGGATTCGACAACGAGTTGCTGAAGGCGGTCGGCGCGAAACTCGGCCTGCAGGTGGAGTTTTCCGGCACCGAGTTCGCGGGCCTGCTGGCTCAGGTGGCCAACGGTCGCTTCGACGCCGGCTCGTCGAGCATCACCACCACCGACGCGCGCCGCCAGCTGGTCGGCTTCACCAACGGCTACGACTTCGGGTACTTCTCGCTGGTCGTCCAGAACGGCAGCCCCGTCAAGGGCTTCTCGGACCTGAAATCCGGCGTCCGGATCGGCGTGGTGCAGGGCACGGTGCAGGACGAATACGTCGTCAACACCTTGAAGCTCGATCCGGTGAAGTTCCCGGACTACAACACCGCCTACGCGAACCTGAAATCCGGGCAGATCGACGCGTGGGTGGCGCCGTCGGCGCAGGCCACGGGCGCGGTCAAGCCGGGCGACTCGACTTCGATCGTCCAGAACACCTTCAGCCTGGACAACTTCACCGCCTGGGCGGTGCGCAAGAACAACCAGCCCCTCATCGACGCCCTCAACGCGGGCCTGGACGCGGTCATCGCCGACGGGACCTACGCGAGGCTCTACTCCGACTGGGCGCCGCGCTCCTTCCCGCCGGGCTGGAAGCCGGGCTCCAAGGCGGCCCCGCTGCCGCAGCTGCCGGACTTCGACAAGATCGCCGCCGAGCACCAGAACACCGCCACCGCGCAGTCGGCGCCGAAGTCGACGCTCGCGCAACTGCGCGACACGTTCTTCGATTGGTCGCTGTACCGCAAGGCTTTTCCCGACCTCGTCAAGACCGGTCTGCCGAATACCCTGATCCTGGCGCTGGTTTCGGGCGTGCTGGGCACCCTGCTGGGCATGCTGCTGGCGGTCGCCGGTATCTCGCGGACACGCTGGTTGCGCTGGCCCGCAAGGATTTACACCGATATCTTCCGCGGCCTGCCCGCGGTGGTGATCATTCTGCTGATCGGGCTCGGCATCGGGCCGGTGGTCAAGAACCTCACCGGCAACAACCCGTACTGGCTCGGCGCGGTCGCGCTGGCACTGCTGGCCGCCGCCTACATCGGCGAGATCTTCCGGTCCGGCATCCAGTCGGTGGAGGCCGGACAGCTGGAGGCCGCCCGCGCCATCGGATTCGGCTACCGGCAGGCGATGACGCTGGTGGTGATTCCGCAGGGGGTGCGCCGCGTGCTGCCCGCGCTGATGAACCAGTTCATCGCGCTGATCAAGGATTCGTCGCTGATCTACTTCCTGGGCCTGCTGGCCTCGCAGCGCGAACTGTTCGCCGTCGGGCGCGACCTCAACGCGCAGACCGGCAACCTGTCCCCGCTGGTCGCCGCCGGTCTGGTCTATCTGCTGCTGACCATTCCGCTGACCCATCTGGTCAACTACATCGATCGCAGGCTGCGGACCGGGCGGCGGGAGAATCCGGCCGAGCCCGTCGAACAGGCTGTCGTCACGGAAGGACGCGGAGCATGAGCAGTTCCTCCCTGACCGGTACCGATCTGCGTCTCACCCTGGGCGGCAACGAGGTGCTGCGCGGTGTCGACATCCATGTCGCCGCCGGGAAGACCACCACCGTGATCGGCCCGTCCGGATCGGGCAAGTCCTCGCTGCTGCGCGTACTGAACCGCTTGCACGAACCGGACTCCGGCGATGTGCTCATCGACGGCGTCTCGGTACTCGGCGAGGATCCGGACAAGCTGCGCCAGCGCATCGGCATGGTGTTCCAGCATTTCAACCTCTTCCCGCACATGACCGTTGTGGACAATGTGGCGCTGGGCCCGCGCAAGCTGCGCGGCCTGTCCAAGGACGCGGCGCGCGCGGTGGCGGTCGAACAGCTCGAGACCGTGGGCCTCGCCGCCCGCGCCGACGCCCGCCCGGGCAATCTGTCCGGCGGCCAGCAGCAGCGCGTCGCCATCGCGCGGGCACTGGCGATGAAACCGGAGCTGATGCTGTTCGACGAGGCGACCTCGGCGCTGGATCCCGAACTGGTCAAGGGCGTGCTGGCGCTGATGGCGGACCTGGCGGCGGGCGGCATGACCATGATCGTGGTCACGCACGAGATGGGTTTCGCCCGCTCGGTTTCCGACAGCGTGGTGTTCATGGATCAGGGCACCGTGGTCGAATCCGGTGCGCCGGAGCGGCTTTTCGACGACGCCGGGACCCCGCGGCTGCGGCAGTTCCTCTCGCAGGTGCTGTGATCTGAGGGTCGCCTAATTGGTCGGAAGTTCACTCGTTCGTCTCCTGCGGCTCGCGCGATGCGTTTAGCGTGCGCATCGCCGGACCATTCGAGGAGCGATTGTGAATCTCAAGCCTTTGTCTCTGTTCGTGACGCACGACGGCCGCTCGTCGCGCTCCTCGACCACCTGCGCCTACAAGTGTGGAAACGCCTGTTTCCACGAGGTGCCCAACACCTCGGACGGTGAGTACTTCGGCGATATCGTCGCGTCGATCTCGCGCCGGCGGTTGCTGCGGGGCAGTGCGGCGGTCGTGCTGGCCGCCGGGGCGGGCACGGTCCTTGCGGCCTGCGGGGACGACGAGCCCGAGCCCGCCGGGAACAGCAGTCCCGGCACGGGCACGGCTTTCCCGGCCGTGGCGCCCAATACCCAGGACGCGGTGGTGACCCCCGACGGTTATCAACAGTCGGTGGTCATCCGCTGGGGCGATCCCGTGCTCCCGGGCGCGCCGGCCTTCGACTTCGGTAAACAGACCGCGGCCGCGCAGGCCGAGCAGTTCGGCTACAACAACGACTTCGCGGCACTGCTGCCCATCGAGGGGCAGTCCGACTCCTACCTGCTGGTGGTGAACCACGAATACACCACCGAGCCGCACATGTTCACCGGCTACGTCCCGGACGCGCCGACCCGCGAGCAATTCGAGATAAGCCTTGCGGCGCACGGCCTTTCGGTCGTCGAGGTGAAGGGCGAGTCGGGGTCGGGCAAGCTGACCCCGGTGCTCGGCCGCTACAACCGGCGTGTCACCGGCACCACCGAATTCACCGTGACCGGCCCGGCGGCGGGCAGCGCTCTGCTGAAGACCTCCACCGACCCGACCGGAACGAAAGTGCTGGGGACACTGAACAATTGCTCCGGCGGAGTCACCCCGTGGGGCACGGTGCTGTCCGGCGAGGAGAACTTCAACCAGTACTTCGCCGGGGTGCTGGCCGACCCGGTCGCGCAGGACCGCGGCAAGCGCTACGGCCTCGGGCATCCGGGCGCGGGCCAGGGCGAGATGCCGCGGCACTGGGAGCGTTTCGACAAGCGCTTCGACGTGGCGCAGGAACCCAACGAGTCGAACCGCTTCGGCTACATCGTCGAACTCGACCCCTGGGACCCGACCGCGGCGCCGATCAAGCACACCGCCCTGGGCCGGTTCAAGCACGAGTCCGCCAACATCTACGTCACGTCCGACGGCACCGTGGTGGCGTACTCCGGCGACGACGAGCGCTTCGAGTACATGTACAAGTTCGTCTCCGCCAAGAAGATTCAGCAGGGCAACACGGCGGCGACCCGCAAGCACAACATGACGATCCTCGACGAGGGCACCCTCTACGTCGCGAAACTGACCGGCGATCACCCGGATCAGGTCGACGGCAGCGGAAAGATGCCGTCGGACAAGGGATTCACCGGTAAGGGACAGTGGATTCCGATCCTGCAGACCGCCGCCGACGGCAAGGGCACGTCGCTGGTCGAGGGCATGTCCGCCGAGGAGGTCGCGGTGTTCACCCGGGTGGCCGGCGACAAGGTGGGCGCCACCAAGATGGACCGCCCCGAGGACTTCGAGCCGAACCCGAAGACCGGCAAGGTATACGTGGCCCTCACCAACAACAGCAACCGTGGCGCCGAGGGCAAGGCCGCCGCGGACGAGGCGAACCCGCGCAACCAGAACAAGAACGGTCAGATCCTCGAGCTCACCGACGACCACCGGGGCACGGCGTTCACCTGGTCATTGCTGCTGGTCTGCGGCGATCCCCAGGCGGCCGACACCTACTTCGCGGGCTTCGACAAGACCAAGGTCAGCCCCATTTCCTGCCCGGACAACCTGGCCTTCGACCCCTACGGCAACCTGTGGATATCCACCGACGGCAACGCGCTGAAATCCAACGACGGCCTGTTCTCGGTGGTGCTCGAGGGCGAGCGGCGCGGTGAGACCAAGCAATTCCTCACCGTGCCCAAGGGAGCGGAGACCTGTGGACCGGTGGTGACCGAGAAGCGGGTCATGGTCTGCGTGCAGCATCCGGGCGAGGTCGACGGCGCCTCGGCGGACAAGCCCGCGTCGCACTGGCCCGACGGCGGTTCCTCGCAGCCGCGACCGTCGGTGGTAGCGGTGTGGAAGGACGGCGGCACCATCGGCGTGTAGGCCGGGGGCGCGTCGCTCGATCTGTGGATTAATGCGCACCTGTTAATGTGTGGTTATCGTCACGCATGTCTTTCGGCATGGATACTCCACAGGAAAGAGGACAGTTCGATGACCACAGCACACCTCACGCACACCGATCACACCCATGCGCACGGCGCGGGGTGCGGACACGTGTCGGTGCCCCACGGCGACCACGTCGACTACGTGCACGACGGCCATCTGCACCGCGAGCACGACGGCCACTTCGACGAGTGCGAGCCGGCCGGGCACCGCGAGCACACCGGCCACGACCACGTGCACGGCGAAGGCTGTGGACACGTGGCCGTTCCGCACGGCGACCATGTGGACTACGTCCACGACGGCTGCCGCCACGCCGCCCACAACGGCCACTACGACGAGCACTGAACGGGAACTACCCGCTACCGGACGACGGCATATTGGCGAAGCGGGCGAAATCGCCCTGCGCTCCGCTGTAGACATTGAGATCGGTGCGGCCCGCGATGCCCGGGATCTGCCCGGAATCGGTGGTCTGCCAGAAGGTCCAGGCGGGCCAGCCGCCGGGCACCTCGGGCTGCTCGTTGCCGCGGTAATCGGCGATCCACAGGGGGTAGCCGGTGAACTCGTTGCTATCGGCCATCGCGGTGCGCCAGAAGTTCGGATAGGTGTAGACGATCGGCGCGCGGCCGGTGAGGGCCTGCACCGTATTCAGATAGCGATGGGTCCAATCGATCAGCGCGGCCGGTGGCAGGCCGCCGGAATTCTCCAGGTCCAGCACCGGCGGCAGGTCCAGTGGGCCGTTCTGCCCGAGCACGACCGTCGCGTACAGCACGGCCTGCGGTTCCGGCGGCAGTTCCGGATGCGCGTAGTGGTAGGTGCCCCGGGCGACGCCCGCCGCGCGCATCAGCACGCTGTCGGGGACGAAGTACGGGTTGACGTAGTTCAGACCCTCGGTGGCCTTCACCATCGCGAAGTGATTGCCCGCGGCCTTCACCTCGAACCAGTTGATCATCCGGCCGTCGATGTGCTGCCAGGACGACACGTCCGGGCCACTCGGTTCGGCGGACACGGTAGTTGCTGAAAGGATGCCGACTGCCGCCAGGGCGGGCAGGGCCAGAAGCGTGCGACGAACTTTCGGACGAGCCACGGTGCGTCGATACATGGTTATGAGACTAGGCAGCCCGGCCGGATGTGACCACAGACCGCGCTGGGATTCGTGACGAGTGATTGCTCCGGATGCGCGGATCCGGGGCTTCGTCCCAAATTCAGCCGAGCCAGTCGAGTACGGAAGCCGCCGTCCACGACTGCTGCATGCTGCCCAGCGGCTCGCCGGTGAAGGGGTCGTAGTACTCGGCGAAGCTGCCGTCGCTGGCCTGGCGCAGGCCCTCCGCCCGCAGCATGAACGACCGCTCCGCCCAGCCGCGGCGGGCGAACACCCAGGAGAACAGCCAGCTCATCACCGGCCACACCGGACCGCGCCAGTATTCGCGGGCGCGAAAGTCCTTGGCCACCGGCGAGGTCGACGGCGGCAGCGCGTAGCGCAGATCCGGATGGCCGCAGAAGCGCGGGCCCTCGAACAACCGCAACAGGCTGCGCTCCGCGTCGCGGGGCAGGCCGCCGGACAGCAGCGGCGCGAACATGGCCAGGGTCTCGGTGGTGATCCAGCGACCCAGGCGCACATCGTAATCGCGGGCCGCGCCCGTGCGCGGATCGGTGGTGGCGACGACGCCGGCGCGGAAGTAGTCCGACCATTCGTACAATTCGCGCACATCGGCATTGGGCAGGCGGTAGTCCTCGCCGATATTGGCCAGCACCTCACAGGCGAGCGCGAAGATGGCGGTGACGAACACGTCCTCCACCGCGAAGCTCATCGTCGCGGCCAGTTGGAAATCGTCGTATCCACACCGGCGCATCTGCTCGACAAGCCACATGTAGCGGTCGTATTCGCGGTCGCTGGGCCGTTGGGAGGCGTCGACCAGGGTGATGTCGGCGCGCTCGTAGGGCGTCAGGTCGCCGGGCACCACATTCTGATAGGCGCGGTCCCAGCGCGGCGAATTGTCCATCCCCGATTCCCAGCCGTGGTACAGGGTGAGTCGGCCGTTCTGCTTGGTGTCGCGCGCGTGTGCCAGCCAGCGATGCCAGCGCATCAGATCTACCCAGCGGCGGTTCAGGAATTCCTCGGCGACCGCGCGGGTGGTGCGGCCGTGCCGGCGGGAGTGGTCGAGGATGCGCTGCACGGCGATCGCGTGCACCGGCGGCTGCGTGATGCCGGAGGTGTCCGGGCCGTCGGGCGCGTTGGCGGCCAGGCGGCGGCACTCCCAGCGGGCCGGGCCCGGGAAGTAGCCGTCCACACCGTTGGCGAACACGATGTGCGGGATCATCCCGTTCTTCCACTGGGCCGACAGCAGCGTGTCGAGTTCGACCACCGCGCGTTCCACGCTCAGCGGCGCCAATCCGACCGCGACGAACGCCGCGTCCCAGCTCCACATGTGTGGATACAGCTTCGGAGCGGCGCTGGTCATGGTGCCCAGGTCGTTGCCACGCAGCAGGTACGCGGCTCGGGCCGCCAGTTGTGTCGGGGTGAAACCGGGCCCGTTCATCCCCCCATTCTGCGACGTCACCCTCAGGTATGCGCGCTGCGCGGGCGCACCGTCCGCCGTCCGCTGTGGTGCCGGCCGCTGTTCGGCAGTTCTCACGCTGTCCGCCTCGGTTCGTGATTCCGGGTTGCCGAGATTGATACACCCGGCCGCTCAGGTGTCGCCACTCCGGGGAGTGACTGTTTGCTCACAGCGGCCATGCTGTGCATCGCCGCCGCGGTCCACGGAGTTACGCACCAACCCGGTTACGGTTGTCGCATGGCCGTATTCAGCTCCGCGGGAACCCGACCGACAGCGCTGATCACCGGGGCGAGCCGCGGGCTCGGCGCCGCCATCGCCAGGGAGTTGGCGTCCACCCACGACCTACTGCTCGGCGCCCGCTCCGCGGAGGCGCTGACCGCCGTCCTCGCCGAATTGCCCGGTGCCACCGGATGGCCCGTGGAGCTGACCGACTACCCGGCCGTCGAGCGCGCGACCGCGCCGATCGAGCGGCTCGAGGTACTCGTGCACAACGCCGGTATCGCCGAGCTGGGCGCCTTCGCCGACTCCTCGGTCGAGCAGTGGCGAAACACCTTGGAGGCCAACGTGATCGCGGTCTCCGAGCTGACCCGGATGCTGCTCCCGGCGCTGCGCGCGGCGAAAGGCCATGTGGTGCTGATCAATTCGGGCGCGGGCCTGCGGGCGAACGCGGGCTGGGGCGTCTACGCGGCCAGCAAGTTCGCCCTGCGCGCCTTCGGCGACGCCCTTCGCCTCGAGGAGCCGGCCCTGCGCGTCACCTCGATCCACCCCGGCCGCATCGACACCGACATGCAGCGCGCCATCGTCGCCGGCGAGGGCCGCGACTACGACCCGAACGAATTCCTCACCCCCGAGACGGTGGCGCGGGCGGTGCGCAACGCGGTGCACACACCGCGCGACGCCCATCCGACGGAGATCGTGCTGCGCCCGATCGCCCGCTAGGCGACCACGTTCACCAAACGCCCCGGCACCACGATCACCTTGCGGGGCTGCTTGCCGTTCAGGAATTCCAGCAGCTTCTCGTCGGCCAGCGCCAGCGTCTCCACGGTCGCGGTGTCGGCGTCGGCCGGGACGCTGACGCGGCTGCGGACCTTGCCGTTGACCTGGATCGGGTACTCGACCGAATCCTCCACCAGCAGTGCGGGATCCGCGGCCGGGAACGGGCCGTGCGCCAGCGCGACGCTGTGCCCCAGGCGTTCCCACAGCTCCTCGGCGATATGCGGCGACAGCGGCGCCAGCATCTGCACCAGCGGTTCCACCACCGACCGCGGCGCACCCTGCGGATACTCCTTGGTCAGGTGATTGGTCAGCTCGATCAGCTTGGCCCCGGCGGTGTTGTCCCGCAGCGCGGCATAGTCGCCGTCGACGCCATCGATCGTCTTGTGCAGCAGGCGCAGCGTGCCGTCCGACGGCTCGCCCTCGGTGACCCGCGCCCCACCGGACTCCTCGTCGACCACCAGCCGCCACACGCGCTGCAGGAACCGGTGCGCGCCCACGACATCCTTTGTCGCCCAAGGCCGCGAGGTGTCCAGCGGGCCCATCGACATCTCGTAGAAGCGGAAGGTGTCCGCGCCGTACAGGTCGTACATCTCGTCCGGGGACACGGCGTTCTTCAGCGATTTGCCGATCTTGCCGTACTCCTGGAACACCTCGTGCTCGACGCCGGCGCCGTCGGTCCAGAAGAACTTGCCCAGCCGCTCCTCGACCTCGGTGGCGGGCACATACGCGCCGCGCTTGTCGGTGTAGGCGTACGCCTGGATATAGCCCTGATTGAACAGGCGGCGGTACGGCTCCGGCCCGGACACGTCACCCAGATCGAACAGCACCTTCTGCCAGAACCGCGCGTACAGCAGGTGCAGCACCGCGTGCTCGACCCCGCCGACGTACAGGTCGACGCCGCCCGGATCGTTCGGGCCGTGCTCGGCCGGGCGCGGACCCAGCCAGTACCGCTCGTTCTCCGGCGCGGCCAGTGTCTCGGTATTGGTCGGATCGGTGTAGCGCAGCTGGTACCAGGAGCTGCCCGCCCACTGCGGCATCACATTGGTGTCGCGGCGGTAGGTCTTGGGGCCGTCGCCCAGATCCAGTTCGACATGCACCCAGTCCGTGGCCTTGGCCAGTGGCGGGGACGGTTCGGAGTCGGCGTCGTCCGGGTCGAAGGTGACCGGGGCGAAGTCCTGCACGTCGGGCAGCTCCACCGGCAGCATCGAATCCGGCAGCGCGTGTGCCCGGCCGTCCTCGTCGTAGACGATCGGGAAGGGCTCGCCCCAGTACCGCTGCCGCGCGAACAGCCAGTCGCGCAGCTTGTACTGGACGGTGCCCCGGCCCCGGCCGTCGGCCTCCAGCTGCTCGACGACCTTCGCCTTGGCGGCCTCGATCTCCAGCCCGTTCAGGTAGCCGGAGTTCACCAGGGCGCTCTCGCCCGCGTACGCGGCGGTCGAGATGTCGCCGCCCGCAACGACTTCCACGATCGGCAGCCCGAACGCCGTGGCGAACTCCCAGTCGCGCTGATCGTGGCCCGGCACCGCCATGATGGCGCCGGTGCCGTAGCCGCTCAGCACGTAGTCGGCGATGAACACCGGCACCTGTCGCCCGTCGACCGGATTGGTGGCGTACGTGCCCAGGAAGACGCCGGTCTTCTGCTTGTTCTCCTGGCGCTCCAGATCCGACTTCGCGGCGATCGACTCGCGGTAGTCCGCGACGGCTTGCGCGGGTGTGGCGGCGTGGAAGGTCCAGCGCGGGTCGACGCCCTCGGGCCACCGCTCGGCGACCAGCTGATCGACCAGCTCGTGTTCCGGTGCCAGCACGACATACGTTGCGCCGAACAGCGTGTCGGGCCGCGTGGTGAAGACCTCGATGGCGCGGTCGGCCGCGGTGAAGGTGACCTGCGCGCCGCGCGACCGGCCGATCCAGTTGCGCTGCATGGCCTTCACGTTGTCCGGCCAGTCCAGCAGATCCAGGTCGTCGACCAGCCGGTCGGAGTAGGCGGTGATGCGCATCATCCACTGCCGCAGGCGCTTACGG
Source organism: Nocardia wallacei (assembly GCF_029868745.1). Classification (GTDB taxonomy): domain Bacteria; phylum Actinomycetota; class Actinomycetes; order Mycobacteriales; family Mycobacteriaceae; genus Nocardia; species Nocardia wallacei_B. The sequence continues at coordinate 10,111 of NZ_JARWOP010000306.1, read as the reverse complement.
AAGACCGGGAAGTTGCCGCGCTCGCTGCGGCCCTCGGCCGTGACCTCCTCGTTGGCCAGCACCGTGCCCAGCCCCGGGCACCAGTTGACCACCGAATCGGACTGATATACCAGGCGATAGGAGTCCAGCACCGCGCCGCGCTCGGTCTCGGACAGCTCCGACCACACCCGGCCGTCGCCGATATCCCTTGCGCCCGAATCGAATTCGGCCGCCAGCTCGGCGATCGGGCGGGCCTTGTTCGCGGTGGTGTCGTACCAGGCGTTGTAGATGCGCAGGAAGATCCACTGCGTCCACTTGTAGAACTCGGGATCGGTGGTGGCGAACGAGCGGCGGCGGTCGTGGCCCAGACCCAGCCGGTCCAGCTGGCGCCGCATGTTCTTGATATTGGCCTCGGTGGTGACGCGCGGGTGGGCGCCGGTCTGCACGGCGTACTGCTCGGCGGGCAGGCCGAACGCGTCGTAGCCCAGCGCGTGCAGCACGTTGCGGCCGCGCATGCGGTGATAGCGGGCGAACACGTCGGTGGCGATATAGCCCAGGGGATGCCCGACGTGCAGGCCCGCACCCGACGGGTACGGGAACATGTCCTGGATGAACAGCTTGTCGGCCGGGGTCTCGCCGCTCAGGGGACCCACCGGGTTCGGCGCGAAGAAGGTGCCGCGCTCGTCCCACGCCTGCTGCCATTTGCGCTCGATGCGTCCGGCCAGGTCGGCGTTGTAGCGGTGTGCGGGCACGTCGCTGTCACCGGTCGCGGTCGCACCGGCTTGGTCGGTTGCACGAGTGTCCTGCACGATCCTGCCTTCTTGTCGCCATATCCCCGGGGTGAACGTTGCCAACCAGCGTAGAGCGTGCGCACGTCAGAGCCCAAAAAGGGGCCATCATGCGCCCGCGGGCGGCCGCGGCCATTTCACACCGGGTAGCGTGAGCGAGGTGTTCGTGGTGGCGCTGATCCTGTTCGTGCTGGCGGTGGTGGCCGTTGTCACCGGGGTACTCGGGCTGTCCGGCTCCCTGCCTCGCAATCGATTCTTCGGGGTGCACACCGACGAGGCGCTGCGCACGGAGGAGTCCTTTCGCATCGCCAATCGGGTGGCCGCGCCGACTTCCTTCGGGGCCGGAGTGCTGCTGGCCGCCGGCGGCGTGATCGCGTTGTTCGCCGGTGGCGTGGGGGGGATCATCGGTGCGCTGCTGGCCGCGGTGATCGCCGTGTTCGTTCTCGGTGCGGGAGTGAACGCCGCCGCGGGGGCGATCGCCGGGCTCGCGCCCGAGGCGGGTGGCTGCGGCCAGGCCTGTGGTGCCTGCTCGCTGCGGGACGCCTGCCAGCCCGCGAGTTGATGCGGCCGTTCACGGTCGGCTTCGACCTGGACATGACGCTGATCGATTCCCGGCCCGGCATCCGCGCCTGCTACGTGGCGCTGGCCGAGCGCACCGGCGCCGACATCGATTGCGATCTGGTCGTCACCCGCCTGGGCCCGCCGCTCGAGGACGAACTCGCGAACTGGTTTCCCGCCGCGCACGTCCCGGCCATGGCGGACCTGTATCGCGAGATGTACCCGAGCCACGCCGTCACCGGAACCTCCGCGATGGCGGGGGCGCGGGAGGCGATCGAGGCCGTGCACGCGGCGGGCGGCCGGGCGATCGTCGTCACCGCCAAGTACCAGCCCAACGCCGAACTGCACCTCGAGCACCTCGACATCGCCGCCGACGCCGTCATCGGCGACCTGTGGGCCGACGGCAAGGCTCGCGCCCTCCGAGCGGAGGGCGCGAGCATCTACGTCGGCGACCATATCGGCGACGTCCGCGGCGCCCGGGCTGCCGACGCGTACTCGGTCGGCGTGACCACGGGCCCGTGCACCGCCGAGGAGTTGCGCGCCGCGGGCGCCGACGTCGTCCTCCCCGACCTGACCGCCTTCCCGCACTGGCTCGCGCGGGCCGAGGTCTGCTGACTCAGGCCGTCTTGCGGCGGAATGTGGTTTTCGCCCAGAGGTATCCGACCACCGCGATGCCCGCGCACCAGGCGAGGGCGATGAGGCCGTTGTTGCCGATCTCGCTACCCATGAGCAGGCCGCGCAGGGTTTCGGTGATCGGGGTGAACGGCTGGTACTCGGCGAATTGGCGCACGCCCGTCGGCATGGTGTCGGTGGGCACCAGGCCGCTGCCGAGCATCGGCAGATAGACCACGGGCGTGGGCGTGTTGCTCGCGCCCTCCGGGCTGGCGGCCGACAATCCGAAACCGACGCCGAGCCAGTTGAACGCGAAGAGCACCACCACGAGCAGTCCGAAGGCGACCACCCATTCGATCGGGTCGGCGTTCGGGCGGAACCCCAGCAGCAGCGCGATGCCGATCATGAGGGCAACGCCCAGCAACCCCTGGATCATCGTGCCGAGCACCTCACCGGTGAGAATCGACGAGTGCGACATCGACATGGTGCGAAAGCGGTTGACGATGCCCTTGGTCATATCCGTCGCCACCGACACCGAGACGGAGGTGACCAGCAGCGCCGGAACCATCAGGATCATGCCCGGGGCGATGTAGTCGATGTATTTCTCGCCCGCGCCGAGCGATTTCTCCAGAGCGCCGCCGAACACATAGTTGAACATCAGCAGCAGCACCACCGGCATGGCGACCAGCATGATCGTCATGGCCGGATAACGCTTGGCGTGCACGATGTTTCGGCGCAGCATGGTGGCCGTGTCGGCCAGTGCGTAGGTAGCGGTACTCATTGCGCGATTTCCTTTTCGGGAACGGATTGTCCGGTGAGAGCGAGGAATACGTCGTCGAGATCGGGGGTGTGCACGGCCAGGCCCTCGGGCTCGATCCCGGCGGTGTCGAGCCGGTCCAGCAGCGCGCGCAGCGTCCGCACACTGCCGTCGCCCGGGATCGCGAGCGCCGGGTCCTCGGGTTGTGGCACGCCGCCGAGCAACTGCGTGGCGATGTCCAGGGTGGCGCGATCGGCGAAGGTCAATCGGATGTGCCCGCCGGGGACCAGCCGCTTCAACTGTTCGGGAGTGCCCTGCGCGACGATGCGGCCGTGATCGAGCACCGCGATCCGATCCGCGAGCTGATCCGCCTCCTCCAGATATTGGGTGGTGAGGAAGACGGTGACGCCGCCGGCGACCAGTTCGCGAATGATCTCCCACATGGCGCGGCGGCTGCGCGGGTCGAGCCCGGTCGTGGGTTCGTCGAGGAAGATCACCTGCGGATCGCCGACCAGCGTCATGGCCAGATCCAGCCGCCGGGTCATGCCGCCGGAGTAGGCGCTCGCCGCCTTGTCGGCCGCTTCGACCAGGTCGAATCGCGTCAGCAGGTCGTCGGCGCGGCGCTTGCTCTCGCTACGCGGCAGATGGTTCAGGTCGCCCATCAGCAGCAGGTTCTCCCGCCCGGTGAGTAGTTCGTCGACGGCGGAGAACTGGCCCGTCACGCCGATGACCGCGCGCACCGAATCCGGATCACCGGCGACGTCGTGCCCGCCCACCCGGACCTCGCCGCCGTCGGCGCGCAGCAGCGTCGACAGGATCTGCACGGTGGTCGTCTTGCCCGCGCCGTTGGGGCCGAGCAGCGAGAAGATCGTGCCTTCGCCGACGGTGAGGTCGATGCCGTCGAGCACGACCTGATCCCCGAAGGATTTCCGCAGGCCGGTGACCGATATGGCCGGCGGGGGATATCCGTTTTTCATAACTGTCCTCTCATCAACAGATATTTATCAATGCATGCATCGACCGCGCCGTGACCGCAATGTCGGCGATCAAGGTGTGAGGTCGTATTCGCTTGTGCGGGAGCCGGTTCGCGTACCGGCGGGGCTTATGTCAGATGTCGAGATCCTCGATCTGCGGATGTTCGACGATGTCGGTCACCCGCTGATAGAGCTTGTTCGGGATCCTCCCCTTCAGATCGGTCACCGAGTCGTAGACGTCCATGGTGAACTCACCCCATTCCGGATCGCCGACGCCGAGCATCTTGCGCCAGTTGGTCAGGTCCTTGATCCAGTTGGAGCTGGTTTCGGTGGGGTAGTCCTCCCAGGCCGAGGTCCGCATGTGCAGCACGAATTTGCCCTTACGGCTGCGGTATACGCGGATGTGCTGCTGGTGCTGGTCGTTCAGGTCGCTCATCTCGCCCAGCAGCGCGCCGGAGAACCGGACCTGCCGGGCGCCGTTGTGCCCGACCCGCAGGACGACCTCCTCGAAGCCCTCCTGCCGGCCCTCCTCCAGTTCGATGAACCGGCGCAGCGCCGTCACGATCGCGCCCGACAGATTGCCGCCGACCAGCTCCTGCGCGCGCTGGAACAGGGGAAGATCATCATCGGATACGTACACCGTCTTGTTGGGCATGGCTCCACTATACGTAGACGTATACATACACACAAGACGGGGCTTCTCCGGAAACGACCACCCGGCCGCTGCGCAATAGGGGTCGTCCGATTCGGGATCAGGGATCGATCCGCGGCGCAAGACATGAACCATCGGGTGGTGCCGCTCGTATCTCGGGCAGAGCGCATTGATTATCGGGCGCTCGCGTGCCTCGGCCGAAAGGAGTCTCGATGCCGTCACGAACGGTGGACTATCTGGTGCAAGCCGTAGGGGCGCTGGGAGTTCGGCACATCTTCGGCGTGGACGGCGCCAATATCGAAGACCTCTACGACGCGATCTTCGATACGCCGCAGGACATCACGGGCGTGGTGGCCAAGCACGAGTTCTCCGCCGCGACCATGGCCGACGGCTACGCGCGCAGCACCGGAGGGCTCGGCGTCGTCTGCGCCACCTCCGGCGGCGGGGCGATGAATCTCGTTGCGGGACTGGCGGAATCGTTCTCCTCGCGAGTGCCGGTGCTGGCCTTCGTCGGGCAGCCGCCGACCGCGCTGGAGGGTCACGGCGCCTTCCAGGACACCAGTGGGCTCGCCGGAACATTCGACGCGGCAAGGCTTTTCGAGCAGATATCGCACTACTGCGCACGGGTGGACACCGTCGAGGCGCTGCCCTGGCATCTGAGCCGGGCCGTGACGGCCGCGCGGCGCGGTGGTCCCGCGGTGCTGTTGCTCCCCAAGGATCTGCAGCAGGCAGACGTCGGCGACATCCCGCCGTTCCGCCCGCCGCTGCCCGCGCAGGCACGCGACGAGGCGGGTCTCGACCGGGTGCGGACGGCGCTGGAATCGGCGCGGGCGACCGGCAAGATCACGATCATCGCCGGAGACCAGGTCGCCCGCGACGACGCCAGGGACGAATTACACCGGCTGGCAACGGTTCTCGACGCCGCGGTGGGAGTGGCCCCGGACGCCAAGGACGTCTACGACCAGAGCGAGCCGGGTTTCTGCGGGGTATCCGGCAGCATGGGCCACCCCGAACTGGTCGACGCCGTGCGCCGCTCGGCACTGTGCCTGCTGGTCGGCACCCGGATGCCGGTTACCGCGCGAGCGGGGCTGGACGACGTGCTCGCGGGGACGGTGGTCGCGAGCGTGGGCGTCGAGCCGCCGTACCCGAACGCGCTGCACGCCACCGCCACCGACCTGAGGGCCGCCCTCGCCGAACTCGCGGGTGCGCCGGCCGACGCCCCGGCTCCCTCGCCCGTCCCGGCTCCGTCGTCGCCGAGCCTTCTCACCGCGCTGGACGTGCCGCTCGCCACCGGTCCCGGCCTGCGCTATCGCGAGATTGTCGAAACCCTCAATACCGCACTGGAATACGGGACCGACGTGTTCGCCGATGCCGGAAACACGGGCGCGTCGGTGGTGCACCATCTGCGCCTGCCCCGCGACGGCCGGTTCGTCGTCGCGCTCGGGATGGGCGGGATGGGGTACGCCTTCGGGGCCGGCATCGGCTCGGCTTGCGCGCGGCGGCGTCGCCCCGACGGTGGGGTGCGCCGTACCGTGGTGATCGCCGGAGACGGTGCCTTCTTCATGCACGGCATGGAAATTCACACCGCGATCGAGCACGAGCTGCCGGTGACCTTCATAGTTCTCAACAACAACGCACATGCCATGTGCATAACTCGCGAACAGCTGTACTACGGAGACCGCTACAGCTTCAACCGCTTTCACCCCGCACATCTCGGCGCGGGCCTGGCCGCGATGTTCCCGCGGTTGCCCTCCTACTCGCCCGCCGACCCGGCCGAACTGGCCGCCGTCCTGGGCGACTGCTTCGAAACCCCCGGGCCGTCGTTCGTCTCGATCGACTGCGATCCGGACGAGATCCCGCCGTTCACCCCGTTTCTGTCGACTCCGAGGAGGAACCCGTGACCACCAGTCCCCTGCCCGCGCTCACCGACATCCCCGAGCACGAACTGCCGGGCGTGTTGCGTATCGAGAACTCCGATCGCGAGGCGACCACGCCGATCATCATGGACATGCTGCGGTCGGTGTATCCGCACGACCAGATCTTCGGCGACTACTGCCCGGTGCAGGCCTACATCGACGCGCCGCCGCGCGCGGTGTACGAATACCTCGCCGACACCCGCAGCCTCGAGGAATGGACCTACAGCCTGCGCGGGTTCGTGGCGACCGACGAGCCGGGACTGTGGCTGGCCTACGACCGGCTGGGACCGGAGACCAAGATCTTCACCCGCACCGTCGCCAACCCCGACGCCATGACCGTCGACTACCACTGCGCCTGGGACCAGGGGCAGCACCTGTGGATGATTTATCTGATGCGCGTGGTCGACGCGCAGGTGGTGTTCAACAAGCCCGGTTCGGTAGTGCTGTGGACGAATTGCCACCACCCGTTCTACGACGAGAACCCCTACCCCGAGGCCGCGCCACCGAAGCGCCCGGTCTGGGTCGGCGACTTCTGGGAGATGTTCGCCGCCGGCCACCAGCTCGAAATCGACAACCTCAAGGCGATCTGTGAGTACCGGGCCGCCCACGAGCTGCCGATCAAACCCGACTGGATGAAGTGAGGCACGCCGATGGAATCCACCGCACCCGCACCCGCCCTGCCCCCTGTCAGCCTGGTCGATGTGGCCTCCTACCTGCCCGGCGATCCGGTCGGCACCGAATACTTCACGCAGTTCTCCCGCTCCGAGCGCATGGCGAAGAACGTGATGTTCCGGGCGCCCAAGGCCCGCCACCACGCCGGACGCGACGAGACCGCGGTGGACATGGTGGAGCAGGCGGTCGCCCCGCTGGCGGAACGTCATGGGGCACAGACGATCTCGAATATCGATGTGCTGATCACCCATACCCAGCTGCCGACCAACCCGGTGCTGGGTGCGGGCCCGGAGGTGGCGCGGCGGCTCGGCATGCGGCCCGGCTGGGTGTTCGACGTGCACAACGGCGGCTGCGCGGCATTCGTCCACATGATGTCGCTGGCCCGGATGATCCTGCAGACCACGGACGCCCGTAGCGCGCTGATCGCGACGGTGCAGAACACCGCGGGGCCGGTGTTCACCCAGTCCGAGATTCGCGGGCTGGCCCAGGCGCCGGTTCCCGGTGACGGCTGCGGTGTGGGGCTGTTGCTGAAGAACGACTCGGCGCCCATCCTGGACATCGAAGCCCGCACCTACCCCGAATTCGCGGGCGACATGGACTTCTCCACGGGTTCCGACCGCAAGTACTGGGAGCCGGGCGAGGGCCAGGGCTGCGTCAGCTTCAGCGAATCCCGGATCACCAAGGTGTTCGCGCGCGGCAACCGGCTGGTACCCGAGGTGGCACTGGCGGTGTGCGAGCGGATCGGAGTGAAGGGCCGCGACATCGACACCTTCGTCACCAATCAGCCCAACCGGCTGTTCCTGCGCAACTGGCACGATGCGCTCGAGCTCCCCGCCGAGCGCCACCCCGATACCTTCGACCGGTGCGGAAACCTGTTCGGCGCGGGCATTCCCGTCACGCTGGACGCCGAGAACCGGGCGGGGCGGCTGCGCAACGGCTCGGTGGTGCTGTTGTCGGCCTTCGCACACGCCGGCGACTTCGCCGCCGCCGCGGCCGTGCGCTGGGGAGCCGCCCGATGAGTGGCAGTCGATCGATATCGTTGCGGCGCGCGGAACCTTCGGCGCTGTCGGAGTGGCGCGCGGCGCTGCGGCACGAGCCGGGGTCGGTGCGGTTCGATCTGTCCTTGAGCGAAAACCCGTTCCCGCCACTGCCTTCGGTGCTCGACGCGGTCCAGCGCACGCTGTCGCGGGCGAACCGGTATCCGGAGTTCCTGCCGCACCGGTTGCCGCGGCTCATCGCCGAGCATCTCGGCGTGCGGACCGATCAGGTGGTGGTCGGCTCGGGAGCGACCGGGGTGGCGCTGCAGATCATGCAGACGCTCACCCGCCGTGGCGACGAGATGGTGTTCGCGACACCGACTTTCGACGGCTATCCCATTCTGGCCGACATGGCAGGGCTGAAATCGGTTGCGGTACCGCTGGATTCACGCGGTCGGCAGGATCTCGTCGCGCTGGGTCGTGCGGTTGGCGACCGCACCGGCCTGGTCACGGTGTGCCGCCCGCACAATCCCACCGGCACGGTGATCTCTGCCAGCGAGCTGAAGGCCTTCCTGTTCGGTATCCCGCGCGACGTGCCGGTGATCCTGGACGAGGCCTATGTCGAATTCCTGGGCGCCACAGACATTCTCGATGCCGCGGAACTGATCGCGCGCTATCCGAATGTGCTGGTGCTGCGCACCTTCTCGAAGGCGTACGGGCTGGCCGGGATGCGCATCGGCTACGCGTTCGGCCATCCGGATCTGGTGCGCCGGGTGCGCCGGTTGCAGCTGCCGTTCGGCGTGCCCGAGTCGGCGGTGGTGGCCGTGGCGGCCTCGTATGCCGCGCGGATGGAGCTGGGTGAGCGGGTCCTGCGCATCACCACCGAACGCGAGCTGTTGCGGACCACACTGCGGCGCAGCGGAATTCGAGTGCCGCGCAGCCGCGCGAACTTCCTCTATCTGCCGGGCGCCGATGTCGCCGCCAAGCTGGCCCGCGCGGGTATCGCGGCGAAGACGTTCCCGGACGGCAGCGCTCGCATCGCGGTCGGCGATCGGGCCGCGGACGCCGCGGTCCGCCGCGCGCTCGGCGAATCGCCGGTGCACGGCGAGCGGCGTCGAATGACCGGGGAGGACAGCGGCCTGTGCGCGCTGACCGTGCCGTCCGATCCGGGCGAAGGCGGGGCCGTCGAGGATATCTAGCATCGCTAGACAACCTAGCCAAGCATTGCTACGCTCATCTCCATCACCTAGCGCCGCTAGATTTTGGAGTAGGAGAAGCACATGCTCACCACCACAGCCCAGGTCCTGGCCGTAGTCGCGGTACTCGGCAACGGCATCGTCTACGGCACCGACACGTCGGCGGCGCTCATCACCCGGTCGGTCTTTCGGCACCTCGACGACGCGACGATGACGAAGTTCGCGGGCTGGGGCCACTACTACGGCGACCGCCGGATGCCGTTCGCGGGCGCGGGCGGAGTGATCGCCACGGTGCTGACGATCGTGACCGCCGTGCTCGCGGGCGCGGTCCCGGCGGCGATCGCGGCGGGCGTCGCGTTGATCGCGCTGGTGGTGTGGCTCGGCTGCTATGTCCGGATCGCCAAGCCGATCAATACGGTCCAGACGGCGGCCGCGCAGTCCGGTGTCATACCCGCCGATGCCCGTGCGCTGCAGGAGAAATGGGACAGCATCCTCGGCATCCGGGTCGGCCTGCAGGCGCTCGCGGTCGCGTCCCTGTGCGTGAGCCTGATCCTGCTGTGATCGGCAACGGCGCTACAGGGTACCGCTGAGCATCACCTGATTGGTTGCGGCCGAACGTATCTCGACCGAGCGGACCTGGTCCGGCGGGGCCGCGGTGGTGCCGTCCGGAGCCACCGTCTCGCCGGGCCGGGCGGTCCACTGCGCGATCATCGACTGGGTGCCGTCGGCATGCACCACCCACATCGAGCCCTGCCAGGTGTACTGGGTATCCGACGGCGCGTAACTGCACGACATCTCGACCCGTGTGCCATCCGGCACCGCGACCAACCGGAAACTGGCCGTGATCGGCGACGGCACCACCGCGACCATGCTGCGCTCGGCCACCACCTCGGCCGTGACCGCCGGCTCGGCGCGCTCGTTCAGCGAGGCCGTCACCGGGATCGTGATGGCCACCGCGGCGGGGGGGGGGGGGGGCGCGCCCCCCCCCCCCGACGATGGACTACACGGTTCCCAAGGAAATCTGGAACAA
>NZ_JARWOP010000305.1 GCF_029868745.1 Nocardia wallacei | reverse complement strand
TCCGTCGTTCACAGGATCCCGCTGCGGCGGCTGAACACGAAAGCGGGCCCCGGGGCCCAAACCCCCCCCCGGCCCAGAAGCGGCGGCAGGGGGGGTGGAAGCGGGGGGCGGGGGGGGCGCCCCCCCCCCCGCCCGCTGTTTCCCCCCCGCCGGGCCCTCTTCGCGCGGGGGGGGGGGGGGGCCCCCCGGCGCCGCTTTCGTGTTCAGCCGCCGCAGCGGGATCCTGTGAACGACGGATCCAACGCCTGCTGCACGATCTGGATAACCGCCGGTGAACGCAGCAATCGACCGTGGTCGAAAGTATCACCGGCACAGACGCTCTGAACCCATACATTCTCCACGAACGCGCCCGGTCCGGCCGTCAGGAAAGTAGCCTCCGGCGGCGTGGACATCTCGTCGAAACGACTGGCGACGACCGTATAGCGCACACCCGGCTCGGTATCGCCGTCGGCATTGAGAGCCCGCAGGAATTCGCTGCCCACCACCTGCTGTGCGGCGGCCCGGCCGAGTACCGCGGCCACGATCTCCTTACCCGGATCCGAAGCGCTTCCGGAAGGAAGCAGATATCCGAGATTACTGGCGGTCGTGCCGTGATTGGTGGCGCCCACGGTGATCAATTGGTCCACCGAATTCCGCTGTGGATCAGCGCGATTCACACCGCCGCCGAAGCGCATGTACTGACGCGCCACCAGCCCGCCCTGTGAATGCGCGACGATGTCCACGTGCGCCGCACCGGTCGAGGAGCGCACCCGGTCGACGAATCGCGCCAACTCCGCGGCCGAGTCCCGGATATCGGCGGTCCCGTAAATACCCGGCTGCGCGCCGTACGCGCTGGAGGTGTCGCGCCCGTAGTTGAGGGTGAAGACGCAATAGCCCGCGGCCGACAGCTTGGGCGCCAGCACATCCCAGCTGTTCTGGTTCCCCCAGGTGCCGTGGACCAGGACCACCGGCGCCGGATGCGCCGTCGTCGGTGTGCATTGCCAATCATTCGCTCCGGACGGTGAAGAACTTCCGTCTCGCACCTGCTCGACGTTCGGCGGTGGCTCCGCGAATGCCGCGCTCACCCCCAACACCGTGCATAAACCTATTGCGGAAAGCAGCACGGCCAGCGAACGCATCACCCATCCCTTCCACTGCGAAGAGGAGTAGCAGATCGTTAGCCGATGCTATGCCGAGGTGCTCGAAAATCCGCGCAGGCGGGGCCGGAAGGGTCCGAATACGACGAACGGCGGCCCGGATATGTCATCCGGACCGCCGTGTCGGGTCTGCTGTTACTTGTGGCCCTGCTCGCGCAGCGTCTTCTTGGCCGTCGTCTGCGCCTTGTCGACATGCTCGGCGTACTTGCCGCCGGTCTGCTTGTCGATGGCGTCACCGACCTTGTCGATCACCGGATCGAGCTTGTCGGCATGCTTGCCGGCCAGGTCGGCCGCCTTCTTCAGCTGGTCGAACATTCCCATGACCACATCTCCCGTCGCGAAACTGGTGTTTCCAGGCTAACCTGCCGCACGCCGCCGCACCCGGCGCGCGGCCGCGACCAGGTTGCGCAGCGACGGCTCCAGCTGCCAATAGTGCCGAGTCTTCAAGCCGCCGTCCGGATTCGCCCACAGTCGCTCGGGGGTAACCGCCGCGGCCGCGGCGGTGAGCAGTTCATCGATCTCGTCGATGTCCGGGATGCGCGCCGAACGGCTTTCGTACACACCGGGACCCACGCCGTGGGACAGGCCGTGGCCCTCCTCGACGTCCTCCCGCAGCGCCCGCACAACCCATTCGATGGAACGGGTGGCGACGATCGCGGTGACGTCGGCATCCAATTCCTCGATGGCCCGGACGATTTCGGCCCGGCCCGAATAGGCGATGTGCGTGTGGATCTGCGTTTCCGGCCGCACCCCCGAGGTCGCCAGGCGGAACGCGTTCACCGCCCAGCGCAGGTATTCGATCCGGCCGTCGGGGCGCAGCGGCAGCAGTTCACGCACGGCCGGTTCGTCGACCTGGATGATCGACACCCCGGCCTTCTCCAGGTCGGCCAGCTCGTCGCGGATCGCCAGCGCGACCTGGTCCGCGGTCTCGTACAGCGGTTGGTCCTGGCGCACGAAGGAGCGCGCCACCATCGTGACCGGGCCGGTCACAATGCCTTTCACCGGTTTGTCGGTGAGCGACTGGGCGTAGGTGATCCAGTCCACCGACATCGGCTTCGGCCGCGCCACGTCGCCGTAGAGGATCGGCGGCCGCACACAGCGCGACCCGTAAACCTGGACCCAGCCGAAATGCGTGGTGGCGAAACCGTCGAGCAGTTCGGCGAAGTACTGGATCATGTCGTTGCGCTCGTGCTCGCCGTGCACCAGCACGTCCAGGCCGATGTCCTCCTGCAGCCGGATGGTGGACTCGATCTCGGCTTCAATGCGCTTGCGGTACTCGTCGTAGGACAGCCGTCCCTCGCCGAGTTCGTAGCGGGCCTGGCGGATGGCGGCGGTCTGCGGGAAGGAGCCCAGCGTCGTCGCGGGCACCACGGGCAGATTCAGCTTGTCGCGCTGGGCTTCTCGGCGCACGGCGTAGGGTTCGCGCTCGCGCATCTCCGGTGTCACGGCGTAAACACGTTGCCGCACAGCGTGTTTCTGCTTGAAGTGCACCTCGGTGGGACGACGCCGCCAGTGCTCCGACGGCCCCTCGGTCAGTGCCTTCGCCAGCGAAACCACCTCGAGCACTTTCTGTTTCGCGAAGGCGAGGCGGTCGGCGACATTGCCGTCGATGTCGTATTCGACGAGGACGTCGTAGGGCACGTGCAGCAGCGTGGTGCCGGTGGACACCACCAGATCGGGGCAGACCTGCGCCAGCTCGTTGAGGTACTGGAGGGTGACGTAGCGGTCCGCGCGCCACACGTTGGTTCCGCTGATCACGCCCGCGTACAGGCGCTTACGCCGGATGCCGGGGATCTTCGCCAGCTCCTCCGGCCGCATCCGGTAGCTGGCCAGATCCAGGCCGATCGCCTCCACGGCCGTGCCCGCCAGGATCCGCACGGCCTCGCCGAAGTCGCCGTACTGTCCCGTGACCAGGATGCGCGGGCGCAGCGGCGCGGTCGAAAGTCGTTGGTACGCCTGCTCGAACGCCGCCAGTTCCGCCGGCGTGCGCTCGCTGGTGAAGCACGGTTCGTCCAACTGCACGCAGGTCGCCCCGCGCTTGGCGAGGATCTCGAACAGCTCCTCGTACACCGGGAGCAGCCGGTCCAGCAGGGTCAGCTGATCGAATTCGGCCTCGCCCGGGACCTGCCCGGCCTTCGACAGCAGCAACAGCGAGAGCGGGCCCAGCACCACCGGGCGCTGTTCGATACCGGCCGCCTTGGCCCGGTCCCACTCGTCGAGCAGGGCCTCGGGATGCAGCGAGAATTCGGTGTCGGCGTTCAGCTCCGGCTGGCGGTAGTGGTAGTTGGTGCCGAACAGGCGCACCAGCTCCAGGGGCGGTAGATCCGGGCGACCGCGCGCCATCAGGAAGTAGAAGTCCAGCGGGTGCAGGTCGGCGCGGTACGGCTGGAATCGCTTGGGCACCGCGCCGAACAGCAGCGCGTTGTCGAGGATGTGGTCGTAGAAGGAGAAGGTGTTGCCGGGCACCTGGGTCAGCCCGGCCGCGTGCAACTCGGCGAACTGAGTGTCCTGAATTTCACGGCCGACCGCGAGCAGTTCCTCCCGCTCCAGCGATCCGCGCCAGTACGCCTCCAGCGCACGCTTGAGTTCCCGATGCGGTCCGATCCTCGGATACCCGAGGATGCTCGATCCGAAGCCGTCGGCAATGTTGGCCATGAGCGGGATGCTCCTTCCGCGCCGCAGGGGTTCAGCCCGACCCTCTGTGCAGCTTATGCCCGGTGCCGCAGGCAATCATTCGTCTACGGCGCGCAGTTTTCTCTTGTCCCCTGTAGTTTGGGGGGGGGGGGGGGGGGGGGGGCAGCGGGAGGGTTTGGTTGAGGGGTGGAAATAGTGAGGAACACACACACAACACCCCCCCCCCCCCCCCCCCGCGCGCGTTGCGGGGCCCCCCCCGGCGGGGGGGGTCGGCCCCCAACCCCTCCAAACACCCCCCCTTGGGGGCCCCCAACCCCGCCCCCGACAGCCGCGCCCAGCGACGCGTGCTGCAGCTCCGCGAAGAAC
>NZ_JARWOP010000304.1 GCF_029868745.1 Nocardia wallacei | reverse complement strand
CCTACGCGCTGAACCTGGTCGGTCCCGCGATCACCGTCGACACCGCGTGCTCGTCGTCGCTGGTGTCGTTCCACCTGGCCTGCCAGGGGCTCGAGAACGGTGATTGCGACGTGGCGCTCGCGGGTGGCGTGGTGGCGCCGGGGCCTGCGCTTTTTTTTTTTGTTTGCCCGGCGGGGGGCCCGGGCGCCCGTGCCGGTGTCCGTGTCCGTGCCCGTGCCCGTCCCTGTGCCTGTCCCCGTGCCCGTCCCTGTGCCCGTGCCCGTGCCCGTCCCTGTGCCGGTGTCTGTGCCCGTGCCTGTATCCGTAGTCGACGAGTCTGAACTCGGGGCACCCGATCCAGGGACGCTCGATCCGCCAACCCCGGGGGCTGGCCCAGAACCTTCGTTATCAGAACCGGGAGAGCCGAACTCGTGGACGACGAAACCACCGCCGACAGCGGCAGCCACGCCCACCATCGCGGTCGTTTTGCCGCTGTGCCCTCCCGAGCCGGAGCTCGAGTTGGTGTTGGTGTTGGTGTTGGTGTTCGAGTCGGTGTTGGTGTTGGTGTTCGAGTTGGTGTTGGTGGTCGGGTCTGTGTTGGTGGTTGAGTCTGTGTTGGTGGTCGAGTCGGGGCCCGTGCTCGAGTTGGTGTTCGAGCTAGAGTCGGAGACCGCTTCCGAGTTCGGGGCGGAGTCGGAACTGGAGGTCGCGTCGGGGCCTGGGTTCGGGCCGGATCCACCACCCGGGTCCGGTTCCGGGGTATCACGAGGCGGTGGGGGCGCTGTCTGGGCCGACGTCACTGGAGGAGCCGGAGGATGCTGTGGAGCCGGGCCGAAAAACACTCGCCCATTCCGTTCGAAAAACACTAACTCAGACGCAGGGTCTGGGTCTGAGCTCGTGTCTGTGCTGCCCGGAGGATCCTGTCGCGGGGGGAGGCTGGCCGAGAACGGCGCGGTCACGACGCCACTTCCAGGCGGATCGTCCGGGGTGCTGTCGCCATCGGACGGGTGGCCGCTCGGGTCAGCACTCGAAGTTGAGGAGGTATTCGAGGTCGGCGGGCTCGCGTCGGGGTCTCTTCGTGCATGAGGAAAAGGGTTGTGTTCGGCTTCCAGAGCGGGCGGCCTCGGCGGATAGGCGGGCCTCGGCGGAATTTCGACGTGTGAAGGTGTCGGTGTCGACTCACCTGACCCCCGGATCAGGCTCACCCTATGTAGGTCCGCGTCGTTCATGCCGGTAGCTGCCTGTTGGGCACGGACACCGGGGAGCCGTAATCCGTCAGCCATGTGAGGGCTCCTGGTGGACACCATGTCGAAAAGGACCCTCCGCACACGCGCGATCAGGTGTCCCAATTCATCCTCCAGCTTCCGGATGAGGTATTCGGTGGAACGCGGATCGCGTGGGTCAGCGGCCGCGCGGGCTTTATCTGCGCCATCGTCGTGGTCATCCGCTCCCGGTTCGGGAGCTGACGGCGGACGGATCGGCATCCTTCGATACGGGTTCAGCCGCGGTGTTCAGGTCCCGGTCGTGATCGATTATCTTGTCGCTGCCCAAATCGACGGGGGGCGCGGCTCCGGTATTCGGTACGAACACCTCTGTCTGTCGCGGTTCTCGGGATATCGGTGACGTTGTCGCGGACGTCTCGCCGCGGTTGCCTGTGTCGCCCGCCGAAATCGCCGGCGCTTTTTCGCCGGATCGTTTCGTGGTGGCCGCTCCGCGGGCCGCCTTGCCGGCGGTGCGTGACCATGGCGTCTGCGACGGCTTGCGACCGGACGGCTGCTGCGCGCCCGATCCGGAGTCGGCTGCCGCGCGGCCTCCGCCTCTTTGCGCGTGACGAGGCGCGGCCTCGGCGGAACGTTGCCCCTGCGGGGTGGATGCTGCCTGCGCCTGGGACTGTGTAGCCGGGGTCGATAGTCCGCTTGCCGAAGCGGCCGGATCGGCGGATTCGCCGCTGCCTCTGTTCTGCGCGGTAGCCGACGCGCCTCGAGCCGCGTCGTAACCGGCCGGTGTGCCGTTCGCCGTGTGCCCGGTTTGTCTGTAGGACGGATCTTTTCCACCCGAGGAGATACCTGTCGAAGAATGGGCGGGACCCGGCGCGGCGGGCGGAAGCACTTCTGGCGGGACGGGCCCCGACCGGCCGGTATCGGCGCTGAGGGGCGGCCCGCCCGACGTATTGGTGCCGCCGTCTTCGCGCCCGTGTGCGGTCGGAGCGGAGGGGTGCTCCGGGCCGTTCTCGGACGATGTTTCGGCGTTCGGTTGCCCCGGCTCCGGGGCACTCCGAGAAGGTTCGGCAGTCGGTTGCCCGGGGTCCGACGCCGAGCCGGGAACCGTTCGCGTCATCGGATCGGGCTGCGCGCTGTCGTCGTTCGGTGGCACGGCTGAGGGGCTCGGCCACTCTGCCTGCGGTACGTTCAACCCGGGAGTCGTGAAGTCGAAGTTGTTCAACTTCTCACCGAACCTCTCACCGTGGTACAAAATGTCGTCGCCATATTTGTCGAATTTCTCGGCGAACCGCGATATTTCGTCGAAGTCGATGTGCAGAGGCGTTGGTGAACCGGATGCCGGTACGGAAGCGGCGGGTGGGCGCAGGGCGCTGCGGATGAATTCGTCGAACTTGGCCACGAGCGGTTCGATGGCTTTCAACAGCACCTCGGTGCCGATATACCATGCAAATACTTCCGCCATTCCCTCGAGTATTCGGCGCGCTGCGGCGGCGATCCCCGGACCGGTGGCCACACCGAAGGGGGTGAATACGCTCGCGGTGTAAGCCGCGGCGAGAGCCGCGAGTTCCACGAGCACAGCGATCTGCACCCCTTCGATGAAATCCGCTGCGATATCGAGAGCTGTCGCTCCGACATCGAATGCCGAATCCAACTCGGACATTTTACCTTTGTGGTCGGCCCATCCCACGACAATTGCCCGGTATGAATTTCCGGACATCGCCGATCCCATGGCTTCGACAGTGCCGGTCGCCTCATCGTAGGTCGCCCGGATATCGGCGGCGAAGTCGCGGACGGCCTGGCTAAGCTCGCGAACCTGGTCCACATCGACATCCGGATACGGAATGCCGGCGGCATTGAGAAAGAGAACGACTTCGCTCGGGACGTGGATACTCAATTCTGGAACCTTTGCGCAGCACGCACCGCGCCGGGGTGCATTGATCGGCCGGACCGCCGCGACACTCAAACGCCATGGCACGTCACTCGGTTCATTTGTCATTCCTTCCTTCGCTCGCGGTGCGGCCCGTGCGACCGAGTGAAAGCCAGGTGTGGGCCCGTCACTTGTGTGCTAGCGAACCATCGCGGAGAGCGCGGATCATCGACCAAATTGGTCATGATCCGCGGGGCCGACCGCACTAGGGTCGTGCCGTGAGTTCCTCCCTTCACGTCTATCTCCTCGACCCGGTCGCAACCCGTGCTTTGGTTGGTTCCCGCGACGATCAGTTGCTCGAGGTGATCCGCGACAGCTTTCAGGACGAGCTGGACGGCAAAGACGACTACTTCCGCCCCGAGATCGAGCAAGGCGCCCCTACGGCATACGAGGCACTGCGCGCGGTAATCCACGGCGGTCCCTTCAGCACGAACGAGGACTACGCCTTCCGATACGGCTACGCCTATGAGCAGCTGTGCTCGTTCACGGGCCGGCCCCTGGACAACGCCTGTTTCACGCCGCATCGGGGTGACTGGCTGTCGGAAGTGGATCAAGGCCTGCGGGAAGTGGGCATCACAGCGGTGTCCGTGGAATCGTTCGGCTACGGCGGCGCGCTGCCGACTCCCTTGCCGTATACGCACACCCCGAGCTGCGGCGAATGGACCTCCGAGCAGATCGCGCAAGCACTGGAGCAGTTGAAAGCCACCAAGCGGGCGAACGACGAATCGGGACATCTGCCCTTCCTGATGCCCGAGGTCATGAATGCCGTCATGGAGTGTCTCGGCTGGATGCGGCAGGCGGTCGCGCGGCCAGGGTTCGGCGTAATCGGTTTCCGCTTCTGAAGGCCCGCGGTCCTCGTCACCGCCGACTGGTCTCCGGCCCGCCGGGCGCATCGGGGGAGTAAGTTCGCGGACGTGAGACTCAACAGGGACGAGTATCGGCGGTTCGTCGACCTCACGAAATCTGGTGGGCCTTATGCCAGTACGGCGCCATCCGATGTCGTGTACGCGCTCGCCGCGCTGGCGGGCGGGAACGAGATCGAGGCGAGCCACGTCTGGTACACGTCCGAAGGCCGGGAAACCGCGTGGTTCGGGCTGTGGCTGGTGCCGGCCGGACTGATCTACGTGACGGCCGCTTACAACGAGCCGAATTGGACGGGAAACCGCGAGAACAGTGTCGGCCCGCGTCGGCCGTCCATCTTCTTCAGCTGGTATCGCCGCACCGCGGACGTCAAGGCGATCGGCATCAAGTCCATAGACGCCGACAGCTCGGGCAAGCAGTTCGTGCTGCGCGGTGAGGCCGTTCTCGAACTGGAAGGCAATCCTCAGAAGCTGACGGTGAAGTTCGGCGAACCCGGTTCGGGCGCTGCCGAACTCCTGGCCAAGCTGCGCGATCGCCTGTAGCGACGGGTGTCTCGGGACAGTCGTCCCGACCGGTTCGTATGTTCCTTCCGGAGGACTGGTCGCAGGCTCTTGGGCAGTGCAGACGCAATCTTGCGTTCTTGCATATGTAAGAGCATGATCCCAGCTAGCCTAGATGTGACCACCGATCGAAGACCGGTATAGCGAAACCCGGAGATCAATCATGTTTGTGCGATTAACAGTGCATTCGGGTGTGTTCGGGGTGCGGCGATGACACTGTCGATAGCCGAGGTGCTGCCCACCGCACCGCAATTGCTGTGTGCTTTCCAAGGACGCCGGTTCCAGGACCGGGTCCTGCTGCGCACCGCGCGCGCCCTGGCGGAGCTGCACAGTCGCCGTGTGCAAGTGCGTGATCCGCTCATGGTCGCGGAGATCGACTGCCGGCGTGGCGAACTCGTGGACGACATCAACGACTGGGTGGATCAGCAAGTGCCGCAGCATCGCAACGGCGCCTCCCTGCACACCGAGAGCCTCGGCGCGGTGGTCGATCGGATGGCGCAGAGCTGGGTCGACGCCAACCAGGTCATCGACCGCGAGGGCGCGCGCAGCGATAACACCCATAAACACTGGTACCACCTGGCAGAACTGGTGGACGGTTACACTGATCTCGTGATCGACGTGGCCGGTGGCCGCCGCCGGTTGCCCGAGCAGTGACTCGCCCCGAATGCATTGGCAGCAAACGTCATTGCCCGACCGGTGACGTCATCCGAGCGAAGCGCTGTACGACCGGTGGCGTGCTCGGCCCGTGACGTCGCCCGCGATCGGCGGGCGCAACGGGGCGCCCCGCCCGGCGTGCCGCGTGGTCGACTGGCGCGGCACGCCCGCGACGATTCCCGGCACCGTTCCGCCTGAGGGTTAGGCCGATATCGCTGTCGGACAATGGTTTTCCCTTCACAGGTTCAGGAGGTCGGCGGTTTCCTCGCCGAGCGCGGGGCCGAGCGTCATGCCGCGGCCGCCCGGGCCGGTGATAACCCAGACGTTCTCGGCGGCGCGGGCACGCGTGACGATGGCGTTCGGATCGATGCTCTGGCTGTAGATGCCGGCCCAGCGCCGCACCACCGGCGGCAGCTTGCGACCCAGCAGTTCCTCGGTGACCGAGGTGAGGTGTTCGTAGGGGGCCTCGTCGACGTCGAAGGCGAACGGCTCGTCGTACTCGTGGGTGTCGCCGATGGTCAGGCCGCCGTGCAGGCGTTGCACGCACAGCAATTGCATCCGATGCCGGGCGGCGGTGAACGCCTGTGACTCTTCGCGATTCAGCCGCGCGAGCTGGGGTCCGGCGAAGGCGGGGTAGTAGCGGAAGCTGTCGCCGTCGGCGATCGCGGTGGTCAGCTGCTCGCCCAGGGGCGCGGTCTGCATCATCTGCAGCCGCACCCGGCGGACGGGGAGGTCGCCGACCAGTTCCCGGGTGAGCCCGCCGTGTGCGGCGCCCGGACACGCCAGTACCAGGTCGGCGGCGAAACGGCGGCCGCGGTCGTCGACGACGGCATCGCCGGTGACCCCGCGAGCCTCCGCGCCGGCGTAGAAGGCGTAGCGACCGGTGGCGGCCAGGTAGGCCCGCAGCGCGGGCAGCGCTTGGCGCGACTCCACCACGGCATCGGCCGAACAGTGCAGTCCGGCAAGGAATTTGCCGCGCAGGGCGGGATTCAGGGCGCGCACCCGGTCCGGCTCGAGCAGTTCGAAACCGCGCTCGGCCGCGGTCGGGCCCGCCGCCGCGGCCTCGGCCACCGCGAGTTCGGCCGCGGTGCGGACCAGCGTGACCGAGCCCGACGGGCGAAACCCCACACCCGGCACCTTGCCGCCGATCTCCTCCCACAACCGGCGCGACCGCAGCGTGATCTCCAGTTCGCGCGCGCTGCGTCCGGACACCCAGACCAGGCCGAAGTTGCGGACCGTGGCGCCGCGGGCCTCACTCTCGCGCTCGAGTTGCACGACCTCGTGCCCGCGGCCGATGGCGGCCAGGGCGTGCGCGGTGCCCAGGATGCCGCCGCCGATGATGACCAATCGCATGCCGAGCATGATCCGTAATGGTCTAGACCGGTGGGTGTTTCGTGCGCGAACGGCAGGTTAATATTTGGTATAGACCAATTTCGGTAGTCTGTCGGGTATGGACGCAACCGACGTGGCAGCGGTGACGCATCGACCCGGGGTCGGCGAAATGCCCGCTGAGAGTGCGGATTCGGGTGTCCGGCTACCCAAGGCGTACCGCGTGCGCACGCAGATCGAGCGCATCATCAGGGAATCCGACGAGGGTGATCCGGTCCCGTCCGAGCGCGAGCTGGCGGCCCGGTTCGAGGTAGCGCGCGAGACCGTGCGGCAGGCATTGCGAGACCTGTTGGTGGAGGGGCGGATTCGGCGGCAGGGTCGTGGCACGGTGGTCTCGCGGCCGAAGCTGGTGCAGCCGTTGTCGTTGCGTTCCTACACCGAGGCGGCACTGAGTCTGGGGCGGCAGCCGGGGCGAGTGCTGGTCGGCTGGGACGACGTGCCCGCCGACGCCGAGTCCGCGGACGCGCTGGGGGTCGCGGTGGGTGCGACGGTCATGCATCTGGAGCGGGTGCTGCTGGCCGACGGCGAGAAGATCGGTGTGGAGAGTACGTATCTCACCGTGGAGCGGTTCGGCGGGCTACGTGCCTCCTACGACCCGACCACCTCGCTGTACGCGGCCCTCCGCGCCGCCGGTGTCGTGTTAGGCGCGGCGCGCGAGCGCATCGAGACCGTGCTCGCCTCTCCGCGCGAGGCCGCTCTGCTGGAGTGCACCACGGCGCTGCCGATGATCCTGCTGCATCGCCGCACCGTCGACGCCGACGGCCGACCCATCGAGCGCGTCCGCGCGCTGTATCGCGGCGACCGCATCGCGTTCGAGGCCCAGTTGCGCGAGTGATGCGGTAGCGGTTCGGCGCGAGTCCGGGCGGTGACACGAGTTCGCCCGAGACCGGACTGGCTGCCTCGACAGGCTCTGAACTCGAGCGGCCATGAACGTTACTTCGGCACGCGCACAAGGGAACTTATCGTTCGGGACTGTGCGGCCGTCTTGATGCGGGCGATGGTCGCGAGGATCAGGCGAGGGCGCTGGTTTCCGGTGTGGGAACGACGGATCCGTCGGGTGCGATCTCGATTCGGCGCGGCGGTTCGGAGGTGACGACGATGGTGGCGAGCAACGGTCGGCCGGGCGGCAACGCACGCACGGTGATGCGGCCCGCGGACGTCTCCTCGAGGGCCGCGACCGCGGTGGCGAGGACCTGCGCGCGCGCCGCGTCGGTCGCCGAGGCCAGCCCGCCGTCGTCGAGCAGGGTGACCGTGACGCCTCGCTGCCGCGCCCGGCGGGCGGCCCGGGCCATGGCAGAGGTGGCGAACCCGGGCGCTCGCAGGCGATCTCGCAGTTGCGCCTCGAGCAACGCACACTCCTGTTGTTCGGCGTCATCGAGGGGCCGTCCCGCGGCGAGCAGCTCCAGCATGGGCCGGGCGGTCCGGTCCAGATAGGCGAGCTGACGGCGGCGTTCCCCGTCGTGCGCGGCGGTGCGCGCCTCGGCCCCGGCGTTGCGGGCGACCTCGGCGCGGGCGTGGTGGAACGACCGCAGGGTCGGGCGCATGTACAGGGCGAATCCGGTGACGGCCGAGACCGTGCCCGCCGTCACGGCCGACCCGTCGATCGCCGCCGACCACCCCGCGCCCGCGGCCGCGAACGCGACGGTCGCCGCCGCGAGCCCGGCCCAAGCAGCACCGACGCGCCCGCGAATCCCCAACAGCGCCAAGACATACGAGTAGGCCATGAGGATCCAGGACCCGTGATGCACCGGGTGATCCGGCACGACCACCCGGGTCGCCAGCACGGCGAGCGGACCGGTCGCGACGATCAACGCGGTGCTCGGCCACGGCAGCGGATCGCGGCGCGGGATCAGCACCGCCGCACCGGCCACGCCGACCAAGCCGTAACTCGCGACCGCGGCGGCCGGCCCGGCGCCACCGGTCAGATACCCGACCATCAGCATCACCACGGCCAGCTCGACCGCGACGAGCAGCGCGATGCCCGTCGCCCCGCGCAGGCTGAGCAGCGTCGGCGGATGCGCGTCGGCCGGTTCGGCACGCGCCCACCGCAACACGACGGTGGTCCCGCTGCCGGGATGCGATTCGACCACAGCATCCCCACCCGGAAGCCGCCGCATCCGCTCGACAATGCTCTGCCGAATACCGAGCCGGTCGGCAGGCACCCGCCGCGGATCGAACCCGATCCCATCATCATCGATCCGAACAGTCACCCCGCGTGCATCGATATCGACGCGCACCGTGCGTCGAACAGAGTCCCGCCCAACCGCCCCGTGCCGCGCGCTGTCTTGTCCGCTTGCTCCGTGCGGCGGGCTGACTTGCCCGGTTGTGCCGTGCTGCAGGTTGTTTCGCTCGGTCAGGTTGTCCCGCAGGCTCTCCTGTCCCGTCGTGCGGTGCTGTGAGCTGTCTCGCCCAACTGCCCCGTGCCGCAGGCTGTTTCGGGCTGCCTCGCCGAGGGCGGCGTTTATGGCGGTGACTACTTCGCGCGGTAGTGGTCGGGCGCGGGCCTGTTCCTCGATGCGGGTGTCGGCGGTGATGCCCGGTCCGGTTTCGGCGATTGTGGCGCACCAGGTTTCGGCGGCGGTGGGTGCGGGGATCTGGTCGTCGTCGAGGTGGTGGGTGCTGTCGTCGAGTTGACGTAGGGTCCGGTGCGCCGACCGGTGCAGGGCGGCCGGGTCGGTGCCGCGGGCGGCGTCGAGGAGGGTGGCCAGCACGTTGTCGTGGATGAGGCCGGCGAATCGGGAGCGCTCCCGGTCGGTCGCCTCGGCGGCCGCCGCGACCGCGGCCCGGCGCACCGCGGCCGTCGTCGCCGCGTCCAGCTGTGCCGCCGCCCGTACGATTCCCGCCGCCACACAGGCGAAGAAACTCTGCATCACCCAGGTTCGCGTCAGGCTCTCGGCCACGCTGTGAATGCTCTGGCCGCCCGACACGTAGAAATCGGCGGCGACCGCGACCATGCCGGATACGGCCAGGTTGACCGGCCAACCACGCGGCCAGGCAAGCACTCCCGCCACCGCCGCCGTGGCGACCAGCGGGGGTAGCCAGGTCCCGGTCGGGCCGAAGCAGCCGTACCGGCCCGCCGGAAACAGCGCCGCGATACTCGCCGTCACGGCCACGGCCATCGCCGCCGCGGCGATTCCGGTCGCGCGCCCGCGCAGCACTACGGCCGCGACGACCACGGCGGTCCCGGACATGGTCAGCAGCGCCACCACCGTCGGCGTCCACCACGAACTCACCAGATCGGCCTGCTCGGCGATGGTGGACCGATGGGTGACCACCCACGCCACGGTGCCGACCCCGGCCGCGACGCCGACGGCCCGCCGGGCGCGTCCCTCGGCCCGCGCGGCCGCGGGCAGCGGACCGGACCAGCGGATCCGTCTCACAACCATCAACCCCACTGCCGTCTCGTCGCCCGTTCCGTCCGTCCCGAACCGGTACCCGGAAGGCTAGCGGCCCCGACATCCGCGGCCGGGACGGATACTCTGGACAGCATGTCTGTCCGTACTCGCCAGCCACTCGTCCCCGGAACCCAGTCGCCGATCCGTGAGGTCCCGCGCTCGATCGAGCGCCCGGAATACGCGTGGAAGAAGTCCGTCAACGAGGGCCGCGAGCCCTGGGTGCAGACACCGGAGACGATCGAGAAGATGCGACTGGCCGGGAAGCTGGCCGCGCAGGCGCTGGAGGAGTCCGGTAAGGCGGTCGCGCCGGGCGTCACCACCGACGAACTGGACCGCATCGTGCACGAATACCTGTGCGACCACGGCGCCTACCCCTCGACCCTGGGCTACAAGGGCTTCCCCAAATCGTGCTGCACCTCCCTGAACGAGGTGATCTGCCACGGCATCCCGGATTCGACCGTGATCGAGGACGGCGACATCGTCAACATCGACGTCACGGCCTACATCGACGGCGTGCACGGCGACACCAACGCCACCTTCCTTGCCGGCGACGTGGACGAGGAGGCACGGCTGCTGGTCGAACGCACCCGCGAGGCCACCATGCGGGCCATCAAGGCCGTGCGGCCGGGCCGGGCGCTGAACGTGATCGGCCGGGTCATCGAGTCCTACGCCAACCGCTTCGGCTACGGCGTGGTGCGCGACTTCACCGGCCACGGCGTCGGCCCCACCTTCCACAGCGGCCTGGTCATCCTGCACTACGACCAGCCGGCCATCGAATCGGTCATCGAGCCCGGCATGACCTTCACCATCGAGCCGATGATCAACCTCGGCGGCATCGACTACGAGATCTGGAACGACGGCTGGACCGTGGTCACCAAGGACCGCAAGTGGACCGCCCAGTTCGAGCACACCCTGGTGGTGACGGACGAAGGCGCCGAGATACTCACCCTTCCGTGACGGTGAACGGGGCGCTGCTGATCGCGGGCACCACCTCGGACGCCGGGAAAAGCGTTGTGGTGGCGGGGATCTGCCGAATGCTGGCGCGGCGGGGCGTTCGCGTGGCGCCGTTCAAGGCGCAGAACATGTCGAACAACTCGGTGGTGACCCTGGACGGCGGGGAAATCGGCCGGGCGCAGGCGCTACAGGCGCGAGCGTGCGGGCTGGAGCCCAGCGTGCGGTTCAATCCGGTGCTGTTGAAGCCGGGCAGCGATCGGCGGTCGCAACTGGTCGTGCGGGGTAAGGCGGTCGATACCGTGGGCGCCGCGGACTACTTCCGGCACCGGCAGCGCCTCGGCGGTATCGTGGGCGACGAATTGGCTTCGCTGCGTGCCGAATTCGACGTGGTGATCTGCGAAGGCGCCGGTTCGCCCGCCGAGATCAACCTGCGCGCAACCGATCTGGCCAATATGGGGCTGGCGCGGGCGGCGAACCTGCCGGTGCTCCTGGTGGGCGACATCGACCGCGGGGGCGTGCTGGCGCATCTGTTCGGCACCGTCGCGATCCTGGAACCCGAAGACCAGCAATTGATCTCGGGCTTCATCGTGAACAAGTTCCGCGGCGATGTCGACCTGCTGCGTCCGGGCATCGACCAGCTGGCCGCGCTCACCGGCCGTCCCACCCTCGGCGTACTGCCCTACGCCGAAGAACTCTGGATCGACGCCGAGGACTCGCTCGGTACCGTCGCCGACGCCCCGGTCGGGAGGTCGAATCCGCCGATCGGGGACGACTGGCTCACCGTCGCCGCGATCCGTTTCCCGCGCATCTCCAACTCCACCGACATCGAGGCCCTGGCGTGCGAGCCGGGTGTCGCGGTGCGCTGGGTCGGCGATCCCGCCCGCCTGGCCGACGCCGACCTGGTGGTGCTGCCCGGCAGCAAATCCACGGTGAGCGACCTGAAATGGTTGCGCCGCACCGGAATCGCCGACGCGCTCGCGGCACGCGCGCGATCGGGCGGCCCGATCCTGGGCATCTGCGGCGGCTACCAGATGCTCGGCCGCCGCATCCTCGACGACGTGGAATCCGGGGCGGGCGAGGTGTCAGGCCTCGGCCTGCTGGACCTCGAGATCGAATTCGCCGACCCGAAGGTGTTGAGCCGCACCACCGGTCACGCGTCCGCACCGGGCCGGATCCCGGTGCAGGGCTATGAGATTCACCATGGCCGGGTCCGCCACACCGGCGATCCCGCGTGGCTGGAACTCGCCGACGGCAGCCCCGAGGGCAGCGCGCGCGGGGCGGTCTGGGGCACCCATCTGCACGGCCTGCTCGAATCCGACGAGTTCCGCCGCGCCTGGCTGCGCACGGTCGCCGCCCGCGCCGGACGAGCCGATTTCGTTGTCGCACAGGATGTCTCGGTGGCCGACGTGCGCATGTCGCAACTGGACCTACTGGCCGACCTGATCGAGAAACACCTCGACCTCGATCACCTCGAACGCCTGCTCACCACCGGCGCGCCGGCCGGCCTGCCGACCCTCACTGTCAGCAGCTGAACCGAACGCCACAGCGCGCCGCCGCCCGCACGGCGCGTCGACCAGCGGGCACGGTCGACGGGCCGAAGGGTGGTCAGCAACACGCGGTCGGGAGCCGCGACGACGTGTAGCGTGAGTCGGCATGGAAACTCGGCGGATCGCGGTCGGGGACCGCGCGTGGACCGTGCGAGTCGGTGGACCGCAATCACGGCACACCGTACTGCTGCTGCCCGACGCGGGTGACCCGGTCGATGTCTACGACCGGGTGTGCACCCGCCTGCACACCTCCGACCTGCGCACGATTGCGGTGGAATCGCTCGACGACCTGGACCAGACCGGGGTCTACGCCATCCTCGACGATTTAGGGGTGCCGTGGACCAACCTGGTCGGCGCCGGGGCGGGCGCCGACCTCGCGTGGCAACTGAGCGCCCGTGGCTTCGGCCGCTTCATCGGGCTGGTCGCCGCCGGTCGAGCGCATCCCGCCGTACCGGCCGCCGGGGGCGCCGCGGATGCCGCCTGCCCGGCCGTGGAGCTGCCGACCACGGTGATCGCCACCAAGGACCTGCCGCGCTCGGCCGCCGATGCCAGCGGTCGCTTCGTCTTCGGCGAGTTCCGCGTCACCCAGGTGGACGTCGCGCACGTCGCCACCGAGGCCGATCAGGAACTGGCGACGGAGATCGTGCTGCGCAGCGGCCTGTGGTGAGGCTCAGTCGCCCTTCGCGGTGAACTCGGCCAGCCACGTCAGCCAGGAGTCCAGCTCCTCGAACGCGGTCGCCCGCACCGACTCCGAGGACAGGAACACGTCGTGGCGTGCGCCCTCGATCGGCACCACATTCGTCCGTACGCCCAGGCAGCCGGACCAGCGCTGGATCTGGCGCACGTCGAGGACGGTGTCGGCGACATCGGCCGCCGGGCCGTACTCGCGCATGAACTTCGTCACCTTGGACCGCAGCACCAGCGCCGGCACTCCGACGTCGAGCCCGCGCTGCAGCCGCGCGTGCCCCTGCCGGATCGCGCGCAGCCAGCCGAAGTGCACGGGAAAGCCGGTCAGCGGCTTCCAGTCCAGGTCGTAATCCCACTCGCCGGACACGCTGTGGTGCAGGCTGTCGCCGTAGGTGCTCAGTTCGGCGCCGGGCATCCGCGCCATGGCCCGCACCCGGCCGAGGCCCTTGATCACCGCCGTGCCGATCGTCCGGTAGTACGCCGGGCCTTGCAGATCGAACCACGGGCTGTTCAGCACCAGACCGGTGACGCCCTGCGCGGCAACGCCTTTCGAGTGCTCGAGCCGGTCCAGCCACAGCGGCAGCACCAGGCCGCCGGTGGAGTGCGCCATCAGCAGTACCGGCAGCCCCGTCTCGGCGCGCACGATGCGCAGCGCCTCGTTCAGCTCGGCGTCGTAGAACGACAGGTCGCTGACGTAGTGCGCGGTCTGCCCCGGCCGCCGCGACCGGCCGCACTTGCGCAGATCCAGCGCGTAGAAGCGGTAGCCCTGCGCGGCCATGTGCTCGGCAAGGTGCTTCTGGAAGAAGTAGTCGGTGAAGCCGTGCACGTACAGCACGGTCCCGGTGGCGGTGTCGCGGGCGCCGGCGGCATAGCGCACCAGCGTGGCCTCGACGGTGCCCTCGCCGTCCGGGTCGGCGCCCAGCGGAATGGTCAGTTGCTCGTATTCCTCGCCCAGCACATCGGGTTGCCAGGCCTCGGCACGGGTGGCTGCCAGGGGCGTTTCGTTCGTCACAGCTCCACGATATTCGACCCGCTCATCGAGGGCGGACAGAGGGAAGTCCGTCACATCCCGTGTCGACGTATTCTGGAACGGGCATGGTGAGGGGCAGAATCAGGTTGAAGTGAACGGCGGGTAACCTTCCCGCTGAAGTTGCTGACCCGCTGGCAGGACAAGGAAGTCGATCTACCCGTGCCGAACGCTGCGATGACTGAAAAGACCGATGTAGTCCTCATCGGTGCCGGCATCATGAGTGCCACCCTCGGGGCGCTGCTACGTCAGTTGCAGCCCGATTGGTCGATCACCATGTTCGAGCGGACGGATGCCGCCGCACCGGAGAGCAGTGACCCGTGGAACAACGCGGGCACCGGCCACTCGGCGCTGTGCGAGCTGAACTACAGCCCGCAGCTGCCCGACGGTTCGGTCGACGTGTCCAAGGCCGTGGACATCAACGAGCGGTTCCAGGTGTCGCGGCAGTTCTGGGCGCACGCGGTGGAGACCGGCGTGCTGGGTGAACCGTCGGAGTTCATCAACCCGATCGCGCACGTCAGCTTCGTGCACGGCGCCGACAACGTCGACTACCTGCGCAAGCGGTACGAGGCGTTGGCACGGCACCCGCTGTTCGAGGGCATGGAGTACATCGATACGCCCGACGAGTTCGCGCGGCGGCTGCCGCTGATGGCCAAGGGCCGCGATTACTCCGACCCGATCGCGCTGAACTGGAGCGACCGCGGCACCGACATCGACTTCGGTTCGCTGACCAAGCAGCTGCTGGCGTACCTCGGCGGGAGCGGCGTCGAGATCGCGTTCGGCAGCCAGGTGCGCAATCTGGACAAGCAGTCCGACGGCAGCTGGAACGTCCGGGTCCGCAACACTCGCACCGGCGGAAACCGCACGGTGAACGCGAAATTCGTCTTCGTCGGCGCGGGCGGGTACGCGCTGCCGCTGCTGCAGAAGTCGGGCATCTCGGAGATCAAGGGCTTCGCCGGGTTCCCCGTCAGCGGCCAGTTCCTGCGCTGCACCAACCCCGCGCTGATCGACCAGCACAATGCCAAGGTGTACGGCAAGGCCGCGGTGGGCGCGCCGCCGATGTCGGTGCCGCACTTGGATACTCGCGTCATCCGCGGCAACGCCGGGCTGCTGTTCGGGCCCTACGCCGGCTGGACGCCGAAGTTCCTCAAGGACGGCAAGCTCACCGACCTGTTCAAGTCGGTGCGCGCGGGCAATGTCACGCCCATGCTCGGCGTCGGTGTCACCGAGCTGGGCCTGGTCAAGTACCTGGTCAGCGAGCTGCTCAAGTCTCCGGCGGGCAAGGTGAACACCATGGAGGAGTTCATCCCGCGCGCCGACGGCCACGACTGGGAGCTGATCACCGCCGGGCAGCGCGTGCAGATCATTCGCCGCAAGGGCATCGGCGGCGTGCTCGAGCTGGGCACCGCCGTGATCGCCGCGGCCGACGGGTCGGTCGCCGGGCTCCTCGGGGCGTCACCGGGCGCGTCCACCTGCGTCAGCGCCATGCTGGACGTGCTGCAGCGGTGTTTCCCCGGCGAGTACCAGCAGTGGACACCGAAGCTGAAGGAGATGGTTCCTTCGCTGGGTATCAAGCTGTCGGAGAACCAGGGCCTGTACCGCGAGGTGTGGGACTGGTCGACCAAGGCGCTGCACCTCGAACGGCCCGAGCCGGTCGGCGGCAACACGCCGACGCCTGCTGGGGTCGCGCAGAACTGATCTATGTGATAGCAAGACGCGATGATGTCAACGGTTGCTCTCAAACGGTCGTGGGCCGCGGATCTCGACACCGCGACCCTCTACAAGCTGTTGCAGCTTCGCGTCGCGGTCTTCGTGGTCGAGCAGAAGTGCGCGTACCCGGAGCTGGACGGTCTCGACCTGCTGCCGGAGACGCGGCACCTCTGGCTCGACGACGAGGGTGAGATCATCAGCACCCTGCGGTTGCTCGAGGAGCACAAGGACGGCGTGAAATCGTTCCGGATCGGCCGGCTGTGCACCACTCCGCCGGCTCGCGGACACGGCTACACGACCCGGTTGCTGCAGGCCGCGCTGGCCGAAACCGGTTCGGCCACCGTGCGTTTGAACGCGCAGACCTACCTGGTCGACATGTACACCAAGCACGGGTTCAAGCCCGACGGCGAGGAGTACATCGAGGACGGCATTCCGCACGTGCCGATGCGACGCGGCTGATACGCCGAAGTGGCCGCCGCCGCCCCGCGCGGGGGGGGGGGTTGTTTTT
>NZ_JARWOP010000303.1 GCF_029868745.1 Nocardia wallacei | reverse complement strand
AAGGTGGGACGCGATGATCGACGCCTTCGGCCTCCCCGTCATCCCGGCACGCGTTTGGGCGGGATCCAGCGATAGATTACCGCCAAAAGCGCGCCGGAATGACGAATCAGCGGTGGCCGCACCACGAAGCCGCAGCACGGCAAGGGGTTTCGCGGCTGCTGCCATAGTGGGCTTGTCCGCGGCGCTGGTCACCTCCTGCGCCTCCGACGGCATCTACAGCGTGCCGCTGCCCGGCGGCGCCGACGTCGGTGAGCACCCGATGCACATTGACGTCCGATTCGACGACGTGCTCGATCTGGTGCCGCAGTCGGCGGTGAAGGTGGACGGTGTGGCCGTGGGCCGGGTCGAGAAGATCGACATGGCCCCCGACGGCTGGACCGCGAACGTCCGCACGCTGGTCAACTCGTCGGTGAAGCTGCCCGCCAACGCGTACGCCGAGGTGAAGCAGTCGAACCTGCTGGGCGAGAAATTCGTGGAACTGTCTGTGCCGAAACAGGAACCGGCCACCGGCGCCCTGGCCGACGGCGCCGTCATCCCCACCGACCGCACCCGGCACGCCACCGAGGTGGAGCAGGTGCTGGGCGCGCTGTCGCTGCTGCTCAACGGCGGCGGGGTGGCGCAGCTGCAGCCGATCGTGTCGGAGCTGAACAAGACGTTCGCCGGGCGCGAGGACAAGGTGCGCTCGCTGCTGGACCAGGCCAACATCCTGATCGACGGGCTGAACGACCAGGTCGGCGACATCCAGCACGCGCTCGACGGCCTCGGCACGCTCTCCTCGCGGGTCGGCCAGCAGACCGAGCAGATCGGCAAGATCCTCGACGAACTGCCCGCCGGCATCAAGGTGCTCGACGAGCAGCGACCGCAGCTGATCGGGTTGCTGCAGCAGTTGGATCGTGTGGGCCAGGCCGGGTTCGATGTGCTCGACCGGTCCAAGGAGAACCTGATCCGCGACCTGCAGGCGCTGCGGCCGACGCTGCAGGAGCTGGGCCGCTCGGCGCCCGACCTGGTGACCGCGTTCCCGCTCATCCCGACCTACCCCTTCCCGGACGAGGCGATCAAGTCCGCGATCGGCGGCTCGGTCAACACCTGGCTGTCGGTGGATCTACAGATCGGCACCACGCTGTCGAATCTCGGTGTGGGCAAACCGGATCCGGTATATGTTCCGCCGCGGTACGGGCCGCCGGTGCCGGTGAATCCGAGCAATCCGTACTACAACGGCAACGGCCCGCGTCCGGGCTGGCCGACGGTGTCGCTGCTGCCGCTGCCGCCGACCGTAGTCGCCCCGGCCACCGGGCCGGGTGATCCGATCGGCTCGATCCTGGAGCAGTTGGGAGTGCAGCCGCGATGAGTAAGTTGGTGCGTTACCAGCTGATCGGCTTCGTCGTGATCGCGGTGCTCGGCGTCGTGTTCGTCGGCGGCAAGTACATCAAGTTCGATCACATGCTGGGCTTCGGCCAGTACCAGGTGCGGGTGACGGCGAAGGAGACCGGCAACCTGTCCAAGGGGGCCGAGGTCACCTACCGCGGCGTGCCGGTCGGCCGGGTCGACTCCCTCGACATCACGCCCGACGGCGTGGTCATCTCCCTGGAGATGGATTCGGGCAAGCCGAAGGTGCCGCAGACGGCGAAGGCCGTCGTGGCGAACCGTTCCGCGATCGGCGAGCAGTACCTGGATCTGGTGCCGAGCAGCTCCGGCGGTCCATATCTGAAGGACGGCTCGGTGATCGACGGGGCCGAGGTCCCGATCCGGGTCGAGGAGTTGCTGGGCAGCGTCAACGGTTTCGCGAGCACCACCGATCTGCAGGCCGTGTCCACCACGATCACCGAGCTGGGCAAGGCCCTCGACGGGCAGGGCGACAACCTGCGCGTGCTGGTCGACTCGCTGAACAAGTTCAGCCAGACCGGTGTCGAGGCGCTGCCGCAGACGGTCGATCTGATCCGGGACGCGCAGATCGTGCTCGGCACCCAGGCCGAGCAGTCGCCGTCGATCCGCCGCTTCAGCGACGGCCTGGACAAGCTGGCCGTGCAGCTGCGCGCCAACGATCCCGACATCCGCAGGCTGATCGGCACGGGCGCCGACGCGGGCAACGCGATCGGGGGTCTGCTGGACGAGAGCGGCGGCGCGCTGACCACCGACCTGACCAACCTGCGGTCGCTGCTGCTGGCCATCTCGCCGAAGTATTACGCGCTGAAACCGCTGGTGCAGATGCTGCCGCTGCTGTCGATCGGTGGCTCGGCGACCGCGCCCGGCGACAACACCAGCCACTTCGGCCTGGTGCTCGAGACCAACAACCCGCCGGCCTGCACCGTCGGCTACGAGGGCACCAAGCGAATCCTCGAGCAGATGAAGGCGGAGAATCCGAACTTCGACGACACGCGCGACGATTTCCCGTTCAACACCGACGCGAAATGCACTGTGCCCTTCGGTAATCCGAGCGCGGTGCGCGGCGGCGAGCGGGCGGATCTGGCGGATCCGAGCGTCCCGCAGCCGTGGGATTCGACGCCGAAGACCGACCCGGACAAGCTGAACCTGAATCCGGTCGCCGCTCAGCTGGCTCCACTCATCGGGGTGACCCCGAAGAGGTGATCACGATTACGACGCTAGGGTGTCGCTGTGAGTTCTGATTCGACCGACCAACCGTCGCCGCCCGCGGAGCGAACGGCCGATTCCGCGTCGTCCACGACGCTGCGCACGGTGATCACCGCGATAGCTGCGGTGTGGCTGGTCGTGGCGGTGGTCGCGGCCGCCTGGTTCGGTGTCGGCTGGGTGCGCGCGGCCTGGTTCACCGACGGCCCGCGTGCCGACGCCCGCGACACCGCGCTGGACGCGGCGCGGCAGGCGGCGATCAACCTGTCGTCGATGAACCCCGACAACATCGACGGTTCGATCGACCTGATGAAGTCCTCGATGACCGGTGACATGCTCGCGCAGCTCGATCAGAACCGCGACCGCATCAAGCAGGCCGCGGAGAACTCCAAGACCAAGATCGACGCCAAGGTGCTGGGCGCCTCACTGAATTCCCTGGACAGCGAGCGCGACAAGGCCTCCGCCCTCGTGGTGCTGCAGCTGACTCAGACCGCACCCAACGTGCCGGTGCAGTCGTTCCGCGCGACCTGGACGCTGGACATGGCCAAGGCCGGCGACCTGTGGAAGACCGAGCAGGCGAACTCGCTGGGGCAGATGGTCCCGCTGAACGCCCCCGATCTGGCCGGCGCCCCCGGGCAGCCCGGCGGTGCCGCTCCCGCTCCCGCGCCCGTTCCCGGCGGCGCCCCCGCGCCGCGCCCGGCGCCCGCGCCGCCCCCCCACCCCGGGCAGCCGGGTTCGTTGGAGGTAGACGTCATGAACTCGCGCCGACCCGTCAACAAGGTCTCGAACCGCCTGCGCCCGTCCGACCGGACCACCGAGTCCGCGCAACGTCCGGCCCGTCGACCGATCGGTCGAACCACGCGGTCACAGGGTGAGGGTCACGCGGACCGCAAGGTGTCCTCGGACCGGTCTGCGCGCGGTGACCGCCGCCCGTCTGCCAACGTCCCCTCGTCATTCCGGCGTGTTTTTGGCCGGAATCCATCGGTAGATCCCGGCCAAAAGCATGCCGGGATGACGAGGGGTGCTCGGGCCGTGTTCTCGAAGGCGCTGCGCTCCTCCTGGGGTCTGGCGGTCGCCCTGCTGGTAGCGGCCGTTCTGCTCAGCGCGTTCGCCGCGGTAGCCGTCTTCCGGCCCGGCGTGGCCGACGGCAACGACGCCTATGTCGACACGCGGGCGACGCAGGAGGTCACCGCCGCGGCCGACCACGCGCTGAAGACGGTCTACTCCTACGACGTCAAGACCATCGGCGGATACAAGGACGCCGTGCACGCCGTCGTCACCGGAAAGATGCTGGCCGATTTCGACAAGTTCGCCGACACCACGATCTCGGCCGTCCAGCAAGCGCAGTCGACCGCGCAAGCCACCGCGGACCCCATCGGTGTGACTTTGCTCACCGATGATCGCGCGGAGTTGCTGGTGAACCTCACGGTGAGCGCGACGAAGAACAATGTTCCGCAGGAGAGCGCGTCGGGTCCGATCGTGCTGCGCATGGAGAAGACCGACGGCCACTGGCTGGCGAGTGAAATAGCGGACCGCTGAGCAAGCTGTTGGCAAACTTCCCAGCTCAGCACGTACTTCGCCGAAGTCACGGTTGCGGGTACAACGGAATCAACAGGGGATTTGCCCCCTCCTACACTTGACGAGTTTCGTCCGACCCGTCACGCTATTCACAACAGCGGCAGCTGTCACAGGGCCTGGGGCCCGGGTGGATTCGCCGCCGAAGGCTCGAACGCAGCCAGCGTGAAGGGGCCCTCGGCGCGCCAGCCGTCCGGAACACGGTTCGGATGGTACTTTGACACCCTCTCTGTATGGGTGTAGGTTTGGAGTTTGCGCTGGCTGCCTCCTGTCCTTACCTTGATCGCATCACGAAAGTTCCACCGTCGAGGTGTTACTTCCGTTCTTTGCTGTTCGGGTTTCGTTCGGGTCGTAACCAGCGGAATTCGTAGCAGACAAGCGACGGTCGTGTGGTGTCACGTACGTACTGACACCACACGGACGCGCGTGAGGTGCTGGAAGGACGCATCTTGGCAGTCTCCACCCAGACCAAGGCCGGTATCCCCGGAGCCCCGAAGCGGGTGTCTTTCGCGAAGATCCGTGAGCCTCTCGAGGTTCCGGGTCTTCTCGATCTACAGACCGATTCGTTCGCCTGGCTGATCGGTTCGCCGGATTGGCGGGAGAAGGCGATCGCCCGTGGCGACGTCAATCCGTTCGGCGGGCTCGAGGAAGTGCTCGAGGAACTCTCGCCGATCGAGGACTTCTCGGGATCGATGTCCCTGTCCTTCTCCGATCCACGCTTCGAAGAGGTCAAGGCCTCCATCGAGGAGTGCAAGGACAAGGACATGACCTACGCGGCGCCGTTGTTCGTCACCGCGGAGTTCATCAACAACAACACCGGTGAGATCAAGTCTCAGACGGTCTTCATGGGCGATTTCCCGATGATGACCGACAAGGGCACGTTCATCATCAACGGCACCGAGCGTGTCGTGGTCTCGCAGCTGGTTCGCTCGCCCGGTGTGTACTTCGACGAGTCCATCGACAAGGCCACGGAGAAGCTGCTGCACAGCGTCCGCGTGATCCCGAGCCGGGGCGCGTGGCTGGAGTTCGACGTCGACAAGCGCGACACCGTCGGCGTGCGCATCGACCGCAAGCGCCGCCAGCCGGTCACCGTGCTGCTGAAGGCGCTGGGCATGACGACCGAGGAGATCGCCGAGCGCTTCGGCTTCTCCGAGATCATGATGTCCACCCTGGAGAAGGACAACACCGCCGGCCAGGACGAGGCGCTGCTCGACATCTACCGCAAGCTGCGTCCGGGCGAGCCGCCGACCAAGGAGTCCGCGCAGACCCTGCTGGAGAACCTGTTCTTCAAGGAGAAGCGCTACGACCTGGCTCGCGTCGGCCGCTACAAGGTCAACAAGAAGCTGGGCCTGAACGCCGGCGAGCCGATCACTGGCTCGGTGCTCACCCGCGAGGACATCGTCGCGACCATCGAGTACCTGGTGCGCCTGCACCAGGGCGACCGCGAGATGACCGCTCCGGGCGGCGTCGAGGTCGGGGTCGAGGTGGACGACATCGACCACTTCGGCAACCGTCGCCTGCGTACCGTCGGCGAGCTGATCCAGAACCAGATCCGGGTCGGCCTGTCCCGCATGGAGCGCGTCGTGCGTGAGCGCATGACCACGCAGGACGTCGAGGCCATCACGCCGCAGACCCTGATCAACATCCGTCCCGTCGTGGCCGCGATCAAGGAGTTCTTCGGCACCTCGCAGCTGTCGCAGTTCCTGGACCAGAACAACCCGCTGTCGGGCCTGACCCACAAGCGCCGCCTGTCGGCGCTGGGCCCGGGTGGTCTGTCCCGTGAGCGCGCCGGCCTCGAGGTGCGCGACGTGCACCCGTCGCACTACGGCCGCATGTGCCCGATCGAGACGCCGGAAGGCCCGAACATCGGCCTGATCGGCACCCTGTCGGTGTACGCGCGGGTCAACCCGTTCGGCTTCATCGAGACGCCGTACCGCAAGGTGGCCGACGGCAAGGTGACCGACGACGTCGTCTACCTGACCGCCGACGAGGAAGACCGCCACGTCCGTGCCCAGGCGAACTCCGCCGTCGACGCCGAGGGCAACTTCCTCGACGAGCGCGTGCTGGCTCGCCGCGGCAACGAGGAGATGGAGTACGTCTTCCCGAACGAGGTCGACTACATGGACGTCTCGCCGCGCCAGATGGTGTCGGCCGCGACGGCCATGATCCCGTTCCTCGAGCACGATGACGCCAACCGTGCCCTGATGGGCGCGAACATGCAGAAGCAGGCCGTGCCGCTGATCCGCGCCGAGTCGCCGCTGGTCGGTACCGGTATGGAGCTGCGCGCCGCGGTCGACGCGGGCGACATGGTCGTGAACGAGAAAGCCGGTGTGGTCGAAGAGGTTTCGGCTGACTACATCACCGTCATGCACGACGACGGCACTCGCCGCAGCTACCGCATGCGGAAGTTCTCGCGCTCCAACCAGGGCACCTGCGCCAACCAGCGTCCGATCGTGGACGAGGGCCAGCGGGTGGAACAGGGCCAGGTTCTGGCCGATGGTCCGTCCACCGAGAACGGTGAGATGGCGCTCGGCAAGAACCTTCTGGTGGCGATCATGCCGTGGGAGGGCCACAACTACGAAGACGCGATCATCCTGTCCCAGCGTCTGGTGGAAGAGGACGTCCTCACCTCGATTCACATCGAGGAGCACGAGATCGACGCCCGCGACACCAAGCTGGGCGCCGAGGAGATCACCCGCGACATCCCCAACGTCTCCGACGAGGTCCTCGCCGACCTCGACGAGCGGGGCATTGTCCGCATCGGTGCCGAGGTTCGCGACGGTGACATCCTGGTCGGCAAGGTCACCCCGAAGGGTGAGACCGAGCTGACCCCCGAGGAGCGCCTGCTGCGCGCGATCTTCGGTGAGAAGGCGCGCGAGGTGCGCGATACCTCGTTGAAGGTGCCGCACGGCGAATCCGGCAAGGTGATCGGTATCCGGGTGTTCTCCCGCGAGGACGACGACGACCTGCCCCCGGGCGTCAACGAGTTGGTCCGCGTGTACGTCGCCCAGAAGCGCAAGATCCAGGACGGCGACAAGCTCGCCGGCCGTCACGGCAACAAGGGCGTCATCGGCAAGATCCTCCCCAAGGAGGACATGCCGTTCATGCCCGACGGCACCCCGGTCGACATCATCCTGAACACCCACGGTGTGCCGCGTCGTATGAACATCGGCCAGATCCTGGAAACCCACCTCGGCTGGGTTGCCAAGGCGGGCTGGAAGGTCGACGGCAATCCGGAGTGGGCGAAGAACCTGCCGGAGGAGATGTGGGACCAGGAGCCCGACACCAACATCGCCACCCCGGTGTTCGACGGCGCCCAGGAGGACGAGCTCACCGGTCTGCTCGAGTCCACCCTGCCCAACCGTGACGGTGAGGCCATGGTCGGGGCCGACGGCAAGGCGACGCTATTCGACGGTCGTTCGGGTGAGCCGTTCCCGTATCCGGTGGCGGTGGGCTACATGTACATCTTGAAGTTGCATCACTTGGTGGACGACAAGATTCACGCGCGGTCGACGGGTCCGTACTCGATGATCACGCAGCAGCCGCTGGGTGGTAAGGCGCAGTTCGGTGGTCAGCGTTTCGGTGAGATGGAGTGCTGGGCCATGCAGGCCTACGGCGCCGCCTACACCCTGCAGGAACTGCTCACTATCAAGTCCGACGACGTGGTGGGCCGCGTGAAGGTGTACGAGGCGATCGTCAAGGGCGAGAACATCCCGGAGCCGGGCATTCCCGAATCCTTCAAGGTGCTTCTCAAGGAACTCCAGTCGCTCTGCCTCAATGTCGAGGTGCTGTCCTCCGACGGCGCGGCGATCGAACTACGCGAAGGCGAGGACGAGGACCTGGAGCGCGCCGCGGCGAACCTGGGAATCAACCTGTCCCGCAACGAGGCTGCAACGGTCGATGACCTGGCGCAGTGAGCCGATTCGGTCCCCGAGGGCGCATTGCCCTCGGGGGCAGTGTTCTCCGGAACGCGGAAGAAATAGCGAATTTTGCTCGATACTCAACCCGAACAGGGGAAAGGAAGTTACGTGCTAGACGTCAACTTCTTCGATGAACTCCGGATCGGCTTGGCTACCGCCGAAGACATCCGCCAGTGGTCCTATGGCGAGGTGAAGAAGCCGGAGACCATCAACTATCGCACGCTCAAGCCGGAGAAGGACGGCTTGTTCTGCGAGAAGATCTTCGGTCCCACCCGGGACTGGGAGTGCTACTGCGGCAAGTACAAGCGCGTGCGCTTCAAGGGCATCATCTGTGAGCGCTGTGGCGTCGAGGTGACTCGCGCCAAGGTGCGCCGTGAGCGGATGGGCCACATCGAGCTGGCCGCTCCGGTCACCCACATCTGGTACTTCAAGGGCGTCCCCTCGCGCCTGGGCTACCTGCTGGACCTGGCGCCGAAGGATCTCGAGAAGATCATCTACTTCGCCGCCTACGTGATCACCGCCGTCGACGACGATCTGCGCCACAACGAGCTGTCCACGCTCGAGGCGGAGATGGAGGTCGAGAAGAAGGCCGTCGCCGACCAGCGCGACGCCGACCTGGAGGCCCGCGCCCAGAAGCTCGAGGCCGACATCGCCGAGCTCGAGGCCGAGGGCGCCAAGTCCGACGTCCGCCGCAAGGTCAAGGACGGCGGCGAGCGCGAGATGCGGCAGCTCCGCGACCGGGCCCAGCGCGAGCTGGACCGGCTCGACGAGATCTGGAGCACCTTCACCAAGCTGGCTCCCAAGCAGCTGATCGTGGACGAGGTGCTCTACCGCGAGCTGCAGGACCGCTACGGCGAGTACTTCACCGGTGCGATGGGTGCCGAGGCCATCCAGAAGCTGATGGAGAACTTCGACATCGCGGCCGAGGCCGAGAACCTGCGCGAGACCATCCGGACGGGCAAGGGGCAGAAGAAGCTTCGCGCCCTCAAGCGCCTGAAGGTCGTCGCCGCGTTCCAGACCAACGGCAACTCGCCGATGGGCATGGTGCTCGACGCCGTTCCGGTGATCCCGCCGGAGCTGCGTCCGATGGTGCAGCTGGACGGTGGCCGCTTCGCGACCTCCGACCTGAACGACCTGTACCGCCGCGTCATCAACCGCAACAACC
Source organism: Nocardia wallacei (assembly GCF_029868745.1). GTDB lineage: Bacteria > Actinomycetota > Actinomycetes > Mycobacteriales > Mycobacteriaceae > Nocardia > Nocardia wallacei_B. The sequence goes on along the minus strand of NZ_JARWOP010000303.1, from coordinate 16,602 downwards.
GCCTCAAGCGACTGATCGATCTGGGTGCGCCCGAGATCATCGTCAACAACGAGAAGCGGATGCTGCAGGAGTCGGTGGACGCCCTGTTCGACAACGGCCGCCGCGGCCGTCCGGTCACCGGACCGGGCAACCGTCCGCTGAAGTCGCTGTCGGATCTGCTCAAGGGCAAGCAGGGCCGGTTCCGCCAGAACCTGCTCGGTAAGCGCGTCGACTACTCCGGCCGTTCGGTGATCGTCGTCGGTCCCCAGCTGAAGCTGCACCAGTGCGGTCTGCCGAAGCTGATGGCCCTCGAGCTGTTCAAGCCGTTCGTGATGAAGCGCCTGGTCGACCTGAACCACGCGCAGAACATCAAGTCCGCCAAGCGGATGGTCGAGCGGCAGCGCGCCCAGGTGTGGGACGTCCTCGAAGAGGTCATCGCCGAGCACCCCGTGCTGCTGAACCGCGCGCCGACCCTGCACCGCCTGGGTATTCAGGCCTTCGAGCCGCTGCTGGTGGAAGGCAAGGCCATCCAGCTGCACCCGCTGGTCTGTGAGGCGTTCAACGCCGACTTCGACGGTGACCAGATGGCCGTGCACCTCCCGCTGTCGGCGGAGGCGCAGGCCGAGGCACGCATCCTGATGCTGTCGTCGAACAACATCCTGTCCCCGGCGTCCGGCCGCCCGCTGGCCATGCCGCGTCTGGACATGGTGACCGGCCTGTACTACCTGACCCGTCAGGTGGAGGGCGCGGCCGGCGAGTACCGTCCGGCGGCCAAGGACCAGGTCGAGTTCGGCGTGTACTCCTCGCCGTCCGAGGCGCAGATGGCGGTGGACCGCGGCGAGCTGACCGTGCAGTCGCTGATCAAGGTCCGGCTGACCGACCAGCGTCCGCCGAAGGACGTCGAGGCGGAGCTGTTCCCGGAGGGCTGGCAGCGCGGCGACGCGTGGACCACCAAGACCACGCTCGGCCGGGTGCTGTTCAACGATCTGCTGCCGGCGGACTACGCGTTCATCGACGAGATCATGCCGAAGAAGCGGCAGGCGGCGATCATCAACGATCTCGCCGAGCGCTACCCGATGATCGTGGTCGCGCAGACCGTCGACAAGCTCAAGGACGCCGGGTTCTACTGGGCCACCCGTTCGGGTGTCACCGTCTCCATGTCGGACGTGCTCGTTCCGCCGGAGAAGGCCGACATCATGGAGCGGTACGAGCAGCAGTCCGACCAGATCGAGAAGAAGTACCAGCGCGGTGCTCTCGACCACCAGGAGCGCAACAACGCGCTGGTGAAGATCTGGCAGGAGGCCACCGAAGAGGTCGGTAAGGCGCTGCGCGCGCACTACCCGGCCGACAACCCGATCATCACGATCGTCGATTCGGGCGCCACGGGTAACTTCACCCAGACTCGTACCCTCGCGGGCATGAAGGGTCTGGTGACCAACCCGAAGGGTGAGTTCATCCCGCGGCCGATCAAGTCCTCCTTCCGTGAGGGCCTGACGGTGCTGGAGTACTTCATCAACACCCACGGTGCGCGAAAGGGTCTGGCCGACACCGCGCTTCGCACCGCCGACTCGGGTTACCTGACCCGTCGTCTGGTCGACGTGTCGCAGGACGTCATCGTCCGCGAGGAGGACTGCGGCACCGAGCGCGGCATCAACGTGCGTATCGCGGAGAAGATGCCGGACGGCACCCTGATCCGCGACCCGCACGTGGAGACCAGCACCTACGCCCGCACCGCGGCCATCGACATCGTCGATGCCAAGGGCAACGTGGTGGTCGAGAAGGGCCACGACATCGGCGATCCGGCGATCGACGCGCTGCTCGAGGCGGGCGTCACCGAGGTCAAGGTGCGGTCCGTGCTGACCTGCACCTCGGGCACCGGTGTCTGCGCGATGTGCTACGGCCGTTCGATGGCGACCGGAAAACTCGTCGACGTCGGCGAAGCGGTGGGTATTGTGGCCGCCCAGTCCATCGGTGAGCCCGGTACCCAGCTGACCATGCGCACCTTCCACCAGGGTGGTGTCGCGGGTGACGACATCACCGGTGGTCTGCCGCGCGTGCAGGAGCTGTTCGAGGCGCGCGTGCCCAAGGGCAAGGCGCCGATCGCGGAGGTCTCCGGCCGGGTGCGGCTGGAGGACGACGACCGCTTCTACAAGATCACCATCATTCCGGACGACGGTTCGGACGAGGTGCTCTACGACAAGCTGTCGAAGCGGCAGCGGCTGCGGGTGTTCAAGCACGACGACGGCACCGAGCGTCTGCTCGCCGACAACGACCACGTCGAGGTCGGTCAGCAGCTGCTGGAGGGTTCGGCCGATCCGCACGAGGTGCTGCGCGTGATGGGTCCGCGACAGGTGCAGATCCACCTGGTCCAGGAGGTCCAGGAGGTGTACCGGTCGCAGGGTGTGTCCATCCACGACAAGCACATCGAGGTCATCGTGCGGCAGATGCTGCGCCGCGTCACGATCATCGACTCGGGCGCGACGGAGTTCCTGCCCGGTTCGCTGGTCGAGCGCGCCGACTTCGAGGCGTCGAACCGTCGCGTGGTGGCCGAGGGCGGCGAGCCCGCCTCGGGTCGCCCGGTGCTGATGGGTATCACCAAGGCGTCGCTGGCCACCGATTCGTGGCTGTCGGCGGCCTCCTTCCAGGAGACGACTCGAGTCTTGACGGACGCGGCGATCAACTGCCGCTCCGACAAGCTGATCGGCCTGAAGGAGAACGTGATCATCGGCAAGCTGATCCCGGCCGGTACCGGCATCAACCGCTACCGCAACATCCAGGTCCAGCCGACCGAGGAGGCCCGCGCGGCCGCCTACGCCGTCCCGTCCTACGACGACACCTACTACACCCCGGACGGCTTCGGCCAGTCCACAGGTGCAGCAGTCCCGCTGGACGACTACGGCTTCAGCGACTACCGCTGACCGCCTGACCCCCAACCCAATTCGCCCCGCCTCCACCCAGGAGGCGGGGCGAATTGCATATGAGTCACTGGATTCCGCTCAGGTGATGCTCCATGTCGGGACCTGTGTGGGAGTAGTCTGCTGTTATGACTGCCGCTCATCACCGTACGGACGAACCGATCCGCGGTCGGATGGTGCTGCTGCCGACGCCCCCGGTCGGCGGATTCACTGCGGAGGATCTTCCTCGTCTGATAGAAGTTGTCGATGCCCGCTTCGAACTGCTCGACGGTGAAGTCGTGATGATGGCTCCTGCCACTCAGTGGCACGACGAGGTTCGGGACTATCTCAAGTTGGCCCTCCGTGGGATCGCGCCGAGACAGTTCGTTATCACACCCGAGAAGGGAATCAATCTCGGCCACTCCGTGCCTGAACCCGACATTCTCGCTGTGTCTCGGTCTGTCGTGCAGTCGGGCAGCCTGGTCTTCCGGCCCGAGGACGTCTACCTTGCGGTTGAGATCGTGTCACCGGGCACGAAGACCAAGGATCGCAAACTTCGTCCCGCCCAGTACGCCGAGGCAGGCATCAAGCACTTCTGGCGGGTGGAGAACGAGGACGACGAGATGGTCGTTTATACCTTCGAGTTGCTGCCGGAGGGCGGTTGTTACGCGCCGAGCGGCGTCTTCCGCAAGCGTGTGCAGATCGATCGTCCATTCCCGATCGACATCGAACTGCCCGCGGTCACTTGGTAATCGGTGCGCGTCGTAAGACGAGGCATCGAGAACCCAAGTGAGTTCGCGGGGTGTTCAGCGGCGTTTTACCGTGACTTCGATCGCTGTCGAGCACGATTAGGGGCATGCGACGAAACTGGGTTGTGAGCGCGGCGGCGGTGTTGGCGGCGGGGATTGTGGTGGGGGCCGGGCTTGCCGGGGCGGATGGGGTGGGGGTCGATGTGCAGGCTCATCGGGGTGGGCTCGGGCTGGTTTCGGAGAATACGTTGCCTGCGTTCGGTAATGCGCTGGAACTCGGGGTGAGCACGTTGGAGTTGGATGTGCAGGTTACTGCGGACGGGTTTGCTGTGGTGTCGCATGATCGGGATCCGAATCCGGCGAAGTGTGTGGATACCGGTCCGGCGTTCTGGGGGGATCCGAAGTTTCCGTATGTTCCCGGGGCCACGTACATCCGGGATTTGACGCTGGCTCAGGTGCGTACGATCGACTGTGGGTCCAGGCAATTGCCGGATCATCCCGATCAGCGCACCGCGCCGGGGGCCCGAATGCCTTTGGTCTCCGAGGTTTTCGAGCTGGTGCGCCGGTATCGGGCGGACGGGGTGATGCTGAATATCGAGACCAAGGTGGAGGCCGCCGCCCCGGAGCAGACCGCGCCGCGCGAGCAGTTCGTGCAGGTGGTGGCGGGGGAGATTCGGCGGGCCGGGATCGAAAAGCAGGTCACCATACAAAGTTTCGACTGGGGCACGCTGATGCGAATGCGTGAGGTGGCGCCCGAACTGCCCCTCGTCGCGCTCACCAGCGGGCAGGAGTTGCGGGCGGGAGAGCCCGGCGCGTCACCCTGGCTGGGCGGGATCGACATCGATGACTATCCGGGCAGCCCGCAGGAGCAAGTAGTCTCCGCGGCAGCGTCTTTCGGCGCGTCCGCGGTGTCGCCGGTGCATGGCGATCCGCAGAGCGGCACGGTCACCGACCCCGGCTACCGGCCGTTCACCACCGCCGAGCTGGTGCGGGCGGCGCACCGGCACGGCATGCGCGTGATCCCGTGGACGGTCGACGATTCGGCGACCATGGGCGCTCTGCTCGATCTCGGCGTCGACGGCATCATCACCAACCGCCCGGACCTGCTGCGCACGGTGCTCTCCGAACGCGGATACGCTCTGCCGAGCGCCTATCCGAGGCCGTAAACTGTTGCTCAACACGGACTTTCGCGTACTCAGCGGCTCGTGACCGTCGAGACGACCTTCTCCAGCACTGCCGAGTCGGCGTTGCCGGTAGTGCGCCAGGCGATGAAACCGTCGGGCCGCACGAGGATCGCCCCGGACCGGCCGATGCCGACCGCGCCCGCCGCCTCCTCGTCCAGCACCACCGCGCGAAGATCGAGACCGCTTGCGGCGGAGACCTTCCGGGCCGCGGAGTGCCATGCGTCGCCCTCGGGCCCGGCCAATATCGCGAACCGGGATTCGTTGAGATCGATGGTCGACACCCCCGGCGCCACCCAGCGATGCGGAACCCGCGACCCTGGCGCACCGTCGAGGGCGGCGGCGACGTCCTCGGTGGACGGCAGGTCCACGACCGCATCGATCACCGCCGCGGAATCGTAGCGGTAGGCCATGGTGACCAGTGGCGCGTTCCACGCTCCCGCCGCCGCCCGCTCGGCCACCGCCGCCGGATCCCAGTGCAGCCGTGGGTTTTCCCAGCGCAGCAGCGCCTGATGGGTCACCAACTCGGCGATCGCGTGTCGCTCGGCGTGATAGGTGTCCAGCAGGCCGTCGCCCGCCGTGCCGCCGAGTACCGCGGCCAGCTTCCAGGCCAGGTTGTGCGCGTCGGCAATGCCGGTGTTCAGGCCGAACGCGCCGAGAGCGGTCACCGCCCGCGCCGCGTCACCGACCAGAAACGCGCGCCCGCGCCGGAACTCGTCGGCCATCCGGGCCGTCGCCCGCCACGGGATGGCGCTGAGGATCCGCACGGGCACGTCGGCGCCGATCGCGATGCGCGCCACCGCGGCACACTCCTGCTCCGACATTGCGCCCGCCGGCGGCATGCCGACGTGCAGCGCCCAGCGGCGTTCCCCCACGGCGAGCAGCACGCCCATCGCGTCCGGATGGCTGAGCTGGGTCATCACCGGCATCGCGCCGAACCGGCCCACCAGATCCGCCTCGAGCAGAATGTTCATGTTCCGCCCGCCGATCTCGCCCGGCCCGGTCGTGGTGATCCCCAGTTCCCGGCGCACCGTGCTGTTCACCCCGTCTGCGCCGATCAGATACTCGGCGTGGACCACTCGACCGTCGGACAGCGTGACGGCGACCGAGTCGCGATCCTGCTCCACGCCGGTCACCCCGACGCCGAATTCGACCGTCGCGCCCCGCTCCCGCGCGGCGGGCAACAGGGCCGAGTCGATCCGGTCCTGCGGGTAGTGGCCCGAGGGAGATTCGGGCGAGAAATCCAGTCCCGCGGGAAGATTCGGGCGGCTTGCCATCTCACGATCGATCTCCGCGACGGTGCGCGCCTCCGCCCGCCACGGTTGCGCCGACCGTACGGCCACGCGGTCGAGCGCTTCCCGCAGCCCTACTTCGCGAAAGTACTCCAGGGTCCGCGGGCTCACTCCGAGCGCCCGCGGATGGATCGATGGCGCCTCGCGGCGCTCGATCACCAGCGACCGCACCCCGTGGTGCCCGAGAAAGACGGCGGTGGCCAGGCCGACCGAGCCACCACCGGCGATGACGACCGGAATGCGAGACATGACGACTCCTTGTTGGTAACAGTGTTCCCGATATGGGAACACTGTACCCGACGCATACACTGTGCCCATGCCCGCAGACCCCGCGACCCTGGTGTGGATGCGTGATCGCCCGCGCGGCGGTCGCCCGGTCATCACCGAGGAGAAGATCGTCGCCGCGGCCGTCCGGCTCGCCGACGCCGAGGGCCTCGACGCGCTGTCGATGCGGCGGATCGCGGCGGCGATGGGGTCGGGGACGACCTCGCTCTATCGCCATGTGGCCAACAAGGACGAGCTGATCGAGCTGATGGTCGACGCCGTCTATGCCGAACTGCCGCTACCCGAGCCCACTCCCGACTGGCGCATCGCGATGGCCGCCCACGCCCGCGAGTTCCGCGCGCTGCTGCTGCGGCATCCGTGGCTGGCCCAGCAGGCGTCCCGGCGTCCGGCGCTCGGCCCGAACGTGATTCGTCAGGCCGACCACGTGCTCGGGGTGGTGGCCGCCGCCACGCCCGACGCCACGCTGGTCAACCTGGTCGTCCACGCCGTCAACACCTATGTGCTCGGCGCGGTCGGCACGGAACTGGCCGAACTGGAGGCGCAGCGCAGCACCGGCATGACCGTGGAGCAGTGGCAGCGAGCGGTGGGCGCGTATATCCGGCAGGTGGTCGAATCGGGCCGCTACCCGCATTTCAACCGCCGCGTCGTCGACGCCGAGGAGTCCGACGCCGAGACCCGCTTCGAGTTCGGTCTCACCGGCCTGCTCGCGGGCCTCGCCGCGACACTCGACGACCGGTAGGCGGCCGCGCGGCGGCATCGGTGGTTGGACAGCGCGGGGGTCGTCCGGGTATGAAAACTAGAACGTGTTTCAACCCGGATGGAGTGGCGATGGACAGCGCGGCAATGGGCGAACTGGTGATGGCCGGGTTCAAGAAGCTGGGGTTCCTGCAATTCGCCGGCATCGACGGCGTGGACTACCAGGTCGGCCGCAACGTCGTGGAGATGGCGCCGCGGCCCGAGCACCTGAACCACAACGGTGACGTGCACGCGGCGATCCTGTTCGGCCTGGCCGAGACGGCGGCGATGGGCGCCGCCATCTCCGGGATCGTGGACCTGATGGGCGCGGCGTTCATCGTCGCCCGCGACGGCCGGATCGAATACCTGGCCCGCGCGAAGGGGTCCGCCGGGCCCATTCGCGCGACATCGGAACTGCCGGCCGAGACCGTCGCCCGGACGCGCGCCGACATCGAGGCGAGCAACCCGATCGAACTCGCGGTGCCGGTGGACATCACCGACAACACCGGCAAATCCGTTGCCGCGGCGACCTTTACCGCGGTGATCCGGCCCCGCCGGTGAATATGCGGTCGACGGCCTGGCGGGCCTCGGCGATCGCCGGTTCACCGCCGGCCGCGTGCAACCCGACCGCGCCGCCGACCAGCGCACCCAGCACCGTGAAGATCGGTACCGTCACGATGTCGAAGATGAACAGCCCGGCCGGGAAGCCGACGAAGAAGCCGATGACCGCGCCGATCGCGGCGCCGGAGGCCACGGCGGGCAGGTGCGCCTGCACGACATCGAACAGCCGCTGCTGGGCGTCGATGTCGCGCACCGGGTTCGGCGTCTGACCCGACGGTGTCAGGGTGAGCCGCCGTCCGCCCTCGTCGATCATCGGCGCGAGTTCCAGCGGGTGCCCGGCGATGTCGTAGCGCAGCGGCACGCTGGTCACGAACCTGCCCGAATCATCGGTGACCGCAATCGATTCCGCGTCCCAGGTGGCAAGAAAGCGCCCGGCCTGCAGCGTGCTCACGGCCGCGCGCTTGTCCTCGCTCAGCCCGACCCGGTAGCCCACGCCGTGGTCGGTGCCGAGGGCCTCGAACGGTGGCCGTTCCGGCTCGGCGGCGGCGTACCCCGCGGTCGACGCCACCGTGGTCAGGCAGAGCAGGGCTGTCGCAACGAATTTCGTAATCCTCATCGGCAACTTTCTCGCGGCGGGCCGGTGGCCCGGATCCCGGATGAAACTACCGGTCCGCGCGCGCGATCTGAAGAGTTGCCGGGCGGCGCAAATGCGTTATCCGGCTCGGCGTTCGCTGTCCAGCATCGCCATCTGCGCGGGCGCGTACCGTTCCCCGGCCACCCGATCCGCGGGCGCCGCCGCCTCCAGCTCGGCCAGCTCCGCCTCGGACAACCGGATGTCCAGCGCCCCAACGGCTTCCGCCCACCGGTCGGCGCGGCGCGCCCCGATGACCGGGACGATGTCGGTACCGCGGGACAGCACCCAGGCGATGGCCAGCTGCGCCACCTTCACCCCGCGCTGGTCGGCGATCTTCGCCAGCGCCTCCACCAACTCCAGGTTGGCCGTGAGGTTCTCGCCCTGGAACCGCGGGCTGTGGGCGCGAAAATCGTCCGGCGCGAAGGACTTCGCACCGCGCATCGAGTCGCTGAGCAGGCCGCGCGACAGCACGCCGTACGCGGTGATGCCGATGCCGAGTTCGCGTGCGGTGGGCAGGATCTCGTCTTCGATGCCGCGGGAGATCAGCGCGTATTCGATCTGCAGATCCGAGATCGGGTGGACGGCGGCCGCGCGGCGCAGGGTGTCGGCGCCGACCTCGGACAATCCGATGTGCCGCACGTACCCCTCCTCGATCAGCTCCGCGATCGTGCCGACGGTGTCTTCGATCGGGACGCCGGGGTCCAGCCGCGCGGGACGGTAGATGTCGATGTGATCGACGCCGAGCCGCTGCAGGGAGTAGCCGAGGAAGTTGCGGATCGCCGCCGGCCGGGTGTCGACCCCGACGAAACTGCCGTCCGGCCCGCGCATGGCGCCGAACTTCACGCTGAGCAGATAGTCCTCGCGCGGGCGGTCGGCGAGCGCGCGGCGGATCAGCGCCTCGTTGTGACCGGCGCCGTAGAAGTCGCCGGTGTCGATCAGGGTGGCGCCGGAGTCCAGGGCGGCGTGGATGGTCGCGAGGGAGTCGGCCTCCTCGGAGGCGCCGTACGCGCCCGACATGCCCATCGCGCCGAGGCCGATGCGGCCGGTGACGGGGCCCGTGGCCCCGAGTCGCACTGTGTCGATGTTGGTCATACCGAAATTTTGCGGCCCGGCGGCGGCCGTCGGCAGAGATCACTTATCGGGGGATCGGCGATCCCTGGTTGCCGGCGCGGCCGGAGAGGACAGTGGAGACATGGACCGCGACGATCTCGCCGATTTCCTGCGCCGCCGCCGCGAGCGGCTGCAACCGGCGGACGTGGGCCTGCTGCCCGGCCTGCGCCGGCGCACGCCGGGCCTGCGACGCGATGAGGTGGCCCTGCTCTCGGGCATGTCGACCGATTACTACACCCGGCTCGAGCAATCCCGTGGCCCGCGTCCGTCGGTGCAGGTGCTGAGCGCGCTCGCCCGCGCCCTGCGCCTGACCGACGACGAGCGCGACCACCTGTTCCACCTGTGCGACCATCCGTCGCCGACTCGTGGCAGCGACGGGCACGTCCGTCCGGGACTGCTCTACGTGCTGGACAAGCTCGAGGACACCCCGGCCTGCGTGGTGACCGATCTCGGCGAGGTCCTGGTACAGAACCGGATGCACGTCAATCTGGCCGGGGACTGCACGAATTTCACCGGCTTGGATCGCTACCTGCTGTGGCGGTGGTTCGCCCGCCCCGAGGAGCGCACCAAATTCCCCGCCGAAGACTGGGATCGCCTGGTGCGCAACCACGTCGCGGACCTGCGGGCCACGGCGGCGCGCCGCTCCGGCGACGCCGACGTCGTCGAACTGGTGACGCGATTGCGTGCCGCCAGCCCCGAATTCGAGCGGTTGTGGACGCAGCACGAGGTCGCCGTGCGGGTCGGCGACGACAAGCGCCTCAACCACCCCCGGGTGGGGCTGCTGGATCTGGTGTGCGAAACGCTCGTCACGGTGAACGCCTCGCTGTCACTGCACGTCTTCTATCCGCGCCCCGGCACCGACGCGCAGGAGAAGCTGGATCTGCTGCGGGTCATCGGCATCCAGTCGATGGGTGTGGAGGCCGAGTCGTCTGGTGCGGAAATCGATTCGGGCAGTGTGGGTTTCGATCGGGCCTGAGCGTTCGGTCGACCGTCAGGAGTCCGTCGGGGTCCGCGTGAAGCGACGCGTGCGCGGCTTGAGGCGCAGGTTCGGTAGCGGCGGGGCGGGGATCCGCTGATCCGGCGGATGGCCCGCGATACCGGGGAATCGGCCGAGATCGCGGTTCTCCCAATCGTTTCGGGCCGTCTCGATCTCATCGTGACTGCGGCCCACGAAGTTCCACCACATCACGAGGTCCTCGCCGAACGGCTCCCCGCCGATCAGCACGGCATGCGCGCCGCGGGCACTGGTGAGTGGCAAGGTCGTGCGGTCGCTGCCCAGATACAGCAGCGGTCCGGGCGCGGCGGGGATATCGGCCGCGGTGAGTTCGCCGTCGATGACGAGCAGGGCGTGCTCGAACCCCGGCTCCAGCGTGAGATCCACCTCGGCGCCCGGCTCGATGCGCAGGTCCGCGCCGACGAGCGGGCTGTAGGCGACGGCGGGCGAGGTCACTCGTCGCGCCGGGCCGGATCCGGCCGTCGCGCCCAGCGAACCGATCAGCACCGTGGCGCGCAGGCCGGGCGCGTCCAGCACCGGCAGGTCGCGGTGCTGCTCGAAATGCGGGTCGATCCCGGTTCGGTTGCCGGGCAACGCGATCCAGAATTGCAGACCGTGTCCGGCGGGCGCGCCCGGCACGGTGTACTCGGAGTGCGCGATGCCGCGACCCGAGGTCATCAGATTCAGCTGGCCCGGTTCGATCCGCACATCGGAGCCCACGCTGTCGCGATGCCGGATGCGGCCCTCGAACGGCCAGGTGACCGTCTGCAACCCGATGTGCGGATGCGGATCGATGTCCGGCGGCAGTTCCGCGCTCGCGGCGGGCGAACCGAAATGGTCCAGGAAGCACCAGGCCCCGACCGTCGGCAGATCGCGCTGGGGCAGCACGCGCTCCACGGTGACACCCCGCACGCCACCCAGCGGCACCACTCGCGCCGGATGGAAGTCGGCGCGCGGGCCGGGCGCCGGCGAAGCCTCGCACAGCGCCTCGTCGGGGCGGGCCTCCAGGTCGCTCATCGCTGGATGCCCTTGCCGACCACGTGCTCGTCGAATTCCGGATGCTTGTCCAGCCAGCTCTTGATGAACGGGCAGCGCGGCACGACGGCGCGGCCGCGATCGACCACGTCCTCGATCGCCCTGCGAGCCAGCGTGCTGCCCAGCCCCTTGCCGCCGAACTCGCTGTCGACCTCGGTGTGGATGAAGACGGTGTCCTCGTCGCGCTCCCGGTATTCGGTGAACCCGGCCAGCTTGTCGCCGTACCACACCTCGTAGCGATGCTGTGCCTCGTTGCGGACGACGGTCGTGGTCACAGCCTGCTCGGTCATTGCCTCATCTCTCCTTCCGCTGCATTTCGCAGGCATCGTAGCCGGGCCCCGGACGGCCCGCGCGGTCACTGTTCGGCCGCCAGCCGCCGGTTGACCTCGCCCAACCCGGCCGCGATCGCGGCGAGCTGATCGCGCGTGAGCGCGGCGAGGAACAGCTCGCGCACGGCCGCGACGTGCCCCGGCGCGGCTCGCTCCAGCCGGTGTCGTCCGGCCGCGGTGAGTCCGGCGTAGACCGCGCGCATATCGGTCGGGCAGTGGCGCCGCCGGACCAGACCGGCTCGCTCCAGGCGGTCTATCTGGTAGGTGAGTTTGCTCTTGGAGTCGAGCAGGGCGGTCGCGAGTTCGCTCATCCGTAGTTCGTGGCCGGGCGCCTCGGCGAGCCGGACCAGGATCTCGTACTGCACGTGCGACAACCCGGCGGCGCGCTCGAGCTGCTGGTCCAGCCGCCGATCCAGGGCGCCGGCGGCGGTCAGGAAGGCCAGCCAGGCCCGGTGCTCCAGCTCGTCGAGCCGGCGCGGTTCGCTCATGATCCGAGGTTACTGCCGTCGTTCGCGGTGGAATAACTCCCGCGCATCGTCGGTTCAAATTTGAACGAAACGTCCCCGGGATCTCGGAGCAGCCATGAACGGCACAGACATCGGCGGCAGTGTCCGCACCCGCGTCCGCATTCCGCTGACGTTCGGCGACGGATACTCGACCCATGCCGAGGCGGTCACCTTCGACGGTCTCGGTGACGGCCGCGAGCACCTCGCCCTCGTGCTGGGTGAACCGCCGGCCGCCCGGCCGCCGCTGGTCCGGCTGCACTCCGAATGCCTGACCGGGGACGTGTTCGGCTCGGCGCGTTGCGACTGCGGGCCGCAACTGCGCGAGGCGGTGGAACGGATCACCGCGGTCGGCGGCGTGCTGCTGTACCTGCGCCAGGAGGGCCGCGACATCGGTCTCTACAACAAGCTCGATGCCTACGCCCTGCAGGACGCGGGACTCGACACCTACCAGGCCAACGCCGCGCTGGGCCTGCCCGAGGACGGTCGCGACTACACCGCCGCCGCGCAGATGCTGACCGCCCTCGGCATCGGTGAGATCGATCTGCTCACCAACAACCCGGAGAAGGCGAGACAGCTACGGGCCCTGGGCATTCGGGTCCGCGAGACGGTGCCGACCGCCGTCCATGCCACCCCCGACAACGTCCGATACCTGCGCGCCAAGGTGGACCACACCGGCCACACCATCCGACTGATCGGCTGAGGGACGATCCCGGGCTAGCTGGCCGGGCTCATCGCCTCGACCCGGCCCTCGTACATGGTGATCTTGCGGTCCAGCACGGCCAAGGTCTGGTTCAGCTCGTCGATGCGGGCCAGCACGCCGTCGCGGGTGTCGCGGAACATCTGCAACCGCTGGGGCGTCGTCACGTCGCCGGCCCGGACCAATTCGGCGTAGTGCAGCATGTCGGCCACCGACATACCCGTCAGCCGCAGGCAGCTGATCAGATGCAGCCAGTTCAGATCGCGATCGCTGAACCGGCGCTTGCCGCCGGAATCGCGCCCGACGTAATCCATCAGCCCGATCCGCTCGTACCAGCGCAGCGTGTCCCGGCTCAGCCCCGATCGTTCGGCCGCCTCGCCGATCGAATAGCGCGGCCGTTCGAACTCGGTCTGGTCGATGTCCTGCTGTACGGGAGCACCCATCGGTTCGCCTCCTGCTTGTCTCCTTCAGACGGTACCGACCTGGAGTGCACTCCAAGCAAGGGGTCAGTTGTACTTCGGCAGCTCCTGCACCGCCCACTTGTTGCCGTCGGGGTCGGCGAAGTAGGTGAACAGGCCCCAGCCCTCGTCCTTCACGGGAGTGGCCGGTACGCCGGCCGCGACCAGATGCTCGTACGCCTCCTGGGCACTGGCGACGACCATCTGCATCCCCTCGACACTGCCCGGCGCGGCCTGGGTGATGCCGCGCCCGATACAGACCGAACATCCGGAGCCCGGCGGCGTGAGCTGCACGAAACGGATGTCCTCGGTGGGGCTGTGGTCATGATCGGCGTGGAAACCGATGCGCGTGTAGAACTCCTTGGCTCGATCGACATCCGTGACGGGGAGGGTGACGAGTTCGATTTTCCAGTCCATGGAGATGAGGGTCCCACCGAGCACCGACAGAAACGGTCGAACCGGCCTACCCTGGACGCATGGCCAAAGAAATCGATCGGATCAGGGCGCGTTCGGCCCTCGAGACGGTCAAGGAGAATCCGGTGATCGCCGCTATCGCGGCGGTGCCGGTGCTCATCGTCCTGGGTGTCGTCTGGGCGCTCACCAACTGGTTCGTCGCGCTCGTGGTGCTCGTGCTGCTGGGCGCCGTCGTGGTGGTCCGCGGCAAGCTGCTGCGCTGACCCGGCCGGAAGGTCAGCGGGGGACGTGGAAGCGCGACAGCTCTCCGGTGCCCGGATCGGCCTGCGCCCACGGCCGGTCGAACTCCAGCACGGCCAGCGCCGAGGTGGGAAACTTCCGGCTGAGTTCGGTGGCCGCGGTGGAATCGCGGTTGGCGGCCAATTCCCATGCGGTCCACGGGATTCCGGGGGAGTGCCCGATCAGCAGTAGCGTCCGCACGTCGTCGTCGCAGAGCTGGATCAGGTCGATCAGCGTCCGCGGCGCGGCGTCGTAGATCGACGGCTCGTACTCCACCGGTGCGGTGAGTCCGGTGGCCGCCAGGGTTTCGCGAGTGCGCACCGAATCCGAGCAGCGCACGGCGTCGATCGGGGGCTGGGTGTCGCGCAGCCAGTCGCCGGCCAGCCCCGCCTCGCGGCCCCCCCCCCCCGCCCCCGCGCCCACCCCGGGGCGCCCGCGGCGGCTCGGGGGCGCCCACGCCCGGCGGATAGCTGGATTTGCCGTGCCGCATGAGGATCAGAGTCCGCGCCATAGGCCTACCGTAAGCCGCAACCCGTATACCGGTGTGTTGCACGACACCCTCCTGAGCGGAGATACAGCTCACGCTCGAGGCACACTGATGGTGGTGTCACATCGTTGGCTCGCGGCCAATGGGTGTGACGCATGCCCCGTCCAATCCCCGGGCGGAGTACAGACCATGGATGTTTCGAGGATCTGCGAGATATGGCCTATGTGATCACGCAGCGTTGTTGCAACGACGCCAGCTGCGTACCCGAGTGCCCGGTCGATTGCATTCGTCCCACTCCGGAGCAACCCGAGTTCGCGACGACCGAGCAGCTCTACATCGACCCCGACACCTGCATCGATTGCGGCGCGTGCGTGGATGCCTGCCCGGTGGAGGCCATCTTCTCCGAGGACGATCTCACGGCTTCCCTGGCGCGTTTCCGCGATATCAACGCCGACTACTTCCAGCGGCATCCGCTGGAGTCGAATTTCGATCCGCTGGTGACGCCGGCGCGCCCGCCCAAGGAACTGGGCACGTTGCGCGTCGCGATCGTCGGGGCGGGCCCGGCGGCCTGCTACGCCGCGGAAGAGCTGCTGCGGCGCGCCGATGTCGAGGTGGAGATGTTCGACCGGCTGCCCACCCCCTGGGGTCTGGTGCGGGCCGGCGTGGCGCCGGACCATCCGGGCACCAAGACGGTGTCGGGCATGTTCGAGAGCGCCTTCCGTCGCGACGCCCTGCAGTACCACCTGAATGTCGAGGTGGGAAGCCATATTTCGCACGACGAGCTGCTGGCCCACCACCACGCGGTGATCTACGCCGTCGGCGCGTCCACCGACCGGAAATTGAACGTGCCCGGCGAGGATCTGCCCGGTAGCCACTCCGCCACCGAGTTCGTGGCCTGGTACAACGGGCACCCCGACTACGCGGATCGCACCTTCGACCTGTCGGGCGAGCGCGCGGTCATCGTCGGCAACGGCAACGTCGCCCTGGACGTGGCGCGAGTGCTGACCCTGGACCCGGACGAGCTGGCCAAGACCGACATCGCCGACCATGCCCTGGACGCGCTGCGCAACAGCAATATTCGCGAGGTCGTGGTGCTGGGCCGGCGCGGGCCGGTGCAGGCGGCCTACACCTCGTCGGAGTTCCTGGCCCTCGGCTATCTGAAGGGGATCGATGTGATCATCGATCCGGCCGAGCTGGAGCTGGACCCGGGCAGCCGGGCGCTGCTGGACGACCCGGACGTCGAGCCGTCGCTACAGCTGAAATACGCACTGGCCCAGGAGTACGCGGCCAAGACGCCGGATCCGGCGCGCAAGCGCATCGTGTTCCGCTACCTGACCTCGCCGTCGGCCGTCACCGGTACCGATCGGGTCGAGGGCGTGGAGTTCGTGCACAACGAACTGGTCTCCGAGAACGGCCGGGTCACCGCCCGCGCCACCGATCGCACCGAGTCGCTGCCGGCCTCGCTGGTGCTGCGGTCCATCGGATACCGCGGTGAACCCGTGGCGGATCTGCCGTTCGACGAGGCCTCCGGGGTCGTCCCGAACGAGCACGGCCGTGTCGTCGTCGACAGTGCGCACCTGCCCGGCGCGTACGTCTCGGGCTGGATCAAGCGCGGCCCGCGCGGTGTCATCGGCTCCAACCGGGTCGACTCCCAGGAGACGGTCGAGCAGCTGCTCGACGACTTCACCTCGGGCAAGCTGGCCGCGCCGCAGGCCGACCGGGGAGCGTTGAAGGCGCTGCTGGCCCAGCGGCAGCCCGATCTGGTGGACCGCGAGGGCTGGAAGGCCATCGACACCGCCGAGAAGTCGGCCGGCAAGTCCGGCGGCCGCCCGCGGGTCAAGTTCACCACCCGCGAGGACCTGCTCAAGGCCGCGCGCGGTTAGTACGTGAACGGGCGCCGCCCCCCCGGTAGGGGGGGCCCCGGGCCGGGCGCCGCCACCAGTGACCCCCCGCGCGGGGCGCGGCCGGCACCAGTGGGGGGGG
>NZ_JARWOP010000302.1 GCF_029868745.1 Nocardia wallacei | reverse complement strand
CCTGGTGCCCTGGCAGGAGCTGGCGCGCCGCACGGGCGCCACGCTGAAGTGGTACGGCGTCACCGACGACGGCCGCATCGATCTCGATTCGCTGGAACTGTCCCCGCGCACCAAGATGGTGGCCTTCACCCACGCCTCCTGACTATCTTTTTTCCCGTCTTCAGGCGGTGGGGGTGGTGGTTCCGCGCCCCCCCCCCCCCCCCCCCCCCCCCCCCCCACGTTCGATGGCGAATCACCTTAGCTGCCTTGGTAATTGATGTGCCCACTCGGTAGGACCACGAAATCGACCGTGATGATCTGCATGTACGGGCCGAGCGGCACGGCTGGTCCCCAAGCGGTCCGTCACCGCGAAGGGGTGTCAGCTACTGGTCGCGGCGGATGTCTCGACTCGGTCCGGTAAGAGTGACAACGTGCCGATGAGGGCGAGATGGTTCCGCTGATTGGCTCAGAAAAAAATACCTATACCCGGATATGCGCATCTGAACATTTGAGTCCTGAGTGGCCGGGCGATGCGGCCTGCCAGCCAGAGGCTCAGTGGACGCCAAGGCAAAGGATCGGGAAGGGACGTGGCCGCGCGATTGCGCTCGCCGCTGACGGAGCCCCTTGCCGCTGACCGGGTTGGAGGCCCGGCCCGGTCAGCGGCTCTGGCGAGGTGGCACATTTGATCGGCACGACGCACCCGTTGTCGTTGCCCGGGCTGATGCCGGGCGTGTTGCTCACCTTGCCGGCAAGACGGTATCGGCCACTGGGGCGTGGGCGCGAGATATGTGTTCGGTGTGAGTCGAATCAGTGGGCGGCGGCCAAAGCCTTGATTACCTCGGCCGCTACTACGGCGTGGCCCGAGATGTTGAAGTGGATGTTGTCGGCGGACATGACCGTGGGGCGATGACCGACCGGGTGCCACCAGAGGTCGATCAGGATGGCGTCGTGGCGGGTGGCCACGCGGCGGATCACCTGGTTGAGAAGGTCCAGACGCTCGTGGAACGGGCGCAGCTGGGGAATGTGCTCGGGGACGGCGTCGGCGATGGTCATGGTGGCGAGGCGGGCGCCGATCGCCTTGCCGGCGGCGAAGATTCGCTCGAGGTTGTCCTCGGCAGCGTTGTAGTCGGGGGTGTCGGTCCACAAATCGTTGCCGCCGCAGGCGATGTAGAGCAGGTCGGGGTCGAAGGCCAGTGCCGTGTCCAGCTGCTCGTCGAGCACCTGGCGGGTGGTGGCGTTGATGCGGCCGGTGTTGAGGAACTCGACCTCGCCCACGGCGGCGCGCAGCACCTGAATTACCCTTGGGGCCCAGTACATCTCGCGGTAGCCGGGGCTGGGGTCGCCTGCTCCGTGCGCGGTGCTGTCGCCGACGAGCGCGATGCGGCGCCACGGCGCGGCGCGCAGCATGTCGACGGCCACCTCGTCGGGGAGGCAATCGGGGTCGGTGGCCTCGGTGTAGGCCTGCTCCGGGGGTGCGCCGAGGTCGCGGTCCGCGGCGGCGGTGGTGGAACCGCTTGCCTCCGTCATGGGCTTCTCCTTGGTCGCTGAGCCGAGAGCTGGTGTCATAAACGCACGAACGTGCGTGCTTTTCACGCTACCGGGCGAGTAGCGTGAGGGTCAAGGTACCCGTGGTTGCGGCGCCTCGACCGGCGATAGGGGCGTGGATAGGGGTTTACCTGCTCGGTCGATGAGCGGGAGGCTCGGATCGCGTCGGCGAACGGTCGTGCGGTAGCTGCTGCCGATCGGGGCCGCCGCCTATGGACTCCAGGAGGAGCAGTGAAGGATCTCAAGGAACGGACGGTGCTCCTGACCGGGGCGTCGGGCGGTATCGGGAAACGCGTGGCACGCCGGCTGGCCGCCGAGGGCGCGCGCGTCGCGCTGGTAGGGCGGCAGGCCGATGTGCTCGGTGCGCTGGCGGAGGAACTGCGCGAGAACGGCGCGAAGGCCGAGCCGGTCCTCGGCGATCTGGCCGATGCGGCGAGTCTCGACGATCTGGTCGACCGGGCGGAGCGGGCGCTGGGGCCGATCGATGTCCTGATCAACAACGCCGGTGTCGAGGTGGCCGCGGCGTTCGCGAAATACGAACCCGCGGAACTGAATTGGATCGTCGATGTCAACCTGATGGCGCCGATGCTGCTCACCCGGCGCGTACTGCCGGGCATGGTCGAGCGGGGCGCC
Source organism: Nocardia wallacei (assembly GCF_029868745.1). Taxonomy (GTDB): domain Bacteria; phylum Actinomycetota; class Actinomycetes; order Mycobacteriales; family Mycobacteriaceae; genus Nocardia; species Nocardia wallacei_B. The sequence goes on along the minus strand of NZ_JARWOP010000302.1, from coordinate 529 downwards.
GGGCACGTGCTGTTCGTGTCGACGGGCGCCGCCAAGGTCGCGCCCGCGTTCCAGGCGCCCTACGCCGCGACGAAGGCCGGCCTGGTCTCGCTGGCCCAATCGCTGCGCGCCGAGTACCACGGCACGCCCATCGGGTTCTCCGTCGTGCTGCCCGGTTTCGTGAAGGGCGACGGCATGTATCAGGTCTGGGTCGACCAGGGTGTGCGGGCCAGCGCGCTGTTGGGCTCTACCACCGTGGACCGGATCGCGGGAAAGATCGTCGGCGCGGTGCGGCGCAACAAGTCCGAGGTGCTGGACATGGGCATGCCGGTGCGGTCGATGTTCGCGACGACGCAGTTGTCCCCGGGCTTCGCCGACCGGATGGCCCGGCGGATGTCGCCGGTGTTCCGTAAGCAGGCATCCGCGCGCGATCGGCTGTAGCGCCGCACGTTCCGCCCCCGGGGCGGGCTGCGCGGTGCGGGCCCCCCGGGGTTGGCTGGGGACCCGCCCGGGGCGCCCAGGGAGGCGCCCCTATAGATGGGCTCCCCCC
>NZ_JARWOP010000301.1 GCF_029868745.1 Nocardia wallacei | reverse complement strand
CCCCCCACGACAGCGGTGGGGCGTTCGGGTCCGGTTCCGGCGACGGGGACCGGGCGAGCCCAGGAGGCTATGCGCCTCGAGGGGTTACAGGGGCGGAAAGCCGGCGGAGCCGGTGGCGACCCAGTTCCAGAACGCGTACGCGTGTGCGATGAGCACATTGACGACGTCGATAGCGGTACTGCCCATTGTTATCGCGATTCCTCACATCAGGTGACTTGCACTTGCGCCGCCCAGGGTAGTGGAACCGCTCGCCGGGCAGCGGGGGTGACGCGAATACGCCAACCCCCCGCATCGTTCGGGGAGAAAAACCGGACGGTCTCAGAGGTTGCCGACGGTGTGTTCCAGTTTGCGAGCCACCAGGTCACGAGCCTGCTCACGCAGCGCCGGGCGGTAGCCACTCGGGTATACGGGATCGGCGGGGGCGTACTGGCCGAGGACCTGCTTGGCGAGGGTGATCTTGTGGACCTCGGTTGGCCCGTCGGCGATCGCCATCACCTCGGCGTAGTTCATCATGTCGACGAAGGGCAGGTCCTCGCTGACGCCCAGGGCGCCGTGCAGGTGCAGGGCGCGGCGGGCGACATCGTGCATCACCTTGGGCATCGCGACCTTGATGGCGGCGATGTCCTTGCGGACCGCGCGGTAGTCCTGTTCCTTGTCGATGCGCCAGGCGGTACGCAGCACCAGCAGGCGGAACTGCTCCATCTCGATCCAGCTGTCGGCGATGCGCTCCTGGGTCATCTGCTTGCCGCCGAGCACGCCCTTGCCCATCGGTCGCGACACCGCGCGCTCGCACATCATGTCGAAAGCCTTGCGCACCATGGCGACCGTGCGCATGGCGTGGTGCACGCGCCCGCCGCCGAGCCGGGTCTGGGCCACCACGAAGCCGAGGCCCTCGGCGCCGAGCAGATGATCGGCGGGCACCCGGACGTCGGTGAACCGCAGATGCCCCTCGTGCTTGCTGAAGCCGTGCACCTCGAAGTTCTTCACGATCTCCAGCCCCGGGGTGCCGCCGGGCACGATGAACATCGACAGCCGCTGATGCGGCGGCGCCTCGGGATCGGTCACCACCATGACGATATGGAACGCGGCGTGCTCGGCGGCGGTGTTGAACCACTTCTCGCCGTTGATGACCCAGTGGTCGCCGTCGCGCACCGCGCGGGCCCGGAACGAGGTCGGGTCCGAACCGCCGGTGGGCTCGGTCATCACGTAGCAGGAGCCGATCTCACCGTCGAGCAGCGGCTGGAGATACCGCTCCTTCTGCTCCGGCGTGCCGAAGTGGGCGAGAATTTCCGCATTACCGGAATCCGGCGCCTGACAACCGAAGACGAGCGGGGCCCACATCGACGTGCCCAGCACCTCGTTCAGCAACGCCAATTTGAGCTGTCCGTAGCCGGGCCCGCCCAGTTCGGGCCCGAGGTGGCAGGCCCACAGCCCGCGCTCCTTGACCTGTTCCTGCAGTGGCCGCAGCAGCGCCCGGACCTGCGGGTCGGCGCGATCGTACGGGTTGAGATCGGGCAGCAGGTCGAGCGGTTCCACCTCGGTGCGGACGAATTCCGCGACCCAGTCGAGCTGCTCCTGATATTCCGGGTCGGTCTCGAAATCCCAAGCCATGATCAGCCTTTCGTGCGTGTGATTCCCTCGAGGACGGTGATGGCGAGGATGTCGGCGATCCGGTCCGGCGAGTGCCCGCCGTGCGGGCGGTACCAGAACGTCACCGTGTTCAACATCCCGAGCACGCCGTTGGTGACGACATGGTCGGCGGTGCGCAGTGCGCCCGCCGCGTGCCCGGCGTCGATCACCCGCTGCCAGCACTGCTGCACCTGGTCGCGCAGAAGTTGGAGATCGTCGGCGCGCTCGCCGGTGAGCGCGGCGACATCGCGCAGCTGGATGGCGACCTCGCGCCGGTGCGCGACGATGAGCCGGACGTGACTGTGGATCAGCTCACGCAGCTTGGCGACCGGCTCGGCGGGCCCGTCGGCGATGGCGCGGGCCTCGGTGAGCATTCGCTCGATGTAGTCGCGCAGAATCTGGAACAGCAGCTCCTCCTTGGAGCCGATGTGGTAGTAGAGCGCCCCGCGCTGCACATCGGCACGATCACCGATCTCGGCGACGCCGGTGCCGTGAAAACCCTTCTCCGCGAACAACTCGATGGCCGACGCCACGATGCGTGCGCGCGTCTGCGCCGCCGCCGTCGCGGGCGGGCGTCCGCGCCGGCGCACCACGGCGACCTTGGCCGTCGACGACCGCTCCATCGCAGGCACCGCCCTTGCTCTCGCCATGAAATGTTCCGCTCAGTACATTAAATGCGCCGGCCGTTACGATCAAGGCTCGAGCATGGTGGGCTGCGGCGGCGCGATTACCGCCGAGTAACATGACAGTCGTACTTTTTCGATCCGGCTATCTCGAAATGAGGCAGTAGATGACAAAGCGGATTCAGGTCGGCGGGCTTCAGGTTGCGAGTGTTCTCCACGACTTCGTCGAGAATCAGGCGCTCCCCGGCACCGGCGTAGATTCCGCCGCGTTCTGGGCCGGTGCCGAGGGCGTCATCAACGATCTGGCCCCACGCAACCGCGCCCTGCTGGCCGAGCGCGACGAGATCCAGGGCAAGCTCGACGCCTGGCATGCCGAGAACCCGGGCGCCGGCTACGACAAGGCCGCCTACAAGCAGTTCCTCACCGAGATCGGTTACCTGCGCCCCGCGCCCGCCGACTTCGCGATCGGCACGCAGAACGTCGACGACGAGATCGCCACCACCGCCGGCCCGCAGCTGGTGGTGCCGGTCATGAACGCGCGCTTCGCGATCAACGCCGCCAACGCCCGCTGGGGTTCGCTCTACGACGCCCTCTACGGCACCGACGCCATCTCCGAGGCCAACGGCGCGGAGAAGGGCACGAGCTACAACAAGGTCCGCGGGGACAAGGTCATCGAGTGGGCCCGCAACTTCCTCGACGACGCGGTGCCGCTGATCACCGGCTCGCACGTGGGCTCGAAAGCCTACAAGATCGTCGACGGCGAACTCGAGGTCACTCTGGAGGACGGCACCGACATCGGCCTGGCCGACGCCTCCGCGCTGGTCGGCTACCTCGGCGAGCCCGACGCGCCGAGCTCGGTGCTGCTGAAGCACAACGGCCTGCACATCGATATCCAGATCGACCCGGAATCCCCGATCGGCAAGACCGACGACGCGGGCGTCAAGGACGTGGTCCTGGAGTCCGCGGTCACCACGATCATGGACTTCGAGGACTCGGTGGCCGCCGTGGACGCCGAGGACAAGGTGCTCGGCTACCACAACTGGCTCGGCCTGATGAAGGGCGACCTGGCCGAAGAGGTCAGCAAGGGCGGCAAGACCTTCACCCGCACGATGAGCCCCGATCGCGTGTACAAGGCGCTCGACGGCTCCGACCTGGTGCTGCACGGCCGCTCGCTGCTGTTCGTCCGCAATGTCGGCCACCTGATGACCAGCGACGCCATCCTCGACAAGGACGGCAACGAGGTGCCCGAGGGCATTCTCGACGGCCTGTTCACCTCGCTCATCGCGGTCCACAGCCTGCGCGGCAAGGCCCGGGTGTCCAACTCCCGCACCGGTTCGGTCTACATCGTGAAGCCGAAGATGCACGGACCCGACGAGGTGGCCTTCACCAACGAGCTGTTCGGCCGCGTCGAGGACGTGCTGGGCCTGCCCCGCAACACCCTCAAGGTCGGCATCATGGACGAGGAGCGCCGCACCACGGTCAACCTGAAGGCCTGCATCGACGCCGCCCGTGACCGCGTGGTGTTCATCAACACCGGCTTCCTGGACCGCACCGGCGACGAGATCCACACCTCCATGGAGGCCGGGCCGATGGTCCGCAAGGCCGATATGAAGAAGCAGCAGTGGATCGCCTCCTACGAGGACTGGAACGTCGACACCGGCCTGGCCACCGGCCTGCAGCACAAGGCGCAGATCGGCAAGGGCATGTGGGCGATGCCCGATCTGATGCGCGACATGCTCGAGCAGAAGATCGGCCACCCGCGCGCCGGCGCCACCACCGCCTGGGTGCCCTCGCCGACCGCGGCCACCCTGCACGCCACCCACTACCACCTGGTGGACGTGTTCAAGCGGCAGGACGAGATCGCCCGCGGCGGCATCCGCGCCACCGTCGACCAGATCCTGGAGATCCCGCTCGCGGCGGACCCGAACTGGTCGGACGAGGAGATCCGCAACGAGCTGGACAACAACTCGCAGTCCATCCTCGGCTACGTGGTGCGCTGGATCGATCACGGCGTCGGCTGCTCCAAGGTGCCCGACATCAACGATGTGGCGCTCATGGAAGACCGTGCGACCCTGCGCATCTCGAGTCAGCTGATGGCGAACTGGCTGCGGCACGGCGTCGTCACGACCGAGCAGATCGTGGAAAGCCTGGAGCGGATGGCGCCCGTGGTGGACCGGCAGAACGCCGGTGACCCGGGCTACCGGCCGATGGCGCCGGACTTCAACGGCAGCGTCGCGTTCCAGGCCGCCAAGGAGCTGATCCTGGAAGGCGCCCGCCAGCCCAACGGCTACACCGAGCCGATCCTGCACCGCCGCCGCCGCGAGGCCAAGGCACTGGCCGCCAAGAACTGATCCGGCGGCGCTGGGCCACAACCCGATCCGCGGCAATCCCCTGGCAGACGTTGACCTGCCAGGGGATTTCGCGTCTTGTCCGGTGGGTACCCCGGGATGCGATCCTCGACAGAGGCATCCGGCAGCAGGGAGGAAATCCACCATGCCCCAACGGGGGACCATGCTCTGTGACAATGCGGGCGACTCGGCGAGCCGGTTCGGGCTGGCCTCCGGCGACCTCGGCATTCCGTATCGGCGCCACGACGGCGGCTGGGGGTACGTCTTCGGCGACGTGTTCGACGGTCCGGGCGCGTCGGGCACCCACATCGGTTCGCCGGTCGTGTTGTACCAGGACGCATTCGACAGCAGCGGCGCGACCGCCATCGAATTCACCGCGGCGCAGGCGGGCCCGCGCTGCGCGCAGTCGTTCGACTATCAGCACAACGCGGACAACGGTTTCGGCGTCACCGAGGTCACCCGCATTCCCAACGACGCCATCGCCCTGACGGTGGACGGGCAGGAGCGGCTGTTCATCCAATACACCTCGGTGCACCGGTGGATTCCGCCCGACAGCCCGAACGACGGCTCGGCGCTGGGTGGCATCGCCTACTCCGACGACCACGGTGCGAGCTGGAAGGATTTCGAGCAGCACTGGAACGGGGACGCGCTCGGCAGCAACGGGTCGCTGTATACGATGTGGAGCTTCGCCGGGGTGGATCCCGACGGTCACCTCTACTGTTTCTCCAAGGCCTGGAACGGAAGTCACCATTTCGCCGCCGACGGCGGGCGGATCCAGCTGTTCCGGTTCGACCCGCGCGACTTCTATCACGGCGCGTTCGACCGGCAGGAGAACTGGGCATTCACCCGCGACCGCTGGGGCTGGACCCGCGACGCCGCGCCCAGCTCGATCTTCGCCCCCGGCAATAACATCGGGGAGTTCAGCGTCAAGCTCATCGGCGGCATGTACTGCATGTCGTACTTCGACGCGAGCGACTACAGCATCCGCACCCGCACGGCGCCACGGCCCGACGCGGTGTGGTCGGAACCCAAAACGCAAGTGGCGGGCAAGAATACGTGGCCCGCGGGACACTGGGGCAAGCCGCGGCTGCCCAACCTCTACGGCGGCTACATCCATCCCGGCAGCGCGTCACCGGACTCGCTGACGCTGCTCCTGAGCCGGTGGGACGGCACGCCGGGGCACCGTCCCTACACCGTCACGCAGTGGGACGGCATCCGGCCCTGACCGTGCCGGTCAGCACTCGTTCGGTGCGGGTTCGCCGCGCAGTCGCGCGTCGAGCCAGCCGATCAGCAAGGGCCAGCCCGTGTCGCCCGCGAGGAAATGTTCGCCCGGCACGCTGCGATAGATTCCCGCCACGCCCAGGGCGCACTGCTGCCGGAACAGCTGTTCGGCACCGGCCGCGGGGATCCAGATGTCGTGCGCGCCGTTGTAGACCAGCAGGGGCACAGCGGATTTCAGGTCCGCCATATCGGTCGCGCGGAATACCTGCTCGGCCACCGGGCCGTGCAGCGGATCCGGGGTGTTCGCCGCGATGTCGATCGGCGCCAGCAGCGCGCCGGGTGCGGCGATCAGGTTCATGCAGGTGTTCTTCAACGGCGAGATGGTCACCTGCTGCGCGAGGTTGTTCATGGAGGTGAGAATCTCCGGGTGCTCACGCCCGATACCGAACACGGCGGCCATGAACACGCCCGAGGCCAGGTTGGCGTTCATGGTCCGGGCGAGCATGCGGAAGTCGGCGGGCACGCCGCCCACTGCCGCGCCGGTGATCGACCCCGCCAGATCGGGTGCGTAGGAGTCGATCAGCGCGGCGGCGGCCCGGGTCGCGATCGCACCGCCGGAGTAGCCGGCCATCACATAGTGGCTGTCGCCGAGTTCGGCGGGGAGCAGTGTTCGCGCGGCGCGCACCGAGTCGAGCACCGCGTGCCCGGCGACGAACGGCTCGGCGTAGGCCATGTGCGGACCCTCGTGGTCGGGGATCAGCACCGCGTACCCGCGCACCAGCGCCAGCTGGCTCAGCGGCGGGAAGAAGTCGGCGGAGTTGGTGGTGTCCGAATAGCCGTGTGCCAGCGTGTATCCGGGTGTGCACCGGCGGCCCAGACCGTCGACGGCGAGATTGTTCACCAGCACCGGGCGGGCCCCCGGGCCGGTCCACGGCGCGGCCGGGAGCACCAGGGAGGCGGTGGCGAAGGACGGTTCGCCGCGTGAATCGCTGGTGCGGTATTTCACCTGCAGCACCTGGCGCGGCGGCGACGCGAGCGGCAGCGTCAGCAAGGGGGCCGCGGCCGGGGTGATGTCCCTGGTCTCGACGACGTCACCGGGTGTCATGGCCGCGAGGTGCGCCGGCCACGCGTCGAACAGCGGATCGCCGACGTCGTCGGGCAGCACCGCCGACCGGAGCGCCGCGGTCGTGATCGCCGGGGTCGAGGCGTCGGCGGATTCGACCGCCGGGGTCGGCGCCGCCGGAATCTCCGGGCGGGGCACGACCGAGTCGATCCACTGTTGCAGGTCGGGTATCGACAAGCTGGGCGGTAGCGAGATCGCCCCGGGCACAGGAGGATTCGGGTCGGGCGGGTCGGCCCGCGCGACCAGCGCCGGCGCCCCGGCGAGCAGTAACACCGCAACCAAGACACGCCAAGCCCACATGGGCACACCCCACGATCGACAAGTAGAAGCACCGGACCGACGGCCGAGTCGTGCGCCAACCCCGAGACACCCACCGCGGCTTAGAGTTCCGTAGTGTAGTAGCACAATTGCGCCAGGGGTCTCATTGTTACCCATCACTGGGGAGAATATTTCGATCTGTCACTTCGGAATACTTCGATATGACAGTGCGTTGCCCGCGGGTGTGAACATCCTGATCGTCTACGCGCACCCGAAACCGGACTCCCTCACCGGAGCCCTGAAGGACATTGCGGTGCAACAGCTCCGGTCCGATGGGCACGATGTCGCGGTCAGCGACCTCTATGCCATGGGCTGGAAGGCACACGCCGACACCGACGACTTCGGTGAGGTCGAGGAGACCAACTTCATGCTCGCCTCGGGCGAGGCGTACGACACCGGGTCCCTCGGTGCCGACATCCGTGCCGAGCAGGAGAAACTCCTGTGGGCCGACGCCGTGCTACTGCACTTCCCGCTGTGGTGGTTCTCCATGCCCGCCATCCTCAAAGGCTGGGTGGATCGCGTGTTCACCTGCGGTTTCGCCTACGGCGCCGGCGGGACGGCCATCCCCCGCTACGGCGCGGGCGTACTCAGCGGGAAGCGCGCCATGCTGGTCGTCTCGATCGGCGGCCGCGAACCCTCCTACTCCGACCGAGGCATCAACGGCCGCCTCGACGACCTCCTGTACCCCATCAACCACGGCATCCTCTACTACCCCGGCATGGACGTCCTCCCACCGTTCCCCGTCTACGGCACCCTCCGCCTGGACGACCACCGCTTCGAGGAAGTCGCCGACAACCTGCGCGAACGCCTCTCACAACTGGACAAACTCGACCCCATCCCCTACCGCCCCCAGTCCGGCGGCGACTACGACCGCACCCTGCGCCTGGAACCCGGCCGAGAATCCCCCGGCACAACCGGCTTCGACCTACACATCGCCGGCTGAACGCACCGTTCAGCCGGCGATGGTGGTGCTTTGTCGTTCGAGGCTGTGCCGCACTGCGCTCACCCGGCACGCGCCCACCGGGGCATACGCCCCGGTCTGCCGTTATCGCCAGTCGCAGCGCGTGATGTGCTCGCCCGGGCTCAGCTGGCGCTTCGCGTTCGCCAAGGCTTTCTCCTTGGCCTCCCCCGTCGTAGCGGCGGACGCGTGTCCGTTCACACGGCTGGAGCCGCCGGATGCGGTCTTGGTTTCGCAAGAGACGATCGCACCGGCTTGGGCCGAGGCGATTCCCGTCGTGGCGGTCCCCATCGCGACGGCGAAGACCGCGACCGCTAGCGACCTCATGACAAATGACATAGATTTCCCTCCCCAATGACGGGTCATCGTTCACCACGACTGACGCGGAACGATGATCCATTAGTTTCAGCCCCGCGACACTAGCAGGTCGATCGCCGGTCGCGAAGTTCCGATCTGTCCGAATTACACCCACGACCGGGTCTCGAGTGCGAGGGCGGCGGGGTTGTCGAGTACAAGGTAGGGATGGCGATGAGCAAGTTCGGGGCGGGGGTGGCGGCGGTCGTGACCGTCGCGGGCCTGGTGTCGGGGTGTGGCTCGACGGAACCGGCGCGTCCGGCCGGTTCCCCGGGCACGGCAAAGTCTTCGGCTCCGGCCGATGCCGCGTTCGCGACGCTGGAGGATCGGCATACTGCTCGCCTGGGCGTGTACGCGGTCGACGTCGCCAGCGGGCGGGAGGTCGGGTACCGGCGTGATGAGCGGTTCGGCATGGCATCGACGTTCAAGGGGCTGGCCTGTGGCGCGCTGCTCCGCGAACATCCGCTCGGCTCAGGCTATTTCGATCAGGTCGTGCATTACTCCGCCGACGAGATCGTCGAGTACTCACCGGTCACCGAAATCCGCGTAGACACCGGTATGACCGTCTCGGAGCTGTGCCACGCGGCGATCACGGTCAGCGACAACACCGCCGGTAACCAGATCCTGAAGCTCCTCGGCGGCCCACCCGCACTGACGGCGTTCCTGCGTTCGATCGGCGACCCGATCACCCGCTCCGACCGCTGGGAACCGGAACTGAACGACGTCTCCCCCGGTGACGAGCGCGACACCACCACCCCCGCCGCATTGGCCGCCGACTACCGAAACCTGGTGCTGGGCAACACACTCCCCGAACCCGAACGCGCCCGGCTGAAGGAGTGGCTACTCGCCAACACCACCGGCGACACCCGCATCCGCGCCGGCGTCCCCACCGGCTGGACCGTCGCCGACAAGACCGGCGGCGGCAGCAACGGCGGCGCCAACGACGTAGCGATCACCTGGACCTCCCAGGGCGACCCTCTCGTAATCGCCCTCCTCTCCCACCAACGCGCCCCGGAAGCCAAAGCCGACAACGCCCTACTCGCCGAAGCAACCCGGGAAGTCGTCTCCGCAGTGCGATAACCCGGTTTGGCGAGCTTGGCGACGAGAGTCTGGTCGGCCTGGGTAAAGGGGATGCCGGTGGTGGTGTTCGGCTCAGGCTCGCGCAAGGCTCGCCGCGGGCGGTGACGATGGCGTGACGATGACCACCCCGTTCCCCGGGAATGTGCCCCAGCCACCCCTTCGTTACAAAACGTGCGGCCCGATGACGCGGAAGTGTTACGCGATCGAGTCCCGCCGCATACCTCCCGCCAGGCAGCACCAGACCACCTCGCCGCAGCGAAAGCTGTTGCGCTGGAATATGTCTCGTGACCAACCGCCCACGGGGAGCGTGTATACCGGCGGTGACGGCACCCGTAACGACGCCGACCCCCGCCGCGACGACTCCTTGTCACCGGTGAAATACCGGAACCGACCCCGGGGGAAGACCTCATGACTCAGCCCGAACGACATCTCCACACGATCCGCCCCGACGCGGCATCGGCCCACGTCCGAGACCTCACGGTACGGGCCACCCGCGCGGGATACCGCCTGGTGCGCGCGCCCCGCTCGCCCTACGAATGGCGGCTGCTGGACGTCAGCGACGGCGCGATCCTGCACGCCGTCGCCCGGCTCGACGAGATCGAGCACTGGTTGGACACCTGACGGCAGACCGCCTGTCCTCCAACGTATCGACCATCACGCCGACGTCGCGCCCGTACCGGAACAAACACGGCCGGGCATTCGTTGACCGCACATGTCACCACGGCCGGGCATTCGTTGACCAACGCGTCGCCGTGACCGGAAAAATGACCCGACAGCGGCGGTAACGCTGTGTCACCATGAGGACGATGATCAAGCGGCCCACCGGGGTCGCGACATTCGACGAACACCAGGAAGGAGGAGGTGGCCGATGCATCCGGACGATATCCCGGCGATGAACAGCTTTGCCCTACAGCGGCTTTCGCACGAACCCGGCCGCCTCCCGAGCCAGGCCTGAACCTGCCCTCCCCCGATTCGTAGCCCGATTCCTGCCGAAACCTGGTGACGCTCATGCTGTTCCGCCGTGCCGCCGACGCGGCTCCCACGCCCGACAACTGGATACACGCCGGGGTCCTGGTGCTCAACGCCTCCTACGAGGCGCTCACCGACATCAGCGCCGACCGGGCGGTGGTACTGCTCATCACCGGCACGGCCGAAACCGTCGCCGACCGCGAGCCCTACTTCCCCATCCGGTCCCGGCACCTGGAAATCGCACTGCCGCAGACGATTCGGCTGCTGCGCTACGTCTACCTGGAACACCGGATGCTGGTGCACGACGACAGCCGGGCCACCCTCGCCGGTGTGCTGCGGCGCGACGACCACCGCTGCGGTTACTGCGCCGGCTGGGCTCGCACCGTCGACCACATCCGGCCCCGCAGCCGAGGCGGTCCGAACACGTGGAGCAACCTGATCGCCGCGTGCGGGCCGTGCAACACGCGCAAGGCGGACCGCACACCGGAAGAGGCCGGTATGCGGCTGCTGTGGGAGCCCAAGGCGCCCAACGACATGGCCAAACGACAACGGCGGATCTGGAAGGACCTGACCGCCACCGCCTGAAACCCGAGAAAGGAGGGGATCCGATATGACGAACGCAGTGCAGGAATTCACCCTGGTGGATCTGCTCCCGCTCTCGGATTCGCAGAGCTGGGAGGAGGCCGCCTGCAAGGGTGACCCGAATCACGACGCGTGGTTCCCGTACCCGTCGCAGGACTTCGACTACGCACGCAGCGTCTGCGCCGCCTGCCCGATCCGGCGGCAGTGCGCCGAGTTCGCCGCCACCACCAGTCAGTCCGGTGTGTGGGGCGGCCACGAGTACGACCGTGGACGCATGATCCGCGAATAACTCACCGCCGGCCCGGTGCGGCCGAGGCGAACACCTCGGCCGCCCCGCTGTCATGCCTGCTCCCGGCACGTTTCGGCGGCCGTCGTCCCGGCCCGGATCCCTACTCCGTTCCGGCCGAGCGCTTTCCGGTGAGACGGTACGAGGCAGGCCGGTCCGTTTGCGGCGCGAATGCCGACAGCTGCCCGGACAGCGGACACCTACGGGCCTCGGCGGCAAACTTCGCGTGAACATACACTGGTGCACCGTGGGTACACATCGCAGCGCCAGCGGATCGCGGGGCGTGAGTAAGGGTCTCGTTGTGTCGGTGGTGGCGGCGCTACTGGCGGTGGCCGCGGTGGGTGGCTGGTTCTGGCTGCGGGGACACTCCGCCTCCTCGGATCGCAGCGCCGCCGGAGAGTGCGTCGAGGGCCAGACCACGCTGGCGGTCACCGTCGATCCCGACATCGCCGCGCCGGTGCGGGCCGCGGCCGACCGCTACAACGCGACCAAGCCCAACGTGCGCGATCACTGCGCCGCCGTCGCCGTCGCCGTGCAGCCGTCCGCGGCGGTGGCCGCGACCTTCGGCAGCGGGCAGTGGGATGCGAAGCTGGGGCCGCGGCCGGCGCTGTGGATTCCCGACTCGTCGCGGTCGATCGAGCAGATCAGGGTGCCCGGGCTGATGGAAGGCGCACCGGCCTCGGTGGCGTCCAGCCCCATCGTGCTGGCCGTGCCCGACCGGCTGCGGCAGGCGCTGGAACAGGCCAAGACCGGCTGGTCGGATCTGCCTCGGCTGCAACAGGGTTCGCTCGGGGAGATCGGGCTGAACGGCTGGGGCGGGTTGCGCATGGCGATGCCGGGCGGCGACGCCACGCTCGCCGCCGCCCTCGCGGTCGGGTCGAACGTGTCGGGCGCGGACCCGCTCAACGACGAGGGCGCCCGGTCCGGACAGGTGATCTCGGCGATCTCCGTCCTCGCCGCCGACGCGCCCCGATCCGACGACGCCACCGGCGCGCTCGCCAGCCTCGTCGGCGCGCCCGGAGACGCCGCGGACACCATCCACGCCACCGCAGTTACCGAGCAGCAACTGAAGCAGTCGGGCGGGGCGACCGAGTTCCGGCCCGACGGCGCGAAGACGCCGGTGGCCGATTTTCCCGCCGCGCTGCTGACCGGCCCATGGGTGGACAAGACGCAGAACCTGCTCGCCGGCATGTTCACCGACTACCTGCGCGCCCCCGAACAGCAGAAGTTGTTCGCGGACAACGGTTTCGACGCCGCCCTGCCCACGGCCACCCCGGTCCCGCCCAAGTCGACGCTGGACCAGGTGAAATCCGTGCTCGCCAATCCGGTGCTCGGCGTGCAGTCGACCGTGCTGCTGGACACCTCGGCCGCCATGGGCGCCACCGACGGCTCGCTCACCCGCCTCGCGAACACCCTGGGCGCGCTGCAGTCGACGATGGACACCATGCCGCCGGACTTCGGTCTCGGCGTCTGGACCTACGCCGGGGACGAGGGCGACGGCAACCCGTACGAGGTGCTCTCCGAGACCGGGCCGCTGACCCAGCAGCACCGCGTCGAGCTGGCCAAGTCGCTCGGCAACGTCACCGCCACCACCAGCCGCACCGACCGCACCTACCCGACCCTGGAGGCCGCCTACCGCAGCGCCGTCTCCGGTCACGCGGCCGGTCGCACCAACAGCATCCTGCTGATCACCGGCGGTCCCAACGACGACTCGACCATCACCGGCGACAAGCTGATCTCCGACATCACCGCCGCCACCGACCCGGCCCACCCGGTCCGCATCGACATCATCGTGGTCGGCGGCCAGGGCACCCCCACCCTGCAGACCTTGGCGCAGAAGACCGGCGGCACCTACACCCGCCTGGCAGGCTCCAACGACCTGGCCTTCGGCACCGCCGTCATGAAGGCGCTCACCACCCCCTGACTTGTCGGTGGCTCGTGCCATGCTCTCCGGGTGGGGAGGAGGAGAGCATGGCATGTGCCACCGTGTGTATACATCATGGCCAGCGAACCGCGCGGGGTGCTCTATATCGGGGCCACGAGCAATCTCGTGGGCAGGGTGTGGCAACACCGCAACGACGTGGTGGAGAGTTTCACCAAGCGACACGGCATCCACACCCTCGTCTGGTACCAGCACGCCGAGAGCCTGGCCGCCGTCTACCTGCACGAGCGCAAGCTCAAGACCTGGCGGCGCGAACGCAAGATTCGCCTGATAGAGGCCACCAATCCCGAATGGGCAGACCTCTCTCCAACGCTGCTGTAGTCCGTTCAGTCCGTGTAGGCGTCCAGGGGCGGGCAGGAGCAGACCAGGTTGCGGTCGCCGTAGGCGCCATCGATGCGGCGGACGGCGGGCCAGATCTTGGGCCGGGGGTGTGTCAGGCCCTGCGGGAAGACGGCGGTTTCGCGGGAGTACGGATGGGGCCATTCGCCGACGAGGGAGGCGGTGGTGTGCGGGGCGCCGCGCAGCGGGCTGTGCTCGACCGGCCAGTCGCCCGCGGCGACCTGATCGATCTCGCCCTTGATGGCGACCATGGCGTCGATGAAAGCGTCCAGCTCCTCGAGGTTTTCACTTTCGGTAGGCTCCACCATGAGCGTGCCCGCGACCGGGAAGCTCATCGTCGGGGCGTGGAAACCGTAGTCCGCCAAGCGCTTCGCCACATCGTCCACCGTGACGCCGGTGCGCTTGGTGATCTCCCGCAGGTCGAGAATGCACTCGTGCGCCACGGTGCCGTCCGCGCCGGTGTACAGCACCGGATAGTACGAATCCAGCCGCCGCGCAATGTAATTGGCGGAGGCGATGGCGGTGAGGGTGGCCTGCCGCAGCCCGTCGGCGCCCATCATGCGGATGTAGGCCCAGGTGATCGGCAGGATCGAGGCCGAACCGTAGCGCGACGCCGAGACCGCGTGCGAGCCCGGCTCCAGCGGATCGCCGGGCAGATACTGCGCCAGATGCTCGCGCACCGCCACCGGCCCCACGCCGGGGCCACCGCCGCCGTGCGGGATGCAGAACGTCTTGTGCAGATTCAGGTGCGACACGTCGCCACCGAACCGGCCCGGACGGGCAAGTCCCACCAGGGCATTCAGGTTCGCGCCGTCGACGTACACCTGTCCCCCGGCGTCGTGCACCAGCGCGCACAGCTCGGCCACCTCGTGCTCGTACACGCCGTGGGTGGACGGGTAGGTGATCATGATGCAGGCCAGCCGGTCGGCGTGGTCGGCGATCTTGGCGCGCAGGTCGTCGAGGTCGACATCGCCGTTCTCGCGGCACTTCACCACCTCGACCCGCAGCCCGGCCATGGCCGCCGAGGCGGCATTGGTGCCGTGCGCGCTGGAGGGGATCAGGCACGTATCCCGGTGTGTGTCACCACGATCCAGGTGATAGCGGCGGATGGCGAGCAGTCCGGCGTACTCCCCCTGGCTGCCGGCGTTGGGCTGCAGGCTGACCCGGTCGTAGCCGGTGAGGGCCGCGAGCCAGGACTCCAGGTCCTCGATCACCCGCAGCAGGCCCGGCACGTCCTCCACCGGGGCGTAGGGGTGCAGGCGGGAGAATCCCGGCCAGGTGATGGGTTCCATCTCCGCGGTGGCGTTGAGCTTCATGGTGCACGAACCGAGCGGAATCATGCTGCGGTCCAACGCGATATCCTTGTCGGACAGCTGCCGCAGGTAACGCAGCATGGCGGTCTCGGTGTGGTACCGGGTGAACGCCGGATGGGTCAGATACCGCGAGGTACGCGTCTCGATCGAGGGCAGGCCCGGCGCATCCGGCTCCACGGGACCGCTGCCGAAGGAGTCGAGCACGATCGCGACGTGCGCCTCGGTGGTCGCCTCGTCGCACGCCACCGCGACATGGTCGCCGTCGACCAGGCGCAGGTTCACCCCGCGCCCCTTGGCCTTGGCCACCACGGCCTCCGCCCCGCCGGGCACGTGCACCAGCACGGTGTCGAAGAACTGTTCGTGCACAACGGCTTCGCCGAGCCCGGCCGCCAGTTGCTCGGCGTGCCGGTGCACGCGCCGCGCGATCGCGCGCAGCCCGTCGGCGCCGTGATAACTGGCGTACATCGCCGCCACGATCGCCAGCAGCACCTGTGCGGTGCAGATGTTGGAGGTCGCCTTCTCGCGGCGGATGTGCTGTTCGCGAGTCTGCAACGCCAGCCGATAGGCGAGGTGGCCGTCGGCGTCCTTGGACACCCCGACCAACCGCCCCGGCAGCTGCCGGGCATGCGCCGAACGCACGGCGAGATAACCGGCGTGCGGGCCGCCGAATCCGAGCGGCACACCGAAACGCTGTGTGGTGCCGAAACATACGTCGGCGCCCTGTTCGCCCGGCGGCGTGATCAATGTCATGGCCAGCAGGTCGGCGCCCGCGGCCACCAGCGCGCCGCGGTCGTGCGCCGCGGCGATCAGATCGGTCCAGTCGGTGATGCGGCCGGAGGCGCCGGGCACCTGCACCAGAACGCCGAAGAAGTCCCCCTCGGGCAGCGCGCCCCCGGCCAGCTCCGCCTCGACGATCTCGATGCCGAGCGGCTCGGCGCGCGTCTGCAGCACCGTGCGGGTCTGCGGGAAGAGATCGGCGTCGATCAGCAGCCGGGCCGACTTGCTGGTCCGATTGGCACGCCGCAGCAGCGTCATCGCCTCCGCGGCCGCCGTCGCCTCGTCCAGCATGGAGGCGTTGGCCACCTCCATGCCGGTCAGGTCCGCCACCATGGTCTGGAAGTTCAGCAGCGCCTCCAGCCGGCCCTGGCTGATCTCCGGCTGGTACGGCGTGTAGGCGGTGTACCAGGCCGGGTTCTCCAGCAGATTCCGCACCAGCACCGGCGGGGTCAGCGTGTCGTAGTAGCCCAGGCCGATCATGGACGCGGCCACGGTGTTCGAGTGCGCGAGCGCCGCGAGCTCGTCGAGCACCTCGTGCTCGGACGCGGCCGCGGGCAGCACGCACAGTCCGTTGCCGGCCGGGGCGTCGAGAATGCTCGCAGGGACGGCGAGAGCCGCCAAGCCGTCCAGAGATTCGATGCCGATGGTCTCGAGGATCCGTGTAATAGCGTCGGCGTCGGGGCCGATATGACGGTCGGCGAAGGAACGAGTCACGGCAGAGCTCCCAGGGGTCGGGCGGAGGTCGACGGCGTCGTCGACGACTTCGGGCCCTCCCCCTCTGTCGTGGCGCCTGAGAGATTCAGGGTCCGGCGGCGTGCGGGCACGACGCGTGGACGCCCTTTCCCCATGGGCGGGTGGCCTGCATTGTGTGCAGCCACCTCTTTCCAGAGGCGTCGATGGTCCGTGCGGTCCCTGATGCCTGAGAGATTGACGGGGAGGTGCTGCTCCTTCGGCGCCCGGGACGGACCCGGGACTCTCCCGCACGGCGGCGACGCACTCGCCAGTTTATGCGGTACCGGATGTCCGGTGTGTTACCGACCCGGACACACGACCTGGACCACTACCCCGTCTTGCGGTTCATCCGCGCCTTGCGGCGGTAGGCCAGCTCGTCCTCCGGACGGTCGCTGGCGGTGCTGACCTCGGCACGCTCGGCCGGGAAGTTGGCGATCGCGCCCGTCAGCTCGCGCATGGCGCCGCTGACTGCAATACCGAACACGCCCTGCCCGCCCTGCAGTAAATCGACGACCTCTTCCGGGGAGGTGCACTCGTAGACGCTGGTGCCGTCGGAGAACAGGGTGATGCCCGCCAGATCCTCGACCCCGCGGCTGCGCAGGTGGTCGACGGCGATGCGGATGTTCTGCAACGAGATACCGGCGTCCAGCAGGCGCTTGACGATCTTGAGGACCAGGATGTCCTTGAAGGAGTAGAGCCGCTGACTCCCGGAGCCGGTGGCGCTGCGAATCGAGGGCACGACCAGGCCGGTGCGGGCCCAATAATCCAACTGGCGGTAGGTGATACCCGCCACCTGGCATGCGCTCGGAACCCGGTAACCCACCAGATCGTCGGGCACCGAGTCGTCGGGGAACAGTCCTGGCTGCACCGCCGCGGTGGGCCGCGCATCAGATCCAGTCTGCTGTGGTTCGTCTCCCACTGACTACTCCCTCACTGCTTCCGCCGGTGCGAACAACGGCCTAACTGTCGAGGCTACTCTCTCGATTGTCCCGGCAGCAGCGGCACCGGACCAAGCTTCGCGTGCGGCGTGTTTCTCGACCTCTACCTGAGGGTTAAATCACATCGATGACCGGGGCGATATGCACCTTTCGGTGTTCAGCTGTCGGTGGCCTTGAAATCGTCCGGCGAGACCGACTCGAGGAACTCCTTGAACTTCTCCACCTCGTCCTCGCGCTCGTCGGGCATCACCAGCCCGGCCTCCTCCAGCACCGGCTCCTCGGCATAGATCGGGCAACCCACGCGCAACGCGATCGCGACCGAATCCGACGGCCGGGCCGAGATGCGCAGGTCGTTCTCGAAGACCAGATCGGCATAGAACGTCCCCTCCTGCAGATCCACGATCCGGACCTCCTTGAGGGTGTGCCCGAGATCGTGGATGAGGATCTTGATCAGGTCGTGGGTCAGCGGGCGGATGGGCGTGACGCCCTCCTGCTCCAAGACGATCGCCGTCGCCTCCGCCTGCCCGATCCAGATCGGTAGATACCGGTCACCGTCCACCTCGCGGAGCAGCAGCACGGGCTGGTTCTGGGGCTGCTCGACACGGATGCCGATCACACGCATTTCACTCATCGCACTGCCTCCCATGCTCGCCGACCCTCCCCACGGGCACGATGGGGTCGGCCGTATCACCGAGTCTAGGCGAAGAATTCAGCTACCGAGTGCGGCGCGCACCGCAGTCTTCACGAGGCTGGTGTGCAGCGTCAGCGACAGCGCCGCCAGCTCTCGTACCGTCTCCTCCGCGCGGGCGCGCGCGTCGGCGTCGCGCCCCTTGGCGATCGGCGCGGCGATCTGGGCGACCATCGCCGCCTCCCGATCGGCCGCCAATTTGAACGCGCGCAGATGCCGCGCCTCCAAGCCGAATTCGCTGAGCGCCTTGGCGGTACGCGCCAGCGTGACCGCTTCGGTGTCGAAGAAACCGGCCGCACCCGGAGTGATCAGATTGGCGCGGATCAGTTCGGCGAGGAATTTCTCATCGATACCGGCCTGCTGAAGCAGATCGGTTCGGGTCATGCGGATTTCGTGGTCGAACCGCAGCTCTTCGGGCGACACCTCACCGGGAACCACACCGAGCCTCCGGGGCGGGGTCAGATTGGATGTGGGTGCGGGGCCCCGGCCCCCCCCCCCCCGCCCCCCCCCCCCCCGCCCGCGGCCGCCCCCCCGCCGGGGGGGGGGCCCCGCCCCCGCCGGCGCCGGCCC
>NZ_JARWOP010000300.1 GCF_029868745.1 Nocardia wallacei | reverse complement strand
CGCCCCCGCGGCCGGGCCTCTTTTCGTGGGCCAGCCTCCCCTGGTACCCGGCGCTGGCGGGCGCGGCCTACGGGCGTGTCCCTCTCTCGCCCGGCCGGGCCGGTCGTCGTCCGCGGGCCGGAAAATCGGATGCGCGGCCGGGTCCGGTGTGGCTAGCGTGTCGGCATGCGAATCGTATGTGGCAAGCGAATCCAGGACGTGGACATCGGTTAAGCCGAACAGCTGATCGCCCGCCACCGGGCGGTGCGGATCGACATGGGCACCGGCGACGGCCGGGCGGTACTGGCCGCCGCGGCGGCCGACCCCGACCTGCTGGTGATCGGTATCGATGCCCACGCGGCCGGAATGGCCGAATCGTCCCGCAGGGCGGCACGCTCCCGGCAGGGTTTGCCGAACGCGGTATTCGTCGCCGCGGCCGTGGAGAACCCGCCGCCCGAACTGGACGGCGTGGCCGACGAGGTGACCGTGCTCTTTCCGTGGGGTTCACTCCTGCGCGGTCTGCTGACGGCCGACCCGGCCGTCCTCGACGGAGTGGCCCGCTTGATGAAACCCGATGCGGCACTGGACATCCTGCTGTCGGTCGTGGAGCGCGACGGCCTGGCGGGCCTACCCGCGATCTCCGGCCCGGATGCTCTGTCTGCATTGGCGGACTCCTATGCGAGGCACGATCTTTCGGTCACGGACATCCACCCGGCCACGCCGGACGAGGTCACGGCCTTCGGCTCCAGTTGGGGTAAACGGCTCGGTGCGGGCGCCCGCCGTCCCGCGTGGCGTATCACGGCCCGCCGCACCGGAGCCCGGGAGCGGGCCGGATGACGGGTCGGGTTGCTGTGGAGGTAATGCGGCACGGGCTGGAGACGCTGTGGACCGAAGCGCCGCGTGGAGCGAAAATCAGTGTGTCGGAAGGCGTTCGGTGGAGCCCTCGGCGAGCGCCCGGCGCACGTTGTCGATTCCCCCGCGCACTCCGGCGCCGTAGCCGTCGTCGGCCAGCACCTCGGTGCGGGCCTCGGCGGCCGCGAGATGTCGGTGGGCGGCCTCGAAGGCGCCCAGCCGACGATAGTTGTCGGCCAGGTTGAGGTGCAGCGACGGATAGAACCCGCGCACGCTCAACGACGCGTGGTGCTGCTGGGTGCGCTCGTCGGTGAGCGAGTCGGCGGCGTCGAGGGCGCGGACATCCCAGGTCAGGGATTCGGCGGCGTGCTCGCAGAGGTCGGCCAGATAATGCGCGAGGGTGCAGCGGTGCAACGGGTCGCTATCGGCGCCGATCGACTCCCACAGGGCCGTCAACCGCTCCCGAGCCGTAGCCGAATCACCTTGCCGCCCAAGGGTAACCGCCTCGGAGATGGCGGCCATCGTCGCATCGGTCTGTGTCATGCCGATCACCGTACGGGCAGCCACCGACAGAAATCAGCGGCGCAGCCGCCCCGTGCGGGCGAATGTGCGTTTGGTGGCGGGGGACAGGCCCGGGGTGGCGTCGGCGAGGGCGGGGTCCGGCTCGTCCGGGTTCGGGCGCACGAACAGGGTGACCGTGGTGGTGTCGGCGAAGCCGTGCCGCGTCATCATGGTCGCCGACGCCGCGTTGCCGGATTCGACATCGGTGACGATGCGCCGCGCGCCGCGCTCGAACAGCGTCGCGCAGCAGACCTCCACCAGCCGCCCGGCGATACCGCGGCCCTGCATGTCGGGCGCGACGGCGATCCACTCCAGATACGCCCAATCGTCGCGCAACTCGAACTCCATGGAGCCGAGCACGAAACCGACCACCCGATCGGAATCCAGCGCCACCCAGCACGAGCCGTCCGGACTGTCGAGGTGCTCGGCCACCGACGTCAGCGACCACGAGGTGTACGGCTTGGCCTCGGTGTCGAACACCTCGGCCCCCAGGTCCAGCACCTCACGCAGGTGCCCGAGCCCCATCGGAACGATGGCCGTGTCCGGCACGCCGCTCAGGCGCCTTTTCGGGTCGACTGCTTGGTGGATTTCCGCGCCGTCTTGGCGGCCGCCTTGGGCGCGGCTTTCTTGGCGGCCTTCTTCGCCGGCTTCTTCTCGGCGGCCTTATTGCCCGATTCCGACTTCGTGCCGGACCGGCGACCGGTCGCCTCGAGGCTGCGCTGCAACGCCGCCACCAGATCCACGACCTCGGCATCCATTTCCTGCGGCGCGGGCTCCTCGGGCCGGATCACCTTGTTCGACCCCGACGCGATGGCCTCGTCGAGCATCCGCTTCAGCTCGATCTGATATTCGTCGGTGTACAGATCCGGTTCGAAATCATCGGACATGCTCTCGACCAGCGTTTCGGCCATCGAGATCTCCTGCTTGCGCGGCTCGCCAGCCCCGTCGAGCGATTCGAAATCGACCGAGCGCACCTCGTCCGGCCACAGCAGCGTCTGCAGCACCAGCACACCGTCGCGCACACGCAGCGCGGCCAGCCGGGTCTTCTGGCGCAGCGTGAAATGCACCAGCGCTACCCGATCGACCTGGTCCAGCGTCTTGGCCAGCAGCACATAGGCTTTCGGCGTGTTCGAGTCCGGCTCCAGGTAATAGCTCTTGTCGAACAGAATCGGATCGATCTGCTCCGACGGCACGAACTGCAACACCGGAATCTCGTGCTTCTCCGCCACCGGGAGTTTCGCGAAATCCTCATCGGTGAGCACGACCTTGTCCCCCTCCGGGGACTCGTACGCCTTATCGATATCGGCGTACTGCACCGACTCCCCACACACCGTGCACACCCGGTCGTATTTGATCCGCCCCCCATCCTTGGCATGCACCTGATGAAACCTGATGTCATGGTCCTCGGTGGCGGTATACACCTTCACCGGGACATTCACCAGGCCGAATGCAATCGACCCCTTCCAGATGGAGCGCATATGGATACTGTACTTTTGACCCCGCCTCCTCCGCACGTGTTTCGTCGTGACCTGCGGTTTCAGGGTGTTGGTGGGTGTTGGTAGGTGTCGCTGGCGGACCTGTGACGGCCTGTAGACGGCCTGGGAATCGGGGGTCGGGCCTGGGATTATGCGCCTGGGACGGTTGCCGCTGGGGTATCGCTGCGACCAATCTTCGGCGTGTCGCCGGGCGTGTCGCACGTTGAGGTGGGTGCGATGATCGTGCGGGTATTTGGCTTGCGGTTGGTGGCGTGGCTGTGTGTCGATCGGTCTCTGTCTTCGTGCACTGGCGCGTGGGCAGGCATGAGTGGCCGCTAGCATCTTTGCCGGGTGATTGTGTCGGTGCTGTCGGAATATCGTCTTGCGGATCATCGCGTCTGTTGTTCGACCATGTTGCGGTGAGGCTCGACAGTGGTGACGACGGCGGCCGGTGACCGGATTGGTCGGCGTCGGAGCTGTCCGGCATGTGTCGAGAAGCGCGCGGGCGGCGAGTGGGACAGCCTAGATCCAGGAGGAGTTAGGTGAGCGTGTCTGTGTCGTAGCTGCTTGTCGAATTGATTGTTGTTTCCTGAGCGGTTTAAGGTTGTTTGTTCTAGTATTTCTCACGGAAGAAGGCGGGTTGAATGGCGAAGAAGGTCATCGTCGAGTTGGTGGACGACTACGACGGTAAGTCGAAGGCGGAGGAGACGGTTCGGTTCGCGCTTGACGGTGTGGAGTACGAGATCGATCTGTCGGTGAAGAATGCCGGAAAGATGCGTGAGGTCTTCGCTCAGTGGACCGGGCCGGCGCGGAAGGTCGGTCGTATCCCGAGGGGTAAGAGCAGCCAGGTGGTGGCTCGTTCCTCGACGGATCGTGAGCAGACCGCGGCGATCCGGGATTGGGCTCGTAGGAATGGTTACAACGTGTCGAGCCGGGGTCGTATTCAGGCGGATGTGGTGGCGGCGTACAACAAGGCGAGTTGAGCTTGGCGTGGCTGGTGTCCGGTTAGGGAAGGGGCCGGCCGCAACTAGGCGAGCCGTCGAGCACAAAGTGCCTGTGACGGTGGTTCTGTGCGGTGTCGGGGTGATTTCCGTACATTCGTCACCCTGGAGTGAGCTGGATTGGTTTGTGTTCCAGTGTCTTCGGATTGACCCGCTCGAACGGTGGAGGCTCGTGCGAGACCATGGCAAGTATCGTGTGCGATTTCCTCATCTACGAGCTGATGAAGAAGGACTAGGTCTTTCCGCTGGTCAGGGGCTTCTGGTCGGTTGACCAGGGCGTCCAGGTGTCACTTTGGTGTCACTTTCGCTGGATAAACGCTGATCAGGCGTGGTGTCAGCCCGCCGTTGATCGGTGCCCGCCGCCGTCCGGGTCGAGCAGCTGCGGCTCGGTGCCCTCGGCGCGCGGCACACTCTCGCATTCGTACGCATGTTCGAGGATATGGTGCTCGCGCCGCTATTGTTGACACATGCTGGAAATTGGGCAGCGGGTGCGAATCGGCGAGCGGGGCGTGTCGGTGTTCGAGGTCGTCGAGATCGAGGACGACGCCCACGTGCTCATCCAGTCTGCCGAGGCGGACGTGCCAGGCCGGTGCCCGTTCTCGATGCGCGTCCAGGATCTCGTTCCGGTCGACAGCGAATAGCCCGCCCCGGTCTAGGTGATCAGCACGGCTGGAACGGGTAGCACGGTGCCGGCGCGACCGGCGGGGCTTGCCGGACGGGCGCGGGCGCGACGGTCGAGGACTCGGCCGGCCGGGTGTCGGCCGCCGGCGGGCCGGAAGTGAGTGCGAGGACGACAGTCAGCACGGCCAGCAGGAGAGCGGCGCCGCCGAGGACCGCCGCACCGACCCACAGGATCGGCATGGGCGAGGCGTTGCGGATGCCGTGGACGTGCATGGACCGGTAGCGCCCCGGACGCCCCGCGCGGCGGCGATCGGTGAACCGGGTCGTCGGTCCTACCGACCGGCCGCCGATCTTGTGCGAGCGGCCCCCGTACGTGCGTGGTGTCTCGTACCCCATGCCCGAGCATTATCCCCGCGGGCAACGACACGGATGGCCGATCGCGCATGGGATTTCGGCGGTCAGTGGTCGCGCTCGCTGCCCTCGCGGTGGTTGCGTTCGGCCCGGGCGATCGGGTCGAGGGTCCAGTCTGCGAGCGCACTGCGTGGGCTCAGGATGTTCGGGTGCGCCGCGTCGTGGGCTTCGCGTTCGCGCTGGGCGCGGGCGACGTTGCGGGCGATCTGAACGCGGGATTCGGCGGCGGTGAGGAAGGTATCGGCTTCCTGGCTCAGCAGAGCCAGTTCGTAGCGTCGCTCGCCGACGGGTACTTCGTGACGGATCTGGTGATCGATGTGGTCGAGTTCTTCACGTAGCACGCGCAGGCGGGCGGGGGCGGGCTCGTGGCCGAGTCGCTTGGCCTTTGCGATGAGCTCGTTGTACAGCTCTTCCCAACTGGGCATGGCAGACCCCCTGGAGGCGTTGTTGTCGCGGCGTTTCCAACGGTACGTCGGGTTTTCAATCGTCGCGGGTTCGCAGCTCGATCCCTGTCGGTTCCTGCGCGGGCAACGACACTAATGGCCCGGATGCGCAGCATGCACATAGCGCTCTGATGATTGCCGGCGGCGCGCTTTTGCCCGCGCCGCCAGAGCCCGTGGACGGTGGTCCCCCCGAAGGTTTTGGCGACGTCGGCGGTACGGAACGGGAATCAGTTCCGCTGGTACAGGCGAACGTGAGCGGCGGGTGGCCACGCTCGTCTGCGACGAGCCGGACGGCCGCGTCGAAGGCGGTGTGCGCTGTCATAGAGCCGGGTAGGTGAGGCATTTGGCCGCGCTGGACATCCTTGGGTTCGATTCCACGTCGCCGGGCCTAACGCTAATCAATCCGAACCGTCGCCGAACGTTTGCGCCATATCGGCGGGCGGCGAAAAGCGAATGTCAGTGACGCTTTCCTGGACAGTGCGCGGGGCGTATTCCTGATATCAGCTGGCGACGTATAGCGCTTTGCGATAAAGGTCAGCGCGATTCAGGGTGTCGAGCAGTGCTGTTGCCAAATCGGGTAAGGTGAGACTACGAGCTCCGATGATAGGATGAGAGCTGATGCGGTAGCTTCCCGAAGCTGGCCTATCCAGCAAACGCGGAGGGCGAAGTGTCACCCAGTCGACCTCACTCTTAGCCAGCGCGCTTTCCATGCGGCGCATGTCGTCGTATGTGGCGCCGAAGAAGCGGTCCAGAATCGGCATGACGATGTGGCGTTGCAGGGAAGGCTGGTCACCTCGGGGTGCAGCCGGAATAGCGGAAATAGCGGATAATACGCAGATTCCGTTGTCATGCATGACATCTAGGATGTTGGCAATTCCTTGCGAGTAGACGACGGTTGGTTGGCGAGAGGTGGCAATTCCCAACGCTGACACCACAGCGTCTACACCGGTCAATGGTCCGGCCAGGGACTCGCGTTCTAGAACATCGGCGGCGGTCACACGCAGCTGCGGATCGTAGTGGGTGACGGTGTCGGGTCGTCGTGCCAGTGCGGTCACTTCATGGCCTCGTGCCAAGGCTTGGATAACGACATGCGTGCCCGTGCGACCATTTGCTCCAGCTACTGCGATTCTCATGGATCTCACTTACTCGCTGTCCTGCCATTGGGTGGTGGTCATGATTTCGTCAGCAATCCGATATTCAGCGTGAATTCTATTCCGCGTAGGTATACGCCGGACAGAATCGATAGCTGATGTGCGTCATCGCTGGTTATCGATCAGAAATCCAACGTCTGGTCTCGGCATTTTTGAATAGGCGGCGCAAGTTCTGCGGTGTTGCCATCTGTTTGCAATGTCCAAGTGCAGCCGCCGTCGGTTTGGGCAGTCATCGTGGCACCGGATCCTCCTATGAGACTCGCCGATCCGGTTTGCCATCGGAATGGGGCGATAATGTTGACGGCGTTAAGGTTTGATGGGTCGTATGTCCATTTTCCAATGAACCGGTGAAGTGAATCGGACTGGCTGTCCGATCCTGCCCGGGTGTGGCGATCTGTGGAATTCTGACCGGAAGCCCGAACAGGTCCACGGCCGCGATATCGGTCAAGCTCGTGGGCTCGGGTCCACGTGCTGAGATATGTGGCGGCTACACCGGGATTTCCCACTGCGGTGCCGTACACAGCACCCAGCTCGCTGTGGCAATGAGCGTGATCGCCAGCGTTGTCGATAGCCGGGTAGATCTGCGCCGGTGTGCCAGACGTTTACCATTTCCGTCTCCTCGGAGGGGATGGATCATCGTGTCTATGTGCCGACCGTCAAACCGCGCATCAACACACGGCGTCTACTTCACTTGCTGACGGTCTCGGCGGAACTGTGGCTACCCTCAACTACCCGGGTGAGTAGTCGCACAAGCACTTTTCGTTCACCGGCAGACAGTGAGGTCAAGAATTGTGCCTGGGCCTGCTCCAGTAGGATATCGAGTTTCTGGAGATGGCGGACTCCGGCTGCGGTGATGGAGACGATATTGCGTCGGCGGTCCGCGGGATCAGGTTTGCGTTTCACGAACGCATGCCCGACCAGGTCGTTGACGGTCTCCACGATCTCGCTACGATCGATGCGCGTGCAACGCCCCAAGTCGGCCTGACTCGAAGGCCCGAACTCGTCCAACGCTGCAAGTAGTGCGTAGTGATAGCGGCGAGAGCCGGTGCCGTGCAGGGCTTGATCGGTCAGTCGGTTCGCGGAGATGGCTGCCAGGTTCACCAGCCGGCTCGGCATCGCACGCAGACGGGACGGTACGGCTTCGTATTCCCCGATGTCCATGACGCCAACCTAGCATATTGTTGGACCTTCCAACAATATGATGGTAGCGTGGCGACTCCAACGTTGGACCATCCAACGAATGGGCTCAGGCCCGGTGTCGCTCAGAAGGAAGCTGATGAACGTTCTCCGTACCATCGCCATGATCGCCTTACCGCTGGCACTGACCGTGGCGTGCTCCGCCACCGACCCGGCAGATGACTCGACACGCCGACAGGTCCAGGAGGCGGCCGATCGAGAGCAGATAACGACGCTTGTCTACCGACTCGGGGCCGCCTTCGATGAAAAACGCTTCGATGAGCTGCACTCTATCCTCGCCGCGGACGCAACGACCACGACGCCTGGTGGGCAACAGGCAGGCCGCGACGCAATGATCGCGCAGGCCATCAAAATTCACTCGGACATGTACCGGATCCAGCACATTATGTCGAACATAGATATCGAATTGAACGGTGACCAGGCAGGCGTCCGGCTGAATGCAATCGCGTACTTCGCCCCTGCTGGCATCTCTCCCAGCCCTGTTGCTCCGGCTCCGCAGCTCACGATCGGAGAGGTCTACCGCCTCGAAGCGAAACGTACCCCAGATGGATGGCGTCTGTCGCGGGTGCAGTCGACTCCGATCTGGGAGACCGGTACTCGGCCAGCGATGTGAACCTTTCAGCTCACTGCGCCGGTGGCTTACATTCACCAGGGTTCCGTTGGAGTCGAGTTGCTGGAACATAAGACGCAAACCACCAGTCGTTGTCTGTCGGGCCGCACATATCGGGTTGAACCTGCAGCGAATTCGGGATCTCGCCGGTGAACACGGTGTAAGCAGCGTTCTTGTTGTCGTTGTCCAGCTGTGGCAGAGTGAACTCGTTGGCACGGATATGCGCGGCGAAGTCCAACTCCGGCGGCACGCCGTACTTGGCCAGGTAGTGCGGCACCGACGCGTGCCAGATCCACGAGCCATCGGTATGTAACGCCGCAGGCACGTCCGGTGCGCTATCCGCGTCGAACAGATCGACGTCGAAGCCGCGGCCGCCGGTGATGACAAGTGCGGCGTTCAGGTACCGGAGCATCGGTGCCACCTCGTGCTCAGACACCGGTTGACGACCGGGCGGCTGTACTGGTCGTGGTAGTCGAAGACGCGGGCGCCCCGGAACCGGCCAGCCACTTCGGCGACGCGTTCCGCGTTCGGCAGCACGATCTTCGTCCGCAGTCAACGCACCGAAAAACGGTTCAAGCAGCCGGACATCATCAACGAGACCTGGACGCTCGGACGAAGCGGAGCAAAATCTGAATGGCGAACCGCTACATCAAAAGCCGGGCCATTCGACCGATCCCGGTACCGCACTGGAATCTGATGAAGCCGGTGCAATAAGCGATCACAGAGTCTCGATGGATGTGTCCATCCCGAGGTGGTGGTCAGATCAAAGTGCCTCCAGCCTGCCACCGTCAACGACGAAAGCCGCACCGGTGATCCAGGTAGCACGGTCGGATGCGAGGAAAGCGACCATCTCGGCCACATCTTGAGGCCGACCAGGCGCTCCCAACGGCGTGGAACCACCCATGCCGGCGAAGGTGGAGTCGACCTCCGCCCCGGTCCGCTCGGCGACGATTCCCGCATGAGCGCGCGCTGCGGGCGTGTCGATGAAACCGGGCAAGACGGTGTTGACGCGAACACCTTGCGGTCCCACAGCCTGCGCCAATCCTTTAGCATAGGCCGACAATGCTGCCTTCGCTGCCGCGTAGTCCAACATGACGGGTTGGGGCGCGCGGACCGCGAGCGCGGAGATCTCGATGATCACGCCGCGCGATTGCGTCAATGCCGGGAGCAAGGCACGGTCCATACGTACGGCCGACAGAAAGTTGGTGTCCAGAGACCGGACCCACTCCTCATCCGAGATCTCCAGCGGTCCTTCGAGGTGAAGAGTGGAACCGCCCACGTTGTTCACCAGAACGTCCAGCCCGCCCAGGATCTCGAGTGCTTTCGAAGACAGTTCTTGTACACCTTCGGGAGTGCTGACATCGGCGACGACAAGTTCGACGCCATCCGGTATGTCGGAGGTCACACGACGACCTGAGGTAACCACGCGGGCACCGGCGGTAGACAGGCGAGCGACCATCGCCGCGCCGATGCCACGGGTGCCTCCGGTGACGACCACGCGCCTGCCGGCGAACTCCGGGAAATCGCCGATCACCACCCGGGCCCTCGAGCAGGCTCGTCCAGTGGTTGCGGTTCAGGCACTCTGCGCGTAGCCGCCGGTTGAACGATTCGACGTACCCGTTGTTCCACGGCGTTCCCGGCGGGATGTAGACGATCCCCACCCGATCACCGCAGAACTGTTGCAGCGCTTGGGAAATCATCTCCGGTCCGTTGTCCATGCGCAGCACTCGCGGTGGCCCGCCGCGTGCGGTGAACACCTTCGCCAGCTCGGCGACGAGCCGCTCGGCGGTGATGGAGCGTTCCACCAGGTGCAACAACGACTCGCGGGTGTGTTCGTCGATCATCGACGCGATCTTCACCGCCTTGCCGTCGACAGTGGAGTCGAACTGGAAGTCCAACGCCCACACCACCTTCGGTGCATCCGCGTCGACCGGCGGCATCGACGAGACACCGACCCGCTTGCGCGGGTGATGCTCGCGCACCTGCAAGCACTCCTCCCGCCAGAACTCGAACCGCAGCGGCGGCCGCGACCCGAACGCGAGCCGCAGCAGAGGTGTGAATTCCTTCACCTGCGGCGGGGCGGTCTGGGGCCTCTCGCCAGGAACTCGGTCAATGCCCGCGCGACCAGGGCGGAGACCGTGCCACCCGACTCCCGTGCTCGCTCACGCACCCGATCCGCGAGCGCCACAGGTAATTTGACGGTGAACACCACCGCCCGCTCCGGAACGACCGGCCGTCCCGACACCACGGCGAGCCTGCCGCGGTGAGCACCCGAAATCCGCCGCCAGCGCCCTGGGCCGCGTCGGCCACCGCGACACCCGCTTCCAGTAGATCCGCCGCCGCATCCACCCGTCGAGCGAATTGCGCAGCGCCAGAACGATTCCGAGCAGAGTCCATGACATAAATATAATACGATTCATGTCATTTCGCTTCCGGAACACGGCGCGGCCGTTCCAGCCGAACGGTAGCTCAGCGTGACATCGAAGCAGAAGTTGCCAACCTCGTTGGGGGCGTACAGACACCAATACTGTCCAACTAATTCAGAAGCGACCCACTAGGAAGTGGCGGGGGGTTCCCGATTTCCGTCTGTTCGTCCACGGAAGTCGATCTTTGCCTTGTCGATAAGGAATCCCTCGGCGAATTCTGTCCCGCATTGGACGCCGCGGATACGCGCCAAGCCGAGGAAGGTGCGCTCATCGAACCAGTGCCGATGCCGTTGCGAAGGGTAGTGCTCGACGAGCATCCGAGCCTTGGCGGCCGCTATAGCCGGTGTCAGCGGGTGAAAAACTGTGGGGCGCGGAGTATCAGTTTCCCATTTGACTATCTCGTACCGGAGTACCAAATGGTCGCGGAACTCCGTGGTTATCAGGTCGGCCAGCAGTCGGTGGTCATGGTGGGCATCTTCTCGGTTCGGTGCCAGAATGAGCTGGGGTTCGCTACGGCGGCGAAGATCCCGCAGCGTCTGTTTGATTCGCGCCCACTCGGCCGGTGCGCTGCCGTCAGTGATGTCGCATACGGTGATGTCGATCCGCGCCCCGGGGCAGAATGCGCTCAACGCACGCCGTTCCTCAAGCTCGCGCTCCGATCCCCGGCCTGACAAGATCAAGCACCTGACCAGCAGTCCGGGATTCGCACCAGCCAACATCAGCAAGGTGCCGCCG
Source organism: Nocardia wallacei (assembly GCF_029868745.1). GTDB lineage: Bacteria > Actinomycetota > Actinomycetes > Mycobacteriales > Mycobacteriaceae > Nocardia > Nocardia wallacei_B. The sequence goes on along the minus strand of NZ_JARWOP010000300.1, from coordinate 44,716 downwards.
GCACCGATGGCGATGTCGTCGCAATGTGCGCCGAAAACGACGATCTCGGTAAGGCTCTCGCACGTCAACGACATCAAATTCGCACACCCGCTTCGCAACGACAACCCATACCACCACGTTCGCGAGCCACCTTCAGTGCGATTGAGCACGCAATCTTCGATAGGCTCCGCCCGCCAACCCAGGCATGGAAGATTTTCCACGTGACGCGAGTAGTTACCTTCCCACCCATGAGGATGCGTACTTGGGATCAGCCAATATCCTGCTCTGCAACGGGCTGTCCGATCGAACCGGGCCACTCGTCAAGTCCACCCTCCAGGAGGTCCCTCGTGATCATCGCCACTTTGTTCGAGTTCGCCGGGCATGCCTGGGAGGCCATCGCGGCCACCCCCCACCAGGTAATCGCCAGCGTAGCCGACCAGGACACCAGTTCGACCACGCTGCTTGAGGCCTCGCAGTCGCGAGCCTTTGGGGTCCCGCCGGTGGACATCGTATAGCGGACTTCACGGCATGGTAGAAATCCACCCGTCAGCGTTGCGTTGCAAACCCGGCGTAGACGCCCTCGTGGTCCCTTCAGCACGCCCTGCCGATTGCACGCCACACCATGTCAGATTAGCGGAATCTCTCGGGTGCACGCTCGTAGTCATTTGCAGCAAGCAAATCAGCTCACGCGACGTTGTCGATCAAGCTGCTCATTGCCGTGTCCCGGTGGTGGCGATCGACTTCGCCGCAGACGTCTGTCCACCGCACCCCGAGGTTTTTGACACTGCTGAACTGCTCTCCCGCACGCCACTCTGGCACTCCGTCGAAGTCAGCGCGAAACGTAATACGGGAATCGTGCTCGCTCACCTGGTTGGATGGGAAAGGGTTTTCTTCCTGGATGATGATGTGAGGATCGACGACCCCGGTCACATTCAGACCGCGTCCGACCTGCTCGACGGGTACGCAGTATCCGGATTGGCTGTTCATGGATTCCCTGATCTGTCGGTGGTCGGGCATGCATGCAAACGAGTCGGGCAAATACCGGACTCGTTCCTGGCCGGCGGTGTCCTGATGACCGCCCCCAAGCGGCGGCCTGCATTCTTTCCCGAAATCTACAATGACGACTGGTTGTATCTTCTCGACGATGACTCTTTTCCCAGGCTGGCGCTGACCGGAAGCGCCGTACACGCCGAATACCAGCCCTTCGATGATCCCAAAAAAGCCGCACACCAGGAATTCGGAGAGGTGATCGCCCAAGGACTGCACAGCGGTATCCGCCACGGGATCGCGCCAGGCCACGCGGATCGAACCTTCTGGCGGTCCTTTCTATCGGCCAAATACAACTTCTTGCACGAGCTGCTCGAAAAGCTCGAAGAGCGCAACCCGCACGGCCAGAACGATGTCGCGGCCCACGCCGCAGTGCAGGAAGCGATCACTGCGCACGACGAGATCAATCCCGCCCTCTGCATCGCCTACACCGACGCCTGGAAGCGCGATCGCCACTGGTGGACAACGTATCTGGCGCAGCTACCCAGCACAATGACCTTGCCGGATGCGATCACCCAGCTGGGTCTGCACACCCTAATGTTGCTGCCGGGCCCGACACCGGCGACAAACTGCTGAGGACGTCATGGACCTGAGTTTCCAAGAAAAGGACAACCGACTCGCCGCAAGAATCAGAGCGAACAAACTCTTCGGCACCTTCGATCTGACCGCCTGGATCGAGAAATTTGTCAGCAATCGATGCTGGGATTCCGTACTAGACCTCGGCTGCGGTGACGGCAACCATCTTGGAATCTACCTGCGGCACGTGCACTCCGAAGGTCGCGTAATCGGACTCGACCGAGACGAGACATTGCTCGAAACAGCGCGAGCGTCTTACGGCAATGACCGCCAACTCACCCTGGTCGAGCAGTCCATGGATGAGATACTGCCGTTCCCAAATGGTACATTCGATCTCGTCGCTTCGATTTTCGCGATCTACAACGCCAAGGATCCGAGTGTCGTGATCGACGAGATAGCTCGAATTCTTCGCCACGGTGGCCACTTGCTTCTCATCGGCCCCACTGTCGAAAATGCACCCGAACTATACGATTTCAACGAGCGCCTCACTGGCCGACGTATAGACGATCGCACACGCATCCGCGCGGCACGACTCTCCGACGAATTTCTGCCCATCGTACGAGAGCGTTTCGACAGTGTTAAAACCGAAAAAATCGACGCCAGCCTTGTCTTCCCCAACCGGAACGAATTCTTGCGCTACTACACATCGACATTGTTGTTCGAAGAAACAGCCGAAGGTACTGCACTGACCCGGAGAGACATGGAAGACGCGTGCGACACCGAACACGAATTGCGTTTGTCCAAGTCAATGTTTGTAATCAATGCACACTCACCGGCTCGGCCTTGATCCAACGGTGTGGTCGGTGGCTGGCTCGCGCGCCTCTGACCCGCGGCCAGCAGGTCTGGCGTGGGGGGACTGATGACCTGCCCAGCATTTCCACTCCACTTGCTCAGTTGTCACAACCAGCGAACAGGCCCCGGCTACCGGTTGCGATCGCGCATCCCGATCAGCCGTCCAGCCGCGAATGCGTCGGCCTGGCACGGCAGAAGTTCGTCGCCTGCGACGACTACCTCGGTCTATCCGCCGACGAAGCTGACGTCCAGGACGCCGTGCAACCAGGACGTATCACGATCCGGCGTGCAGGCGGCAACGTACACGATCGTCACCCGGAGCAATCGCCGCACCCCGATCGGGGTCCACTTGCCAGCCGGGTTGTACTTGCGGCGCGCAGTGTCAACGGCAGCTGAATCCTGGTTCTGGCCCACTTTTCGTGATTGGCCCGTCAGATCGTCACTCGATATCGGTACCGCGGCTACGAGGTCCTGCGGGCCGGCTCGACCAATCTGACGCCGGTGCCGACTCGGCTTGGTGGGCATGAAGCCTGCGACTGTCATTGTCTCGTTGCCCGTTGCGGATTCGGAACGGGCATTGCGGTTCTACCATGACGGGTTGGGGTTGGCCCCGGCTGAGGTCGATGAGAGCATCATCGCGTTCGAGTTGCCGAACCTGTCGCTGTTCCTTATCGAGTACGGCGAGTATGAGAAGTACACGAGCCGCGCCGGTATCACGCCTCGCCTACCTGCGCCCGGTGCCTGTTCCCTCTCGTGTGCCATCGGGAGCAAGGAGGAGTTGGACGACATCCTTGGTCGAGCGACAGCAGCGGGTGCGTCTGTGGCCCGGCCGGCCGGTGAGTATGACGGGTCGTACATGGGGTACTTCAGCGACCCGGACGGGCACCTGTGGGAACTCGTTGTCAATGCCCAGACTGAAGCGGCGGCCACCGCACAATAGCGCGGCTGCCGGGGAGCGGAGACCGGGCTCAGTGGTGTCGGTGAGCGGTACGTGTTGTCCTTGGTCGATCGATTGGTTGAGTCGGGCCCGCAGCGCGGTGCCGATGTTGCCACCGGTCCGTTTCTGCGAGCCGCTCGCCGAACCCGGCGTGCGTGTCTCCACGCACCGGGCTCTCCACGGTGTCTGCCGTCAGGCCTGGTCGGCCAGGGTCCAGGGTTGGGGATCGTGTCGCCGCGATACCGATATCGAGTGATCAGCACCTTGGCGAGGTTTGAACAGTTCGATCCCGTCCGCCGACGGTTATGCCACCGACCGGTGTGGTCGCGAGGTGTCGGTGGACGTCCTTCCATCTCCAGCGGTGCAGCCTTTCCACCAGCGGCAACTCGCCACCAAACGAAGTTTTCGAGGAGTGAAAAGCGTGGCTGACGCGGAGGTGGCGCGTACTACGGCCGCGTGATTTCAGTGCGAGGCGAGTTCCATGACAGGTTCCCGGTCGCCGGACACGACCGTCGAACGCGGCAATGGCCACTCGACCCTCCAGCCCACCAAGGTATGCCGCGATTTCGAGTTCGGCGGCTTCGATGGCGACCATGGCGCCACCCAAAGGCAGCGCCTGCATCAACCGCCCTCGCGTTGCCGCGACGACCGCCGCGTCGGCCAGTGTAGTCGAGAAGGCGTGCGGCACAGCCGCGCAGGGCATCGTCGGACTCCGCCGACATTCGGGACTGGAATGATGCTCGTGTGCAGAGGTGGGCGCGCAGACAAGGCACTTCCCAGTGCAGCGCTGGGCTGGTGTCTACGACTCATTGCAGGGTGCATTTCGTTTACTCCCTATGGCGGTGTATCGCGGTCGGCAGCTGCCTCGAGGCGGGTACCCATGATTTCGGAGTGAAGATGGTGTGCCAGCTCCGTCGCGGTCCGATACTGGAAAATGGTGGCGAGTGGCAGGCGCAGACCGGTAACCGTCTCGAGGCGGTTGCAGAGTTCGACCGCGGTCAGCGAATCCGAACCGAGTTCGAAAAGCGGCCGACGGGGTTCGATGTCCTCACCCGAGTCATGAGCCAGCACAACAGTCGCATGGTCACAGACCAACTGCACCAGTATGCGGACCTGGTCGTCTGGCGCACGTCCGGTGAGGCGGGTTCTGATATCCGGCATCGGTTGCGCCCCGGCTCCCTTCGCCGACCGATCACTCTCGCCGAACGGCCGATTCCTGTTGATCGCGCACGAGAGTCTTCGCGAGCTCAGCGCCGATCATGGATTTGTCACAGTGCTCGATACTCGCAGCGGAACTGTCGTCGGCCAGATCCGATTCGACTTCCCTCTCGGTCATCTGGCCGTATCGCCGGACGGGAAGCGGCTCTATGTCGCGTCGGGTTCGGGTGGCCGCCGTGAGGAGCCCGGCTGGTTCACCTCTGCTGACATCAGTGCGTACCGGTAAAAGTCGGGGCGATGGGAATTCGATCCGAAACTCACAGGTCAGGTCCCTGTGGCCGTGGTGTAGGGAACGGTGAAGATCGAGGTGAAGTCTGCGAGGAGTGTGGGATCTCCTTCGAGTTCGACCGCACCTTCGGTCACCGCAGCTTGCGGGTCCAGTGTGCCGGCCAGCAGATCGCGGAACCCCGGCCCTCCGGTGATGGTCAGGTCGGAATTCGGGTACTCGCCCGGGGCCACCTCGACGATCCCATCCGCAACCAGTGCATGTGCGACGGCGCCCGAGATCTTGACCGTGAATGTCAGCCGTCGCGCCGGCACTGTGCCGCTTTCGGCTGCGACCCGGAGGCCGGAGACCAGAACGGCCTCGGTGACGACCTCACCCTCACGGGGGGCACGCATCTCGCCCGCACCCCAGCGGGAAAGGGCGTCGAGTGCGGGCTGGAGCTCCGCACCCCGTGGTGTGACGACGTAGACGATCGAACGATCCGAGCCGCTTCGCGCCTCTCGGACAACGAGGCCGTCTTGTTCCAGCTCTTTCAGGCGAGTGGCGAGCAGCTTGGACGGGATGCCGGGCAGCCCTCGGGCCAGGTCGGAATAGCGCCGTGGGCCGACCAGCAGGTCACGCAGGATCAACAGTGTCCAGCGCTGCCCGAGGACCTCGGCGGCTCGCGCCAGCCCACAGAACTGTCCGTACTCGCGGTTTCGCATGGCGCAAGCGTACCACTTGACTTCATATAGTACAGTCTACTTCATCTATTGAAGTAGGTTCATGTGGCGCCACTGGTGTCTTCGAGAAGGGAACTGAGATGGCAAGCACGGTGACGATCGACATCTTCGAGTCGGTCGATGGATGGGCGGGTGGCGAGGGGCTGCCGGGATACTTCGGATACTTCGGCCCCGAGCTCGCGGAGTGGGTCGCCACCGAATCGGCGGCCCCGCAGCGCGTCATCATGGGTCGGCGCACCTACGAGGCGTTCATGGCCCTGCCCGACGAGGCGTGGGGAGAGACCTATGACGAGGTCATGAAACTGGAGAAGGTGGTGTTCTCATCCACTCTGAAACAGGTCGACTGGCCGAACACCCGCATCAGTTGTGATCTGATCGAAGAGGTCGCGGACTTGAAGGCGAACGGCGACGTTCCACTGCGCACCTGGGGCAGTCTCTCGATCGCGCGGCAGCTTCTGGATGCCGGCTTGGTCGACCGGCTCCGGCTCGTCATGTTTCCGCTGTTCGCTGGGGATGCCGGACGTGAGTCCGCCTTCGCTGGTGTTACTGCCGGCGAACTCGATCTGGTCGAGCAGCGGGTTCTCGACGGCAAGCTGCTACTGATCGAGTACCGGCCGACCGGCAAGGACATCCCCCGCGCCTGAGCGCGGCGTCCCTCTCGGGCAGGAACTGCGCCATGATCGCCGCCGCCTGGCCTCACCAGCGGGAGACCTATTCGGTGGTGGAGAGGTCAACATCGAACGTGTGGTGCAAGCGGGCACGCGCTGCGGGTGGTGTCTTCCGGTGGAGTCACTCCGACGGGCCTGGCTGTCGGAGTCGCCACGGGGCCGATGGCAGTGGAACCCCGGACTGGTATTCGGCGCACTCGAGTTCCTGACGGAGATTAACTTGGGCGGGGCTGCTGGAACTCGCTGCGACGGGCCGACGGCGGAGCGCCGGGGGCGACTCCTGCGTCGTCGGCCCGTCCCGGTGTCGCACGTGGTGGGCCGGGCGGCAAATCTCGGCGCGAACGGTGTGTCTGTCTCGCCGCGGCGAGTAGCCGTTGCTGAGCGGCCGGACACTCGCTGCCCCGGCCACACTCGCAGCGCAGGCGCTCCCAGCAGTTGCTGCTGTTGATACGATCCGCGGTCTGTCACGTTGCGAGCAGTTCCGGCCGTCGAGACGTGCACCGGGCGCTTGTGACAGTGTGAGGGTTCAGGAGGTCCTTGGCGTGGATTGCGCACCAGGTTCTTGACGGGTTCAGGACGTGGTGGACGAATTTCGTTCAGGCTGTTCGGGTTCGGGCGCTGGCCTTGTATTGCCGGATGGGTCCGGGGTTCTTGCGGGTGTGCACGGACAGCTCGATGTCGTTGTGCAGCACCCGGAACAGGGTGTCTTCGATGACGACGATGACCGTCTTCCCGGCGTGGCTGGCGCCGACGCGGAGGCGTTGCTTGGCGACCATGATGATCCCGTCCTTCGGCACCCGCCGTTGCGCGCGCGGCGTCTGCGACGGGGCGGGCGGGAGCGGCTGGTCGGGGACGCGAGCTCCGCGGAGCTTGGTGACCTGGTCGACGGTGACGGGCGCGGGGAGAGTCTTGGCGAGCAGGCCGTCGGCAATGACGTGCATGAGGTGACCGTCGATGCGCAGCGCGACTCGTTTGCCAGCGTGCTGGGCGCCGAGCGCGATGCGGTGGCCGGCGAGCTGGATATCGCCGTCACGGCCGACGGTGCGCCCGATCTCGACGACCGTGGCCGCAGGCAGTGGCCCGCGCGGGATTGCGGAGGGCCCGGGTTCGGGTCCGGCGGGGCGAGCGCCGCGCAGGACGAGGGTGGCCAGGTCTGTCGCCGACAACCGGGACGGCCGGGGTGCGTAGCAGCTCGCCACCGATCAGCACGTGGATGGTGCGGTCGTTGGCCCAGACCGTGACGGTGCGCCCGGCCATCGTCGGGCTGAATTTCAGATCTTGGCCGCCGGGCAGCACGATCCGCCCGGCCGGGGAGATCATCATTTCCAGTTCGACTGCGTCGATCTCGCGTTCGTCGACGGTGATCGGGAACTTCTCCGGCGGCGGCCCCGTCTGGGCGCATCGACCGCGCCGCGAGCCGGTCAGGGACACGGACCGGCATGACCGGGGCGACCGGCAGCGGCTGTGGCAGCGCTGAGGCACCGGGGTGCGGGCGGAACAGCGAGTAGGGCGTGGCCATCTGCAGCGATTGGTGCGGGCGGCGGTAGTTGTATCCGTGCACCCAGGCGTCGATCGCTGCTTGCGCGGTCGCGAGATCGGCGAAAGGGCCTGCCTCGTCGAGGAAGTCGCGGCGCAGACTCTGATGCCAGCGCTCGATCTTGCCGGTCGTGGTCGGTGTGCGTGGTTTGGTCAGCCGCGCGGTGATCCCGTTCTCCCGGCAGATCCGCTCGAACAACACCTCCGCCGGATACGGCTTGCTGAATCGGCCGGTGAACTGTTTCCCGTTGTCGGTCAACACTTCCGAGGGCACGCCATAGCGGGACATGGCATCGGTGAATGCCTGGCAGACCGCGCGTCCGCTCGGCTCGGCGACGACCTGAGCGATCACCACGAACCGGGAGTGATCGTCAATTCCTGTGACCAGCTTGCATTCTCGGCCATCGGCCAGGAACACCCCGCCCATGATGTCGAGCTGCCACAACCGCATCGGCGCATCGCGCTGCCACCGCCGGTACTTGCGCCGATGCTGTTGCTGCTGCTCGTTGACCAGCCCGTGACGCACCAACACCCGATACGCGGTCGATCGGCTCGGCGCCGGCCGGACACCACGCTCGGCCAGCTCGAACGCGATCCGCTGCGCACCCCACCGCGGATGCTGCCGCCGCATCTCACAGATCGCGGCCTCCACCTCCACAGGCACACGGCTCGGCGAGTTCCGCGGCCGCGATGAGCGATCCGCCAGGCCCTCCAACCCGGCCTCGAGATACCGGGCCTTCCACGTGTAGATCGACTGCCGCGTCGTCCCGAACTGCCGAGCGACATCGGCAATCGCGCCGCCGTCGAGTACCTCCAGCACCGCCCGATACCGATGCTCCACTACCCAGGAACGGTGCGTGCCGTCCTCGCCGATTCTGTTGTGCGCCACGGGCACAATATCAAACCAGACCCGTCAAGCAGCTGCTGAACCCGTCCAGGACCTCCTGCACGGTCCGCGTCAAGCGCCTCCTGAACCCTCACACCAGCGGGGACAAACGTTGGCCGCCTGCGGGGACGGACTACTGGCCGTTGACACGCTTGCCGCTGCGATGAGCGACGCGGGACTACGGTCGCCGGGCGTGGCATCTGGGACAAGCTGCCGAAAATGCGGACGAAACGGTTGCCGAACAACTCGAGCGATCAGCTCATCGGGTAACCAACGTCGGGTTGGCTACTTCTGCAGTTCTGCTAGTGCTGCATCCGAAAGCTTGACGGTGCAATTCTGCTTGGAGGTTGTTGTCTTCTGGTGGCCGCTCGACCTATGTTGAGCGTGTTCGGTTGGCGGAGTGAACTGGGGGCGTATGACTCGACAGCAGATGTGGGTATCGAGCGTGACGATCGGAGCTCCGAACCCACGGGATTTAGCTGTGTTCTACCAACGGCTACTGGGGTGGACCATCAGCGCGATGGAGGATCCTCGGCCCGGCGAGCCACCGGAGGCGGGGTGGGCGCAGCTGTGTGCACCGGCCGACCTGCCCGGCCTGAGAACGATCAATATCGAGTACGAGCGGTACTACACCAGGCCAGTCTGGCCGAGTGAGCCGGGCCGCCAGCACATCACGGTTCATCTCGACCTGCCGGTCGAGGATCTCGACGCAGCACAGGCAAGGGCACTCGAAGCAGGTGCGACCCTTGCTGACACCCAACCGCAGGACGCCGTCCGCGTCATACTCGATCCCGCCGGGCACCCGGTCTGCCTGTTCTCTTCGGCATAGTCAGGCGACGCAGGGCAGGAAATCGGGTAGTTCAACCACGACGAATAGTCGGCAGGAACACCAGTTTCGCGTCGTTGGCCGCGCACCAGTCGTGGACTTCGGCACGTTTGTGCGGAGAGAAGTTCGACGATCACATACGGTTTCTCGCCCGGCCACCGTGATTGCAGGCTCCGCAGGAACGCACGAAACTCGGTCCAGCGCTTGCGATCCGGGATGCGGCAGTATATCTGGCCGGTGGACAGATCGAGAGCGCTGAACACGTGGCGCACGCCCTGGGTGCGGTGGTAGGTCGCCCGCAGTCGCTGCGGCCTGCGCCGAGGCTGCCAGCCTCGACCGGCGCGGGGATGCAGATTGAGCGGCCCGAATTCATCGACGCAGACCACGTGCCCGTCGTTGGGTGGGTTGTCGTAGGATCTTCCGCAAAGTCTCGCGGCTGAGATCGGCAATACCGTTGATACACAACACGTCCCGCAGCTTCGACAGGCTCCACGTCGAGGACGGCCATCCCAAGTGACGGGGTAGCACACGGCCGATCTGACAGATCCGTTCACGCGTCGCGCGATCGGTCTTCGCGGGCCTGCCCCTCTCCATTTTGGGTCCAATGTACCGAACCCATTCTCGTTGAAATCGTGGATCACCTGACGCACTAAATCACCCTAGAGCAACTGAGTCCGAGCATGTTCCATCGGCTGATCGCCCCGCGCATGTAACGCACGCGATCCCGTGGCGGATACCGCCGTGCAGTTGCCGTCACCGCAGCCGAGGTCGAGTACGGAATCCCAGCGTCAGATATTTCATAAGACGGGAGTCAGTTCTCGTGCGGAGCTTATTCGGTTCGCGAAGGTGGTGGTATCGGGTCGTCGTTGCGAAGCGGGTGTGCGAATTGAAGTCGTTGACGTGCGAGAGCCTTACTGAGATCGCCGTCTTCGGCGTACATTGCGACGACATCGCCATCGGTGCCGGCGGCACCTTGCTAATGTTGGCTGGCGCGAATCCCGGCTGCGATCCCGCAGCGCCTGAGTTCCGCAACCATTTGGTGCTACGGTACGAGCCTTCGCAACGGCATCGGCACTGGTTCGATGAGCGAACCTTCCTCGGCTTGGCGCGTATCCGCGGCGTCCAATGCGGGACAGAATTCGCCTAGGGATTCCTTATCGACAAGGCAAAGATCGACTTCCGTGGACGAACAGACGGAAATCGGGAACGCCCAGCCCCTTCCTAGGATTCGGCTCCCGCCGCTGTCGTCAGCGTAGTTCGATGATGCGACCCTCGGCGGTTGCGGGGCTGGGTGCGCTGCGGGCGTTCGCGTGTGTCATCGAGCATCGACGGCCTCGTCTACTCCGGTGGCAGGCGGCGCGCTCGCCCTCGGCGAGCGGGTCGCCGCCACCAATAGCGCGCCGGTCAGCGTCAGGGCTGCGGCGATCCAGATGGTGGATGCCAGCGAGAGTTTGTGGATGGCGACGCCACCTGCGAGCGCGCCGATTCCGATGGCGAGGTTCCATACTCCGACCCACAGCGAGGTTGCGGCTTCGACGGCTGTGGGCGCGGCTTTGATCATCCAGGTCTGCATGCTGACCGACAGTCCGCCGAAGAACAGACCCCACAGGAGGACCAGAAGCACGCCTGCGGCCGGCTGGAGGCCGACCGCCGGTAGTAGACCCAGAGCGACGGTGATCACCGCGAGGATGGAGAACACCACTGTGGGAACGCCTCGCCCCAGCAGTGCCCCGGCCGCGAAGTTCCCTCCCAGGCCGAGGAGGCCGTAGACCAAGAGAATCGGACCGACCGCGGAAGCGGACAGGCCCGCGATGTCGCGAAGGATCGGACCGACGAAGGTGAACGCGGCAAAGTGTCCCGTGACGGAAAGCAAGGTCGCGATGAGTCCGAATACCACGCCCTGGTTCCTGAGCTGACTGGCCAGTACGTGCGCGCGGACCGGAACTTGTGCTGACAACGGAGGCAATAGCACGATCAGCCATACCAGAGCGATAAGTGCGGCCGCCCCGAGCGCGGCGAACGCCAACCGCCACCCGAGGTTCGTTCCCAGGATCGTCCCCAGCGGGACGCCGAGCACGTTGGCCGCGGCGACGCCGGCGAAGATGATCGAGGTCGCCTTCGGTACATTCGCCGTCGACACCAGGCGAACGGCGATGCCGCCCCCGATCGCCCAGAACCCGCCGATCGCGACACCGACGAACACGCGCGACAGTAGGAGAACCTCGAACGTCGGAGCCAGCCACGTCGCCGCGTTCGCGGCGGTCATGAGGGTCATCAACGCGCCGAGAAGGACCCGGCGGTCCAACTTCCCGACCACCAGCGGTACCAGCAGTGCTGCGACACCGGCGACGATGCTGGGGACGGTGACGCTGAGCCCGGCAGTTCCTTCCGTGACGCCCAGGTCGGGGCTGATCTGGATCAACAGCCCGATCGGCAGTTGCTCTGCGACGACCAGCACAAACACGCCGAACATCGTTGCCCAGGCCGCGCCCCAGCGTTCGCCGTCGGTACCTCGCGCGTTCAGGGTCGGTCTGTCAGCCGCGCCGCCGCCGAAGCCTTCGTCGCTGTGTGTTCCAGCCACTGTGCGCTCCTCTCCCTAGTTTGGTATCGATCGCTCCCAAACTCGACGCTAGCATTGGGATCATCCGCTCCACAATGCAGGGAGGTTCAATGGCCAGGCCCCGCGGGTTCGATGAGGAGGCAGCCGTCCACCGGGCAACCGATGTCTTTTGGCGCAAGGGATTCCACGCCACCAGCACGCGCGACCTGAATGCGGCGCTCGAACTCAACCCGAGCAGCCTCTACCGCACTTTCGGTGACAAGCGCCGACTCTTTTTGCGCGCCCTCGATCACTATCGGGCAACGGAGAGTGCCGACGGATGTCAGCGGTTCCGAGACGCCGACCCGACCAGGGACGCGTTGACCGATGCTGTGGCGACGGTAGCGCTGGGGAGCGACGCCCACGCGACTGATCCAGCAGGGTGTTTTGTGATCAACACCGCTGCGGAAATGGGCGGCACAGACCCGGAAATCGCTCGACGGACCGAAACTGCGTTCAATCTCACCCGAACCGGGCTGGGAGACCTGCTCACCCGAATGCGCGAAAGCGGAGAGATCTCGGTCGAGTCAGATCTCGACGAGCTCACCGATCTCCTCTTCACCCTCGTACTCGGGTGGAGGCTTCGCGCGCGTGCGGGACATGACCCAAGCGACATCCGGAGTTCCATCGAGCACACGATCGCGCTCCTCGGCTGAAGGACTGCCGAGCGGGAAGGCATTCGCCTCAACGGCTACCGGCGACCTGCCGCGGTGGGTTGGCATCTCATGTCCTCTGCACATTGATGTCCGACCCGACGATGCGCAGTGCTGGCGAGGTGTATCGGCATCGCACGCCAGCAGCGCTACGACGCCACTGGATCGAAATGATTCATCGGATCAGTGAAATCGCCTGTGAGGCTTGATCCGACTATTGACGGCCTATTTCACGTGCCTGCTTCGCCAAGCACACAACCGCTTGCGTAAGGGAGGGTCCGTTGCCTCGTCCGGTGCCGGATCATCATGGTGGAGGACGCCGAGCGTCGGTGCGATGCGGGAGACCTCGATGAGTCGGGCTTGATCCGCCCGTGGCACACGAGTACGGCAAACACGGTCGCTTTACAGATGCACGTGTCGGTGCTGCAACTCGGGTGAAGTTGCATTTCGCGGTGTGCCTCTGCGACGGTTAACGGCTGCCGCGGAGGGTTGTGCAGGACGGTTGAGAGCTCCACAGTAGCTCGCACAGTACGATCGCCGTGTTTGGTCTTCCGTGAATTCGGGTCTGTGTTGCTCACTCGCTCAACAGGATTCGCTTTCGGAGCAGGTCGGTCTTCGCACGTCCGAACATCTGGCGTTTCAGCATTTTGATGCGGTTGACGTGGCCTTCGACGGCGCCGCTGCTCCAGGCCATGGTCAGGCCCGCAGTGACCGCGTCTTGGTCGCGGCGCAGCCCACGGACGAACGAGTGCAAAGCCGGCTGGTCATCGGCGTCGACGGCCGCCATCCATCGTTCGAGATCGCGGCCGCGCCGTTCGGTCATGATCGTGGCGAACGCCCGGACGTGGCCGATGAGGGCCGCCAGTTCCGGGCTGGCGGCCAGAATGGCACCCAGACTTGTTTGGTCGGCGGGAGCGATGGTGTCGGGGTTGGTCATGATCCAGCTGACAACCCTCCGGACCGACGGTGGCTTGCTCGGCGGTGCCGAGATGTGTGCGAAGGCGCGGAAGGGAGCCGAGTAGGTGCGCACCATCTTCTCGCTGCCCCGGTATCCGCAGGCTTTGATCTCCTCGAACAGCTGAGTTGCGTTGGTGCAGCCCTCATTCCACCGTCGATGCAGCTCGGATTTGTATGCCTCGAGCGCGCTGACGCGGTATCCCGTGCGGTTGTTGACCAGTAGTTCGTCGGCCGATGCGGCGCGAGCGAAGCGACGTGTGGTGCCGCGAGCCAGCCCCAGCTCGAGGCAGATGGCGCGAATGCTGGCACCCTGGTCCAGCAGAGACCAATTGCACGACGACGGTGGCCAGCATGGTGAACCCGTTCCATCCCGCCAGCAGCACCGCTCCGACGTCGTCGGACGGGGCTTGGAGGACCTCGACGATGGTGTCGTCGATCAACGCCGACGCGGTCGGCTTGTCCGCGGCATTGTGTTCGGTCATGGCTCGTTCCTTCGGTGTGGGTGGAAGTCCACGCCCGAAGCGCCGAAAAGAAGTACGGAGAACGGATTTCGGTGCCCAGGCATGGCGGACTGCGACGGCCATTCAACACCTGGGTCGACCAATGACAGGCAACAGCGGGAGTGCTGTGGTCAAGTCCCGGGGCGTGGTGTAGCTGAGGTGGTCACCGCATGATCCAGAGTTCGGGTCAGGCAGTGAGTTCTGCGGGTGTCGCTGCCTCCTGTTCGTCGGTGGCGGTGAGCCCACGCGAGCGGGCCAGGACATCGAGGTCGAGATAGCGGCGGCCCTCGATCCATTCGTCGTGCTGTTCGGCGAGCACGGCGCCGACCAGGCGGATGATCGGGCCGCGATCGGGGAAGATGCCGACGACATCGGTGCGGCGGCGGATTTCCTTGTTCAACCGCTCTTGTGGATTGTTGCTCCAGATCTGACGCCAGATCTGTGTGGGGAACGCGGTGAATGCCAGCAGATCGGCGCGAGCCGTGTCGAGGTGGTCAGCGACCTTCGGGAGCTTCTCGGCCAAGGCGTCGAGCATCCGTTCATATCGAGCGGCAACCGATTCGGTGTCTGCTTGATCGAACACCGAATGCAACAGGGTGCGGACCCACGGCCACGACGATTTCGGACAGACCGACATCAGGTTGACCGTGTAGTGCGTGCGGCAGCGCTGCCAGGCCGCGCCGGGCAGGGTCGCGCCGATCGCGGCCACGAGGCCGGCGTGGGCGTCGGAGGTGACCAGAGCGACGCCACTCAGCCCACGGGCGACCAGATCGCGGAGGAAGGCCAGCCATCCGGCACCGTCCTCGCCGGAAGTGACTTGGAGACCGAGGATTTCGCGGTATCCGTCGTTGTTGACGCCGGTGGCGATCAGGGCGTGAACGTTGATCACACGGCCGTCCTCCCGGACGTTGAGTACGAGGGCGTCGGCGGCGACGAAGGTGTATGGACCTTGATCGAGTGGGCGGTGCGGAACGCTTCGGCCTGGGCATCGAGATCGCGTGCCATCATCGACACCTGTGACTTGGAAACAGTTGTGATACCCAGGGTTTCGACGAGCTTCTCCATCCGGCGGGTGGAGACACCGAGCAGATAGCAGGTCGCCACCACCGAGGTCAGGGCCCGTTCGGCGCGTTTGCGTCGTTCGAGCAGCCAGTCCGGGAAATAACTGCCGTGGCGCAGTTTCGGGATCGCGACATCGAGGGTGCCGACGCGGGTGTCGAAGTCGCGGTGGCGGTAGCCGTTGCGGTGGTTGACACGCTCGTCGCTGCGTTCGCCGTAGCCGGCACCACAGACGGCGTCGGCCTCGGCGCCCATCAGGGTCTGCACGAACGTGGACAGCAGAGTACGCAGCAGATCGGGACCGGCGGCGGCCAATTGGTCGGACAGCAGCCGGCTGGGGTCGATACGCTGATCGACGAGCTGCTACACCACTCTGCCGGACGCAATCCTTGCGGGAGCATTGCGAAGACCGCCAGTAGTGGTGCCACTGTGATCGCGGCCTAACGGTGCGGTTTTCGCAAACCGGAGGCCGTGATATCCAGGTCTGCAGCGGGAAAGGAGAACATTGTCGTGGCGCGGGGTGGCGTCCTGGACAGGCCGCAGGCCAGCGGAGCGCCGAATGCAGCAGCCTCGTCCGCTCCGATTGCCGGGAACTCAAATTAGCCCGAAAAAGTTCGGCCAACCAGTGATTTAGGAGCGAGATTACAAGGCCAAACCGATCCCAAGGTGCTTCGCCAATGCCTCCACCAACCCATCACCGTCTATAAGTCGAATTTGATCGTGGTGGACAGAGGATTCGCGGGCGGAGGCAGTGAACCGTCCTGTGGTCACGAGGATACCTTCAGATGCTCCACTGCGCGCCACGCGATTTGCGAGTGAGCGGACCGCATCCGTCCCTAGCGGGTTGCTTACATGCTTGACCCAAACGAGGTAGACTTTGCGCTCTGCTGAGTCATCAGTCATAACGAAGTCTTCGCCTGCGTCACGTGAGCCTACGGAGGCCGAGCCCAATCTTATCTTCGTGAACAAGGCCAGAGTCATTGTCTCGAGGTCGGCGGGAGTAATTTTCCGCATGTTCGGAGGATTGCAATGCAGGAGAGGATACCGGCCCAGGGCTTCGTCGACCGGTGTGACATTTCTGGATGTAACGGGCGGATAGGGGTGACCGCGCACAAATCGGGTGTTCACAGCGTCGAAGAAATTCCTGCGGGGCTTCCTCGCAGTGCCAGGGGTTTCCGCACCGTCCGCGCCAGCGGGTGGCGCTCGCCGGTGGTACCGAAGACAGCTTCCTCCGCGGCGCACCCAGTAACTCGACACTCGCGACCGCCGAGCCCACGGCAGGCGCCGTCGCACCCGCTAGGTCAGGTAGTCGTAGCGGAGATCGGGGAGATTTCACTGACCTGAATCGACAGATCGACCGTGGCATCGCAGTTCGGAAGACGTAGTTGGATCGGCGTCGAGGCGATTTCGGTGCCGCTGTTCGGCTCCGCTCGGCCGACCGGACTGCTCGGTCAGTCTGCGTTTGCGGAACTCTCGGGGAGACTCGCCGTACCGAGCTTTGAAAGCTGTTGCGAGCCAAGTACACGTGAGTCCGCTGCGCTCCGCGATCTCGCCGATCGTCATCGTCTGACAGGGGTCTTCGAGGATGCTGCGGGCGGCGCGCAGGGCTTCGTCGCGGCGCACGTCGCGATACGTTGTCCCCGCCTCGTGCAACGCGACGCGCAACTGCCGGGGTGACCAGCCGAGCGCCTGCGCCACTGCGGGCAACCGCAGGTCCGTCGTGCCGATGTTGCGGCGCACATACCGTCGGACGGTCTCGGCAATCTCCGACAGGTGAGCTCGCTGCGGGCTGGAATCACCGGCGCTGATCAGGCACAGCAACTCGGTGATCCGATCGCACACCATGTTGAAATCGCGACCGGCCAGGCCGGATCGCTCGGAATGCAGGTTATTGATCATGCCCATGGCGATCCGGCCGAGGCCGGAATCGAGACCGAGCACCGGTCGCTGGGTGCCGGGCACCGGTGACCGGTGATCGAATTCAGAACGCGGAATCTGGAACCCGTACGCCACCGAGCCGGGAATGTTCAACTTGCACTCCCGATCCAGCGCCAGCACCACCGCCTGACCCGGCGTGATACATCTGTCCTCGTCTTCGTCCGACGCCGCGAATGCTCCGCGCTGCGGAATCACCACCCAGTAGAACCCTTCGGCCGAGGCGCGGCGAATGTGCGACCGGGTTCGGAATGCCAGCCGGTCACCGGGCTGGTCCCAGCGCAGCAAGCTGTAGGTTGTGGTCTCCTGGACGGTCAGGCCCACCTGCCAGCCCGCGGGCTCGCGGTAGCGATGCGCCATCGGGACGATGCTGTTGGCGAACTCGGTCCAGTCGTCGACACCGGCCACGGCCAGGTTGTAGTACTTCATTTCGGGGCACCTCGAACAGCTCGATGATGGCGATGATGTCCCAGCGCCATCTCTCCGGTCTGCCCATCGCTAGTAGGATTTCATATCCCACGGTGAGCTCTCCGGCGCAATCTTCACTCCTATCCAATGGTGGGAAATCACTGACGGACTGGTCGTGTACCGAGTCTCGGCCGACCGAGGACAGCGAAAGGCACCATTCTTCGTTTTCATCTCGTCAATTTCTGTTGCGAGGCAGATGTTCCGGATTGGCGTGGTGTGCCACAGGGCAACCGCCGACACTGACGTTGCATGCCGCGCCCGTGTGCGGCACCGAAACCGGGAGTCCCTCGTGACGGATCTGCTGCCGTTCCTGATCGCGGGAATCGTCACGGGCTCGGTGTACGGACTGGCCGCCGTAGGTCTCGTACTCACCTATCGGACGTCGGGAGTGTTCAACTTCGCCCACGGTGCTATGGCCACGGTGTCGGCGTACACGTTCTACACGCTGCACGTGGTCCACGGCACAATGTGGCAGCTCGCAGCGGCGGTCTGTGTGCTCGGCGTCGGCCCGACCATGGGTATGGCGCTGGAGTTGCTCGCCCGGGCGGTCGACCGGGCCACCGTCGAACTGCGCATCGCCGTGACTGTCGGCGTACTACTGATAGTCCAGGCGGGGGCGACTCTCGGCTACGGGCAGGCGACGACCCGCATCGTGCCGAACTTCCTGCCACCGGGCGGATTCGACGCCTTCGGTGTGCGGGTGCAGTGGTCGGACTTGGCCACGTTCGGCATCGCGGTCGTCGCGACCGCCGCATTGTCGGCCGTGCTGCGGTTCACCCGCCACGGCATCGCGATGCGCGCGGTAGTCGGAAATGCCACGCTGCTGGATCTGGCCGGGACCAGCTCGGCCCGAACGCGGCGATGGGCGTGGTGCGTCGGCACCGGTTTCGCGTCGCTGTCCGGGGTGCTGTTCGCGCCGTTACTCCCGCTCGACCCCACCCAGCTGACGCTGCTGGTCGTCCAGGCGTTCGGCGCGGCGGCGATCGGCCGATTCACCAGTCTCCCAGGGAGTTTCGGGGGTGGATTGCTCATCGGGGTGCTCGCCTCGCTGGCTACCCGCTACCTCACGACCAGTGCCGCCGCGGGGATTCCCGCCGCGCTGCCCTTCGTGACGCTGTTTCTCGTACTGCTCGTCATGCCACGGCGCTACCTCGCGAATCGGGACCGGACGATTCAGCGAATCCGATCCGGTTGGGTCACCCCGCCGGCGGTACAGGCGTCCGCCGGAGCTGCGCTGCTGGCGGCGCTGGCTCTGGTTCCGGCGTTCGCGGGCATCCATTTGACGGATTGGACCGTGGCGGTGGCGACGACGCTCGTATTCCTGTCGCTCGGCCTGCTGATCCGTACATCCGGTCAGGTTTCGCTGTGCCACATGGCTTTTACCGCGATCGGCGCCTGCGCGTTCTCGCACTTCGCGGTCGATCAGGGGCTGCCGTGGCCGCTCGCGTTCCTCGGCTGCGGACTGGTGGTCGTGCCCATCGGCGCGGTGCTGTCGATTCCGGCGATCAGGCTCGGCGGCGTGTATCTCGCATTGGCCACCTTCGGATTCGGCGTCGTCGTACAGATGATGGTCTACAACCAGCCGTTCATGTTCGGCACCAGTGGTCTCGGCGTCGCGATGCCACGCCCCGGCGTACTCGGACTCGATTCCGACCCGGCGTTCTATTATCTCGTGTTGATACTGGCCGCGGTCGGCACCGTGACAGTGGTGGCATTGGACCGCGGCAGACTCGGGCGGCTGCTCCGGGGGCTCGCCGAATCACCGGCTGCGCTGCGGACCCACGGAGTCTCCGTCGAAGTCACGCGGGTGCTCGTCTTCTGTCTGTCGGCATTTTTCGCAGCGTTGGGTGGCGCCCTCGCCGGGATGACGCAGACCACCGCCTCCGCGGCCAATTACCAGCCGCTGGTATCGGTCACCTTCTTCGCGGTGACGATCCTGGTGGTGGGCCGCGAGCCGTGGTATCCGTTGCTCGCCGCGGCGGCGCTCATCCTGGTGCCGTCCTACCTTGCCGTCGCTGACGCGTCGCTGTGGCTTCAGGTTCTGTTCGGGGCACTGGTGATACTCCGGGCCGCCACCGCGGAGCGCCTGGAGGTTCCCGGTGCCATTCGGTCTCGGGTGGACCGTGCGTTTCGGCGCACCCCGGCGCCGGTGGTCGTCGTACCGGAGACATCGACTCACCGGAGCCCGGCGGTCCTGGGTGTTCACGAACTTTCGGTGCGCTTCGGTGGCGTCGTGGCTGTCGAGAAGCTGTCGTTCGAAGCACCCACCGGGCGGATCACCGGGCTCATCGGACCCAACGGTGCGGGCAAGACCACCACGTTCGACGCCTGCACCGGCCTGGTCCCGATCCATGCCGGTGAGGTACGACTGCGGGACCGGTCGATAAACCGTGCATCGACGGCACGCCGGGCCCGGCTCGGCGTCGGGCGAACCTTTCAGCAGACCGAACTCTTCGATTCCCTGACCGTCGCCGACAACGTCGCAATCGGAGCCGAAGGCCCGCTCGCCGGGGCGAACCCACTGGCCCACCTGGTCGCGGCCCGTGGACAGGCCGGCAGGGTGCGCGCTGCCACGGCCTCCGCGATGGCGTTGTGCGGCATCGAATCTCTCGCCCACACTCGCGTCGCGACCCTGTCCATCGGACAGCGGCGACTGGTCGAGCTCGCCCGCTGTCTGGCGGGGCCGTACCGGATCCTGTTGCTCGACGAGCCGAGCGCCGGTCTCGATCGCGCCGAGACGGTGCGCTTCGGGCAGATCCTGCGACACGTAGTCACCGCGCGCGATGTTGGAATCGTGCTGGTGGAGCACGACATGTCGCTGGTGCTCGAGATCTGCGACGAGATCGTCGTACTCGACTTCGGCAGGCCGATATTCCGTGGTCCGCCCGCCCAGGTCCGGGCGTCGGAGCTGGTGCAGCACGCCTACTTGGGCGAACCGGTAACCGCCGACTACCGGCAACAAGAACCGGTCGCATGACCGGCCAACAACCGGCGGCGGCGGGCGTTCCGCAGGACGGCTCGACGGGTGCGACAGGCCACCGCACTGGTACCGGCCTCGCGCTCGACGTGCGCTCGATCACCGCCGGATACGGCTCCGCGATCGTGCTGCACGGCGTCGATCTGGCGGTTCCACACAAATCCGTCGTGGCGTTGCTGGGACCGAACGGGGCCGGGAAATCCACGCTGCTGCGCGTGGTCTCGGGCATCCTGCCCGCACGCTCGGGAACCGTGTCGGTCGCCGGAACCGATCTGACCCGCGACAGGCCGGCACGGCGTGCTCGTGCGGGCCTGTGCCTGATCCCCGAGGGACGGGGTATTTTCGCGGACTTGACAGTCCAGGAAAACCTGCGCCTGCTGACGCCACCGTGGCGGCGCGGCGGCACCGACGCGGTTCTCGACATCTTCCCCACTCTGCGCACGAAGCTCGCGCAGCGAGCCGGCTCGTTGTCAGGCGGCCAGCAGCAGATGCTGGCACTGGGGCGCGCCTGGCTGGCCGATCCCGCGGTCGTCCTGCTGGACGAGGTATCCATCGGCCTCGCGCCCCTGGTCGTGGACGAAATCTTCACCGCGCTGGGCGAATTGCGCACCACCGGCTCGGCGATCGTGCTGGTCGAGCAGTACGTCGACCGTGCCCTGACGATGGCCGATCACGTGGTCTTACTCAGTCGCGGCACGGTCGCCTTCGCAGGACCTGCCGCACATATCAACCGGGACGCCGTGCTGCGGAACTATCTCGGCAGCACGGGCGACCGCACAGACTCACCGGCGTCGCCGGCGGGACACCCACCCGGTACTCCTACCGGGCCATGGGGGTAGCGAATCGACATTCTCGATATCCGTACAGGAGTGGAGCAATGAAGAACACAAGGTTTCGATGGTGGGTCGCGCCCGTGCTGGCCGCAGCGCTTGCGCTCACCTCGTGTTCGGCCGACTCGACGGACGAACGTCCCGCATCGGTCGGCCCGGCGAAGGTGTCCGACGGCGGCCTCCCGGGCGATCCCATCCTCATCGGATCGATCTGCAGTTGCACCGGCCCGGCCGCCGGATCGGTCGGGCGTGCCACCGATGTGCTGCAGGCATGGGCATCATGGGTCAACGATCGCGGCGGAATCAACGGCCACCCGGTCAAAGTCGTCGCCTACGACGACCAACAGAATCCGACGACGGCACTGGCCGTCGCCAAGAAGCTCGTCGAACAGGACAAGGTGGTCGCGATCGTCGGCCAGACCAGTCTGGTCAGCTCGAGCTGGCAGAACTACGTCGACAGCAAGGGCATTCCGGTCATCGGCGGACAACCGGTCGATGCACCGTTCATGACCGATCCGAACTTCTTCGCCTCCGGGACAACGCTCGCGGTATTGATGCTCGGTGAGGTGGCCCAGGCCAAACAGGCGGGCGCGAAGACTCTCGGCGTCTACTACTGCGCCGAGATACCGGTCTGTGAGCAGCTTCCGCAGATGCTGGAGCCGATGGCTACCCAGGCCGGTCTGGGATTCGCCGCGGAGAAGGTCGCCATCGCGGCACCGAACTACATCGCACCCTGCCTGGCCTTCAAGACCGAGGGCGTCGACGCCGTATTCCCCGCCGTCTCGGTCGAGGCAATTTCGCGAATCGCGAATTCCTGTGCGCAGCAAGGCTATACACCCACCCAGGCCCCGACCGGAGTCAGCCTGCAGAAGGCATGGGCCACGGACCCGAACTTCGAGGGCAGCATCTTCGCAGGCTCCAACGCGCTCTACACCGATGACTCGAATCCGGCCATCAAGGACTTCGGGCAGGCCCTCGACACCTATGTCCCCGGCATGCGCGACAGCGCGGACTTCAGCTCGCCACTGCTGTGGCCGTGGGCAGGTGGCCGGTTGTTCCAGGCAGCGGCCGAAGCGGTCGGTCTGTCCCCGTCGTCTACGAGCGCAGATGTCGTCAAGGGTCTGCGCGCCCTGCGCGACGAAACCCTCGGCGGTCTCGCGCCGCCGTTGACCTTCCCGGAAGGTCAGCCGAGCTTCCCGCTGTGTTACTTCACCGGGCACACCTCGGGCGGCGCCTTCCACTCCGACAACGGTGGTAAGCCCACGTGCCTCGACGAGGCGACCGCTGCCGCCCTGAAGAAGTCGCTCGCACCATCCGCACCATCCTGATCCTGCGGCCACGCCGCGACTGCCCACGATTCGGCACGGTTCGGCACCATCACCCGTGGTGGTGCCGAACCGCGACCTGAGAGGGTGTCCCCGCCCAGCCGGACCGCCTCGGTGCGGGTCAGGCGTTAGGGTCGCACGTGAACCTTGCCAGCTCGGGAAAGTGCAGGTCGTCCACGGTCATTTTCAGATACCCCACACCGGCGGTACCGCCGGTGCCGGGGCTACCGCCCAGCAGTCGCTCGACCAGCTGCAGATGCCGCAGTCGCCACTCCCTCAGGAGTCCATCGATGGCGGCCAGCTCTTCACACAGCAGCCGTTCGTCACCGCCACGGGCACAGATCCGCTCCAGTACCCGGTCGAGTTGCGGGCCGGTGTCACGGCGGTCGCGCCAGTCGCGGTGCAGGTACCGGTCCGGTACCGGATGTCCGCGCCGATGGAGGAACCGCAGGAATTCGTCGAACACGCTCGGCTGGTCGGCGTCCGTTGCCGCCACCGCGTTCCAGCCCGGGTGACGCTTGCCGAGCAGGTATTCCAGCGCTCGGTACTGTACGGAGAACAGCCCGGACGCCGATCCCAGCGCGTGGCGGAACCGGTGGAAGGCCTCCGGAGTCAGCGTGTCCAGCACCCGCCATTGATCGTTCATGTGTGTCAGGACCCGCGCGGCCCTCGACAGTGCCGCCCAGTCGGCGGCATCGGCACGGAACGCCGTACGCGTTGCGGCCACCTCGTGCAGCAGCAGTTTGAACCACAGTTCGGTGACTTGGTGATGGATGATGAACATCAGCTCGTCGTGTTCCTCGGGTTCGGCGCGCGGATATTGCGCATCGAGCACGCGGTCCAGGTGGAGGTACTCGGCATAGGTCATGCCGTCGTGATCAGTACCCATATCCGGCCTTCCGGATCCGGCCCAGGGCTTCGCGGAGCACAGTCAGGTGCGGTCCGAGATACAGCCTGTAGCAAGGCCACTCGTCATCGTCGTGCGCGTCCCAGCGGTCCACGCCCACCAATACGCCGGTATGCCACAGGAATTCGCGCCGGAACTCGGTCATCGACGCATGCCGCCGCGCGCGTGGCACCGGTACCCGGGCGAACGGCGCGAACTGGCCCACCTGCACCGACCCTCTTGGATAGCCGAGCTGTCGATGCAGAAAATGTTGCAGGACAACACGTTTCATCCCATAATCGCGCCCTTGTGCGGCGAGGTAACGCTCGGCCGCCGGGTCTTCGAGCCAGCGGGCCATCGCCTCCTGCAATGGAATAGCACTGGCGAACCCGTGATGGAACTGCCAATCGTTGACCAGTGCGTCCAGAGTGTCCGGAGACGCGGTCGCCGCACCGATTCCCCAGCCACTGCAATGGAACTGCTTTCCCAGCGACCGCACCGCCAGCCATCGTGCCGGGGCGGCCGTTTCCAGCAGCAGGCGCAGCGCGGAGGTCGGCGACTGCCGCGGATCGTGCACGCCGAAGTACGCATCGTCCAGCAGGATTGCCGCACCGGCTGCACGGGCCGCCAGGAGTAGTCGCCGTACGCTATCCGGCGGCCAGTTGGACCCGGTGGGATTGTGCTGGGCGTTGATCACCACCAGTGTGTCGCTGTCCAGTTCGAGAGTCTCTGTCACCGGGTGACCGTCGGACGCGGGGTAGTAGTCCATCCGGTAGCCGAGGGGTGCGAACACACCGGCGTAGTCCCAGCCCGGCATCGGTGCGCATGCTCGCGCGACGCCCTCCGCGTGCAGCATGCGACCGAAGTCGAACATCGCCGTCCGGGTTCCCCCGGCTGTCGCCGCGACTTCGTAGTCGTGACCCGCGCGGAATTCGGGTGCCAGCCCGTGGTCGCGGGTGACGTAGTCCCGCAGCACGCGCTGCAGTCGAGGCAGACCGTACTGTGACACGATGTAGCCGTGGGCATGTGCGGGCACGGCCGCCAGCGCCGCGGTCAACCCGGGGGCGATCCGCGTCCAGGTTTCGCCGAATCCCACATAGAGCAGTTCGCCCGCCGGGCTGCCCGCCCCACGGTATTCCGATACCAAGCGGGCATCGGTGAACCGGGTGGGCAATTCCGGATCGCCGAAGACCTCGTCGTACGGAATCACCGCCGTTCCCGTGGGGCGGGCAACGGGCCGAACAGGTCCTCGCAGACCCGGGCGATCCGCAGTAGCTGATGGTCGGTGCCGGGTAGTCCGTCGAGGGCGATACCGATGGGCAGTCCGGCATCGTCTTGTCCGCCCGGCACGCTCACTCCCGGCCAGCCGAGAATACTGCCGAGATTCGTGGTGCGGCTGTAGGCGAGGAAGGCCGAGGTAGACCGCCCGCCGAGTTCGACCTGCTCGGCACCGATCGGTGCGGCGGTCAGTGGTGTGGTCGGCCAGATCAGTGCGTCCAGCCGATGGTCGCGAAAACTCTTGCGCACCAAGGCGTCCAGCTCCGGGCGAAACCGTGACATGGCCAACCGGTAGTCGTCGGCGGAGATAGCCCGGGCGCCCAGTAAGCCGGTCAGAATCTCCCTGACATCGGTACCGGCACACTGGTCGACCAGTTCACGCACCGAGATACCGGTGCCCGAGTCGCGCAGATACCGCCCTAGTTCTCTCGGCGTCTCGTAGAAGGCGATGGGAAACCCCGCCTCGACGATGAGATCTTCGAGGGACGGCGGGAAGTCGAACTCAACCAGCTCGAATCCCGCCGCGTCCAACTGGGCCAGCCGACGCTGGAAGCAGGCTTCCAGGTCCGGCGCGAGCCCTGTGGCGAAGGGTTTCCGCACGACGCCCAACCTGCCGAACGCGACTGCCGGAGTGGACGGTTCGGGCAGGCCAGCGAGTACCGCATCGATGAGCCGGACGTCATCGACACTGCGGGCCAACGGACCGGCGGTATCGCGCGTGCTCGACAAGACGATGAGCCCATCGCGGGAGTAACGCCCCACGGTGGGCCGCAACCCCACCACACCGCACAGACTCGCCGGTATCCGCACCGAGCCACCGGTGTCGGTGCCGAGTCCGGCGGGTGTCAGCCGGGCGGCCACGGCCGCGGCGGTGCCCCCGCTGCTGCCTCCGGCGATACGGTCGCGACCGTAGGGATTGACGATCGGACCGAAGCAGGCGTTGGCGCCGGTCATCCCATAGGCGAGTTCGTGCAGGTTGGCCTTGCCCAGGATCAGGGCGCCGGCGGCTCGCAGCCGGTGCACCACCCTCGCGTCGGCGGCGGGCCGATGATCACGCAGGGCCGGGGTACCGCCGGTGGTCGGCAGATCGGCGGTGTCGATGTTGTCCTTGATCGCCAGCGGCACGCCGTGTAGCGGTCCGAGGGCGTCCCCGCGCCTCCGCGCTGTATCGGCCTGTCTGGCCGCGTCGAGCAGCGCGGACGGCCGCACCGTGATGAAGGCGTGCCCCCGGCGGTGCTTCTCGACACGATCCAGGAGAAGTTGCGCATATTCCAGCGCGCTCAGGTCGCCGTCGACCAGATGTGCCGCAGCCTCGGCGACGCCCCAGTCCGCCGGATCCACGTCAGACTCCATGACTCGCGGTGAGTAGCCCGGGCGCCCGTTCCGCGATGTAGGGCCGCAATTCCACCAGCACGTCATGGATGGCTGACACCAGTGCATCGATATGGCGACCGGTCATCGGCATCGACAGCGCGAGCAGCCCGCGCCGGGTGATGTACATGCCCCGGTTCAACAGTGCGAGATGAAACAGCGCAGGCAGGTCGGCCAGCCCGCCGCGTCGCGCCAGCGCCTCGTGCGGCGTGGTGACCGGCTCGGACCCCCAATGCAGATGCGACAGCGATCCGATACCGGTGGCCTGCAGTTGGACCCCCGCCCGGCGAGCCGCCTCCGGGATCTCACGAATCAGCCGCTCACCGAGGGCGTTGAGCCGCTCCACCTCGGCCGAACCGTAGGTGCCGAGCGCGACGAGCCCCACCGCGAGACTCATATTGTTCCCACCGAACGCTCCGGCGTGGTACAGGGGGTCCGGCCGGGTCGGATCGAATTGCGCCATGATGTCGTCGCGGCCGCCGAAGGCGCCGAGCGGAAACCCGCCACCGATGATCTTGCTCAGGGAGGTCAGGTCGGGCGTGATGCCGTAGCTCATCTGCAGCGGCCCGACCCGGAAGGTCGCACATTCGTCGAAGATCAACAGGCAGTCATGGGCTTCGGTCGCGGTCCGCAAGCCATGGAGGTACTCGACATCCGCCGGGATCCCACCCGCGGCCCCCATCATCGGTTCGACGATGACTCCGGCGATCCGTGCACCATGCAGCGCCAGCAGTTCCCGCGCTGCCGCGAGATCGTTGTACGGCAGCAGCATGACCTCGCGCATCCTGGCCTTGGGCACCCCGCGCGGCGGTTGCGCCCGAGGGAACGACGGTGGCAGGCCTTCCTGCGGATAGGTCGGCTCCGACATCCCGGTGAACATGTTCATCTGTGCGTCGTCGTGCAGACCGTGGTAGCCCCCATCGATCTTGACGATCACATCGCGGCCGGTGAAGGCGCGGGCCGCCCGGATGGCGAGCATGGTGGCCTCGGTGCCGGAATTGCAGTACCGCAGCTTTTCCATCGACGGCACTCGCGTACACACCGCTTCGGCGTGGCGGGCCTGCAATAGGGACGGTGCGCCGAGCGCGGTGCCCCGCAGCGTCTGGTCGGCCACCGCCGCGGTGAGCGCCGGATGGCTGTGGCCGTGCACCGTGGCACTCATGTTGTTGCAGAAGTCCACGTAATCATTGCCGTCGACATCGGTCAGCGCACAGCCCGAACCATGGTCCATGAATACCGGGTACGGGGTGAAATGGTTGATCGTGCGTGTGTCGCCGCCGGGCAGCCACCGCTTGGCCGCCGCATGCAGGCGCGACGATTCCGGCGTGCGGGCACGATAGCTGTCTTCGATCACTGCCGCCACAGCGGTGTCGGTACCGGACATGAGTCCCTCGTTCCTAAATCACCGGCCAAATCCGGGAAGACTGTTTGGGGAAGAGCGTGGCAAGCAGCACCGCGCCGAGCTGCGTCTGCACACGATGATCGGGGTACGCCGGAGCGAGTTCGGCCATTTCGGCATGCCCGAGCAATAGCGACGAGAACATGGCCCCGTGCATCGATGCGTCCGATTCCCTCCTGCTGTGCTCGTGCCACTCACAGACATCGACCAGTTCTCCCTTCCGGAAATCCAGCCGCACACCGAAGGTGTAGAAATGTAGACGCAGTACCCCGGTGAGTCCATGGATATCGGACTGCTCGAGGCGCCGCTCCAGTACTGGAGCGATATGTCGCAGAAAAACTACCAGGTCGGGAATTCGGATGAACCATCCGATATTCGGCGGACGGCGGATCAGTACGGACCCGAGCGCATCGTAAGCGGGATGCCCGGTACCGAGCCACAGCATATAGCCGTCCGTCCCTGCCAACTGCCGGACCACACTGGGGACAATATCGAGCCAGGACGCCTCCGGCAGCAATTCCAATCCGGAAATGGATACCACCGATTCCGGGACGGGGCGGCCGGGAAGCCAGCTGGGGACCGGAAAACTCGGTATGCCCCCGTATCCGACCACCACGTAACCCAGCCGCCGGTCACCTCGGACGATGACCAAGATCTCGTCCCGCATCATGTTTTCCGGCTCGCGTCCGGCCAACTCGTACCGCCACAGCGCCGGATCACGCTCGCACACCAGCAGCGAGCGACCACGCGAAAGCTCATCCACGTGCGTGAGCAGCGGGATATCCGCGGTCGTAGCCCTCCGTAACTCGACAGGCTCGCAATCGTCGGCTGCGGTCGGTAGCTCCCGCGTCCAGCCGCCCCGCCCGGCACGCTGGACGAGTGCTGCGTGATAACCGAACTCCTGATGAAAGAACATCAGATCTGTAATGACCTGCATCAGGTGCCCGCACGCGGCACTGCGGTCGTGTAGAACTTCGATCTGGCGGCTTATGAGTCCTCGCCTGCGATAATCCGGGTGTGTCGCGACCAGTTCCAGTCGCCCGACACCGAATTCGATGCCGCCATATGACCACTTCTGCGGAACCAGGACAAGCCCGGAAACAATGCTTCCGGTGTGGCAATCCTCGACGACGGTAATATCGGCGTAATCGATTGCGGGATGCGAACCATCCAAGAATTCCCGCCCCCAAGCCGCCACCGCAGCACTAGGATTCCCTTCGCTATCGGCATGCGCGATACCCTGCAACGCCGCGAAATCATCGCGGTCACCGGCCGTCGCCGACCGCAACACCAGACCGTCCTGTAGACGAATGGGAAGCCCTGTCACAAACTCGCTCCCATCCGGATTCTCTCACCGCTCCGCCACGGAATACCGTCGACCGGCCGCGCAACCGGAACATACCGCGGAGTTTAACCAGTCACCGACCACCGCGACAGTCACATCGGCACCTCATGCCCACAACCGAAAGTCCCACGCACCGAAACGCAAGTTGCCAGACAAGACATCGCGATCCGGAGCCCGGGATCGATGACCCGGATCGCGAGCCGCGCGCAGTCGGTAGACGCCTTTGGGTGGCGACGAAATCATTGGTGGCCGCGGGGGAGTGGGATCGGCGGGTCGGTGAGGATACGGGCGTCGAGGATGTCGTACCACTCGTCCTGGCTGGTGCGCTGACTCTCCCACTGTGGGTTCTCGGATCGATTCGCCAGTTCGCGGCGGTAGCTGCCCCATGCGGCTTCGTCGGCGAAGGTGACGTGGTGCTCGAGACAGTGCACGTCGTCGCCGATGGTGACCGTGTACCACTTGGTCTCGAGCACCATGTCCAAACCGGCGTAGAACCAGAGCTGCCGGTCGGCGATCCATTGCCAGAACGTGCGTAAGTCACTGCGCGCCTTGGCGGTAGGTCGGAAGCGGTAGACCAGATGCAGCATGAGGATCCTCCTGGTAAGGCATGTCGAGCCACTCCGGCCCGAGCGATGACGAAAAGCGGGCGAAGCGGGCGCGGTAATCGCGCACTGTCCGACGGTTGTGCGCGTCGGCGCCGGCGACCGTACCGCGGCTGAGCAGCACGACGGCCGCGAGCGGATGCAACGTCGCACCCCGCAGGACCTTGGCTTGTAGTGACGATGTCGACAGCAGCACACGCCGCAGGCCGTTGCGCGCGGCGTAGTCGACCGGGGCCACGCAGGTGGTGACGAAGTAGGGACTGCTGTGCGGGTCCGGCGCCTCCGTCGCGCCGTAGTACCGCCCGTGCAGGCTGTCGCCGTGTCGGTAGCAGACGGCGGCGGCCGCCAACTCGCCGTGGCGGCGGCACATCGCGACCGCCGCGTCATCGAGCAGCCCCGCCTCGCGCTGGGCGGCGAAGATCGCGGTCATCCATGAAACACCTTCAGCGCTACCGTGTTTGCGGCGGGACTTCGCGATCAGCGGGGCGATTTCCGCCGCGATCTCCGAGGTGACGGCGGACCATTCGACTGTGTGCCCCACCGCGGTGAAACCGCGCAGTTCGCGCCGCCTCCGTTTGCGGCCGTGTCCGTTGGCCCGCGCGATCAGCCCGGCGGAACCATCGGGCGGCACGTCGATCGCCGCATCGGCGGAGTGCAACAGCAGCCGGGCGTCAGGGTGCGCCGCGACGAGTTCGCGGGCGGCCGGGAGGGGGAGATAGGGCGCCACGACGCCCGCGTGCCCGTGCGTGCGGGCATGGTCGCGACAGGCGGCCAGCAGGCGGTGCAGCGCGGGTGATCGCAATGGTCCCGAAGCGCACACCAGTCCGTTACGGACCGACCGTCGCGCGCCGAGCCAGAGGAACGGTTCATCCCACGGTCCAGTGAGATCGGTGAAGAACCCCCGCAGGTGGAACAAGCCGGGCGTGCGCTCGCCGTTCCAGACGGCCGTGGCGCCGACGAGCCGGTCCGACGCTCGAACGGCGACGACAGCGTGGGCTCCGCTGACGTCGTCCAGGTGCCGCAACCAGGCGTAACTGGAGAACAGATCGCCGGGGTGGACCAGGCCGTCCCACTCTCCAGGGGCAATCGTCGCGAGCGTCTCCACGCTCGTGCACAAGTTCGGTGTTCTCGATCGCTCGGGTTCGCAGACCGCGGATAGCGTGTCGTGCTCGACTACCACCATTGTTCTCTGTCCTGCATTACTCGGAAATCCGGATCGGTAGAAACGTAAGAGGGGTGACCATGGAAAACATCCGCCGATCGGACCGGAGATGTCGGCATTACGCGTTGTTTCTCGGTTCCCTTACCGGATTCGGTGACCGCAAGGCTTCATCGTTGCACCCGAGCGCACCGATAATTTTTCGGACGTGGTCTCGATCATGCCGCGGAGACCCGTTCCGGCAACAATTGTCCCCATCCGCCACGTAGTGAATTCGATCCCCGCTCCAATTAATCTGCGATCGGGATCGTCCGCCTAACCTCGGCTACGTCAGCAAATCAATAGCTACCCACCTTGTGTCAGGGCGGATCGTCTCGCCCGCACGGCGGTAACCCTATGTCTGCTGGACCGCGTGAACATCCGCCATGACGGAGTGAAAGGTCCGTATCGGGAGTCATGAGCCGGCGCGCGCCGCGTCGGAGCAGCGTACCGGCAGGTGGCGCGGGCCGCGGATGACCCGGGACGGGCAGTAGCGCACCGGGCCGGCGATATGCAGCCGGGGGTAGCGTTCGTACAGCTTGCGCAGCGCGATCTCGCCTTCCAGCCGAGCCAGGCCCGCGCCGAGGCAGTAGTGGACACCGGTGGCGAAGGACAGGTGGTCGCGAGCATTGGGTCGTTGGATGTGGAACCGGCCCGGGTCGGCGAACACTGCCGGGTCTCGGTTGGCCGCGGCCAGTAGAGCCACGATCGGAGTGCCGCGGCGCAGCCGACCGCCGACGAGTTCGGTGTCCTCGGCGGCCACTCGCACGCTGTACTGCGCCGGAGCCTGCAATCGGAGCACCTCCTCGACCACCTGCGGGGCCAGATCGAGGTTCGCGGCGAAGATGTCGCGCTGTTCGGGATTCGCAGACAGCGCGACCACCGCATTGCCGATGATATTGGCCGTGGTGACGAATCCGCCGATGAGCAGCGCCTGGCAGGTGGCCAACAGTCCCGCCTCGGTCAGCCCGCCTTCGTCGGTCGCCGCGATAAGCCGGCTGATCATGTCGTCGCCCGGTCGCCGCCGTCGTTCGCCGACCGCCGCGGCGAAGTAGTCGGTGAGTTCGGCGAGCAGGACGTGGGTGCGTCGTCGTTCTCGCGCGGTGCGCGCGCCGTCCACGGTCGCGCCGAACTCGATACCCCACCGGGCGAATACGGCGTGGTCACTCACTGGCAGGCCGAGCATATCCGCGATCACGGCACTGGGAATGCGGAGCGCGAACTCATCGATGAGGTCGACCGGTTCGACACTGTGCAGCCGGTCCAGTTGCTTGTCGACCAGGTCTTCGACGAAGCTGCGTCGGGCGCGCATGGCCTGCGAACCGAACAGCGGTGCGACGATCCGGCGTAGCGCAGTATGTTCGGGCGGGTTTGCCGAGGCCAGCGAATCGTCCAGCGGATGCACCAGCATGCTGCTGTGCTGCCAGGACGCCGGCCCCAGTCGCAATCGGACGGCCGAGGTAGGCGCGGCGTGAAACCGGTCGCTGCGCAAGAGCTGATTGCAGACCGAGTACGAGGCGGTCATGCACAGCCCGCTCCGTCCACGGACCAGGTCGCCGCGTGCCCGCACTCGTTCGTACGCCGCATTGCTGTCGGCGCCGCGGGGCATGCTGAGGACCTTGGCGACCGGATCGCCCCGGAATGCCGAAGTCCGCAGCCGGACGGCGCTGCGGTACAAGTGCAGGACCGTCGCGAGATCGCTGTTCATGCCCGCGCCCCCGGTACCGGTCGAAGTTTGGGGGCCACCGTAATGCCACGATCGTCCAGCTCCGTGCGGATACGTTCGCGCAGGACGTACTTCTTGATCTTGGTGCCGGACATCGGCCATTCGTCGACGAAACGCACGTATCGAGGTACGCGGTAGGTGGCGATCGTGCCGAGGCAGAACTCGACGATCTCCTGCTCGGAGGCGGTCGCCCCCGGCTTCAGTTCGATGTACGCGGCCGGCACCTCCACGTAGTAGTCGTCGGGCGCGGCGACCACTTGCGCGATATGCACTGCCGGATGGCGCAGCAGGTAGTCCTCCACCTCCACCGCGGAGACGTTTTCGCCACCGACCTTGAGCATGTCCTTGACCCGGCTGATGAAGGTGACCCTGCCGTCGGTGTCGAGCACAGCGATATCGCCGCTGTGAAACCAGCCCTCGTCGTCGAAACTGCGGGCGGTCAGCTCCGGGTCGTGCAGGTAGCCGTCGAAACAGTTCGAGCCGCGGAACAACAGCTCACCCTCGCCGCCGGGCGGAACGTCGGTACCGGTGACCGGATCGATCACGCGGCACTCCATACCGGGCAGTGGGTGCCCTCCGGTGGTCACGCGCTGTTCGAGGGTGTCGGTGCGGCGGTTCAGCGACAGGAACGAGCTGGCTTCGGTCATTCCGAAACAGGACACCTGCAGCGCGTGCGGTACGCGGATGGCCATGTCACGCAGCCGCTCCGGTACGCCGACGGCCATCACGAGGCGAAGGGCGGACAGGTCGCGGCGGGCGAAATCCGGCTGATTCAGCACCGGGAGCCAGATCGTCTCGAATCCGGGCAGCGCGATTGTGCAGCGCTGGCGCTCCAGCTGGTCCAGGGCCTTGCCCGGTTGGTAGAGGCCGACATGGCAATAGCGGCAGCCGGCGTACAGCGCGGCGATGGCGAACGCCACCCCGCCGATGTGGAACAACGGCAGCGGCGTCCACACCCGATCGTGTTCGGTCAGGAACAATCGCGTCCGGGTCACCGCCGACGCGAACCGGACCAGCGCCTCATGACTGATCATCGCCCCCTTCGGGCTCGCCGAGGTACCGGAGGTGTACATCACCATCGCCGTGTCGCGTATCCGGACCAGCTGCTGACGCGCGCGCACCCGGGATCGGTCGACCCCGGCGGCCTCGGCCAGGAAGTCCTGCTCCGATATCGCGCCGCCCGGCGCCGGTCCGGCGCCGAGCATGATGATTCGCCGCAGATCCGGCGCCGCTGCCGCGATCCGCGACAGATCCGGCGCGGTCGTGTCATGGAACAGCAGCCGCATGCGCGAATGTGTGACCACCTGGGTCAGCTCATGATCCTTGAAGCGCGTGTTGACCGGCACCGGTATAGCGCCGACCTTCGCCGCGCCGAAGAGCATCGCGATCGAATCCACCGAGTTCGGCAGCAGGATTCCGATCGTGTCCCCCGCGGCGACTCCGGCAGCGAGCAGTCCCCTGGCGATCCACTCCGCGCGCGCGGCGAGCTCGGCGTAGCTGACCGCGAGGTCGGGGAAGGCCAATGCGATGCGGTCCGGATGCTCGTGTGCGCGCCGGTCCAGCAGATCACCGAGGGTGGTGGCGTCTATCCAGTGGGGTTCGGCGTGTGATTCTTGGTCCATTGATGACTCCTGAACGAACCGGCAAACCCCCCGCAGCACGGGTGAGCATACATCGAATGTGCTCAATCCGGCTATCGGCCGCAGGTAAACGCAAACCGGCTCGTCAACTGTTACGGCGGCTTTACGGAGTATCCCGCAGCGGTACCTGGATTCGTCACCGATGGGCCCGCGATGGTACGAAAACTGCTAATCCACCAATTGTGGGAAGTTGGCGAGATGATGTCCGCGGCCCGTGGTAGCGTGCGCCACGCAGGGGGATTTATGTAACGGTCGGCCCTGGAGTCCATGTGGAGCAAAGTAAATCCGTCCCCGGGCCCGGTTGTCGGGTCGTCGGTTCGACACCATGCTGACGTCGATCCTCGAATCTCGCGACCTCACCATCGAGCAAGTCGTCATCGAGGCGATCCGCTATTTCGCACGCTGCCGCCAGCCCGATGGATCCATCGCCGAGGATCCATCGATCACCGTGTTCCGGGAGTGGGACTCGGTCAACGCGGTCAAGGCGATCGGTTTGTGGCAGAACAAAATTCGACTCGATGGCCGCGCTGTCGCCGAGCCGGTGCTGGAGTTCCTCGCCGGCCGGGAGAAGGCCACCGGCATGCTCAGCTGGGGTGCGATCGAGATCGATCCGTCCGAATACTGCACCGAGACGAGCAGCGAATACATCTGTGCCCTGGGCTTGTTCGGGCGAGATGCGTCGGCCCGGTCGAAGGCCGACTTCCTGCGCGGGCAGCAGCTGCCGGACGGTCCGTGGGCGGAGGTGCACGGCCACATCCCGAGGGCTTTCCAGCTGGAGCCCTCGGTGACCGGGTTCGCGCTGGCCGCTCTGGAGTCCGTGGAATCCGAGCCGCGCTACCTCGACGAGGCCCTGGACTTCCTGGTCAGGAGGCAACAGGATGCCGGTCATTTCGGCATCAACTGGTACTACTACTGCACCCACTACTACCTGATGCGTCCCGCCGTCGCCGCCCTCGCCTGTTTCGGGAACTACGCGGCGGTCGGCCGGGCGCGCGATTTCGTCCTGGCGCAGCAGCGGCCGGATGGGAGCTGGTTCAGCGAGATCGAGGAGTTCGGCGAGACCGCCGCCGCCGAACTGCAGACCGCACTCGCGCTGGCCACCCTGGCGCATACCGGAGCATCGGCCGACGAACCGCCGCTGCGCCGGGCGATCGAGTGGCTGCTGGCCCGCCGGCGACCGGACGGGTCCTGGTTCGGCGGCCGCTATCCCTACCCGCGGACCGACAGCTACCGCCCGTTTCGGGCGACCCAGGACGTATTCACCACGGCACAGGTCCTCACTGCCTTCGAACTGCTGGAGACATCATGATGTACACCGAGGACGAGCCGATCGCCCTGATCGGCATCGGATGCCGGTTGCCCGGCGGCGCGACGGATCCGAACCTGTTGTGGCAGTTGCTCGAACAGGGTGTGGACGCCGTCGGCCCGGTTCCCGCCGACCGATGGGACAGGGACCGGTTCTTCTCGCCGAAACCACAGCAGCCGGGACGTCTCAATGCTCGCGAGGGCGGATTCCTCGACGCGGTCGACACCTTCGACGCTGCCTTCTTCGGCATCTCCGGTCGGATCGCCGAGCAGATGGATCCGCAGCAGCGCCTGCTGCTCGAGGTGACTTGGGAGGCGCTGGAGAACGCGGGAGTGGTGCCCGACGACTTGGCAGGCAGCCGGACCGGGGTCTTCGTCGGCGCGTGCAGTCAGGACTACGGCACGATGCAGTCCACGCCGAGTGAATTGACCGGTCTCGGGCCACATTCGGCCACCGGCACGTTCATGAGCATCGTGTCCAACCGGCTGTCCTACACGTTCGATCTGCGCGGGCCGAGCATGACGGTCGACACCGCATGTTCGTCGTCGCTCGTCGCGGTGCATCTGGCGGTGGAGAGCCTGCGCCGTGGCGAGAGCGACCAGGCGTTGGCCGGTGGGGTCAATCTGATGCTGACCCCGCAGTTCGGGATCGCGCTGAGCCAGGCGGCGATGCTGTCGCCCGACGGGCGTTCGCGCGCTTTCGACGCGTCGGCCAATGGCTATGTCCGCGGTGAGGGCGCCGGGGTGGTGGTGCTCAAACCGCTGAGCCAGGCCCGGCTCGATGGCGATCGGGTGTACGCGGTGATCCGGGGCGCCGCCGTGAATCAGGACGGCCGGACCCAGGGCATCACGGTGCCCAACGGGGAGTCGCAGGAGGCCAACTTCCACGCCGCCTTGGCCGCCGCCGGGGTGCGCCCGGCGGATGTCGGCTATGTCGAAGCGCACGGCACCGGTACCCCGGTCGGCGACCCGATCGAGGCCAACGCGCTGGGCCGGGTGCTGGCGGTCGATCGCGATCCGGACCGGACGGCGCTGATCGGCTCGATCAAGACCAATATCGGACATCTCGAGGCGGCCGCCGGTATCGCCGGACTTATCAAGGCGGCGTTGTGCGTCCAGCGTCGGAGTATCCCCGCCAGCCTGCACTTCCGGCAGGCGAACCCGGACATCGACCTCGCCGGATTGCCTATTGCCGTCGCAACGGCCGCCCAGCCCTGGCCCACCGGGTATCCGGTCGCTGTCGCCAGTGTCAACTCCTTCGGATTCGGCGGCACCAACGCCAATGTCGTTCTCGCCGAACCCGAACCGGCAGTGCCCGACACAGCCACGGCGGACCGGACATTGCCGACACCCACCGTGCTGACCCTCAGCGCCCGCAGTACCGCCGCCCTCGACACGCTCGCCGCGAGCTACGCGCACCTGCTCGAGACTCGATCCCCCGACCTGGAAGGATTGGGTGCCGCCGTCGCCACACGGCGCACTCACCACGAATTCCGTCGTGCTGTGGTGGCCGCCGACGCGGCGGAGGCGGCCGCGAAACTCCTCGCGGGCGCAACGATTTCCGGGCAGGTCCAGCGTGGCCGGACCGGTAGGGTCGTCTTCCTGTGCAACGGCCAGGGGCCGCAGTGGTATGCGATGGGCCGGACGCTGCTGGAGACGTCGCCGATCTATCGCGCGAAAATTCTCGAGTGCGACGCCGCGGCCGGCGCCTTCCTCGACTGGTCGATCCATGGGGCGCTGACCGCGGACGAAGCGTCGTCACGGGTCGGCGAGACGCATGTCCTGCAGCCTACGATGTTCGCCGTCCAGGTGGCGCTGGCCGACCTGTGGCGATCATGGGGCATCGTGCCGGACGCGGTGCTCGGGCACAGCATGGGTGAGATCGCCGCGGCGCACATCAGCGGAGCGCTGAGCCTGTCGGAGGCGCTGCGGATCATCTGCCACCGCGCGCGCATCCAGGAAAAGGCCGATCCGACGGGGGCGATGATGTTCGTCGCGCTATCTGCGGCCGAGGCCGAGGAGCTGTGCGCGCGACAGCCGGACGCACTCTGGGTATCGGCGATCAACAGCCCGCGGGCCAGCACACTGTCGGGTCGCCGGCACGTGCTGGAAGCACTGGCAGCCGACTTGGCCGGACGCGGCGTCTTCGCCCGCATCTTGCGGGTCAACTGCGCCTGCCACAGCCAGGACATGGAGCCGCTGCGGGATGAGCTGCTCACCGCGCTGGCCGGACTCCGGCATGGGCCGGCCGCGGTCCCGATGTACTCGACGCTGACCGGCGCGCGGATCGAGGGGACCGAACTGGGCACCGACTATTGGTGGCGCAATTTCCGGATGCCGGTGCAGTTCGAGCCGGCGGTCCGGGCCATGCTCGCCGACGGTTACGACACCTTCATCGAGCTGAGCCCGCATCCGGTGCTGGCCAATTCGGTCACCGAGATCACCGGCGACGCACTGGTCCTGCCGTCGCTGGTACGGCAGCGGGACGACTGGACCGTCTTCCTGGACTCGTTCGCGCGGATGTACACCGCGGGCGTGTCTGTGGACTGGCGGCGGCGCTACCCCGATGGCGGCAGCCCGATGCTCGATCTGCCCGCCAATCCGTGGGTGCGCCAGCGTTTCTGGAACGAGAGCGTCCTGTCGACGCGCCAGCGCACCGCACCCTCGGCACACCCCATGCTGCGGCCGGTCGACGGAGCCCGGCCGACCTGGGAGATCGACTGGAACGACAGCCGCTTGGCGTGGATTCGCGAACACGACGTCTTCGGCTCGGTGATCGTGCCCGGCGCGGCCTTTGTCGAGGCCGCGCTCGCGGCCGCCCGGGAACACACCGGTGGCCCGTGCGCGCTGGAGTTCGTGAAATTCGAGCGTGCGTGCGTGTTGTCCGACGAACCACAGGTGAGCCGGGTGGAGATCGATCCCGAGGACGGCACGTTCGAGTTCCACCAGCGGGCGGTCCGCGGCGACACCTGGCTGCGCAACGCCCGCGGCCGATTTCATCGGACCTCGTTCGGTGACACGGCCGGACGTACCTTCGATCCGGCCGAGATCCGCGACCGCTGCCGGGCGAGCTACCGAGCCGTGGACGTATACGGCCGCTTCGCCGCGCGCGGCTACGCCTACGGCCCCGCCTTCTGCGGTATCACCGATGTGCACATCGGCGTTGGTGAGACGCTGGCGCGGATCGGATCACCCCGAGTGCTCCGCAAGCGGCTCGGTGGATATCTGATCCATCCCGCGATTCTGGACGCCTGTTTCCAGAGCGCGATACTGCACCCCACCGAGGAGCGCCCGCAGGAGCTGTTGCCCATCAGCTACCTGCCGACCGGTATCGGGCAGGTCCGGCTGTACCGCGAGATCTCCGTTCCCGTGTGGTGCTATTCGCGGCTCCGCAAGAACGATGACAGTCTGATCGTCGACATCCATCTGCTCGGCGAATCGGGTGAGCTGGTTGCCGAATTCACCGAGCTCACCGCCAAAGCCGTTCGCTGGCACCGCGATACGGACCGCGTCGAGAATCACATCTACGCGCTGACCTGGCAGCGCTCGCGGTCGCTACCACCGGAGCGCAGCGCGCTGACGATGCGACCGGCCGAGCTCGCCGCAGAGATCGGCCCGCGTTCCGGCGCGCTGGCAGAACGGGTGGACCGGCGTGCGTACACCGGGGTGTATCAACGGGACGTGGCCCGGCTGTGCGCCGCCTACGTGACTCGATGCCTCGAGCTTCTCGGTCTCGACGGCGAGTTCGTTCTGGACGACGTCCCCGGCCTGCTGCCGAAATACCGGCGGGCGTTCCAAGGAATGCTGCGGTTGCCCATGGCCGAGGGCGGTGTTGTGGAGTCCGGCGACCGTTTCCGGATCGTGCAGCGCACCGGCGGTGATCCCGAATCACTATGGGCCGAACTGTTTTCCAGGCATCCGGCGTGTGCGTGGGAGCTGCTGTTGCTACGGCAGACCGGCAGGCGCCTGCACGACGTTCTGGTGGGCTCGGTCGACCCGCTCGAGTTGTTGTTCGCCGACGACGCATTGGCGGATGCCGAAGCGATCTACCAGAATTCGCCGATCGCGCGGTACTACAACCTGCTGGCCGGGCTGCTCGTGGAGCGGCTGTCCGAGTCGGCGGACCCGCGGCGGACCCTGCGCGTTCTGGAGGTCGGGGGCGGAACCGGAGGCATGACCGCGAGTCTGCTGCCGGTACTGCCGGCGCAGCGATGTGAGTATGTCTTCAGCGATGTTTCCGCCGCGTTCCTCGGCGCCGCCCGGGAGCGGTTCCGCGACTTTCATTTCGTCGACTACCGCGTCCTCGACCTCGAACACGACCCGGCCACACAGGATTTCGAGGACGGAACCTTCGATCTCGTGGTCGCCTCCGATGTGGTGCACGCTACTGCCGACGTCAAGAAGACCCTCCTCTTTCTGCAGGACATGCTGGTCCCCGGCGGTGCGCTGTTACTGCTGGAGGCGACGCCGGACAACCCGTGGCTCGATCTGACCTTCGGCCTCACCGACGGCTGGTGGTCCTTCCGCGACCAGCGGTTGCGGCCCGAGGGTCCGCTGCTCACCGGCCAGGCATGGCAGGATCTGCTGTACTCGGTGGATTTCGACGATGTCGCCGTCTTCGGTGCTCCCGGCCCCGGTTCACAGACCGTGCTGCTGGCCCGTACGCCCGAAGCGCCGCCCCGACCGGTTTCAGTGCCCGACCAGGTCGAGAAGTCTGCCACCTGGCTCATTCTCGCCGACTCCGACTCCGACGCCGATCCGCTCGGCGCGGTACTGGCCGCACGGATCGACGCATCCGGGGACCGTGCGGTACTGGCATACGACCTCGCCGACTGCGATCCGGACGAACTCGCGCCCGCGGCGGTCGTCGACGTCCGGGGCGGCGGAGGGCTGGCGCTCGATACGGCATTGACGGAGTCGTCGGTGCGGTTGGTCGATCTGGTCCGGGCCATGCAGCGAGAGGGTAACCGCGCCCAGCCACGCCTGTATGTCGTCACCCGCGGCGCGCATGCCTTCCGTAACGAACAGGTCGATCTGTCGGGCGCGGCGGCATGGGGTCTCGGCGCCGTAGTCGGACTCGAATCACCGCAGCTGCGCTACACCGTGATCGACGTGGACCCCGAACCGTCACGGCTCGACGTGGACGCGGTCTGGGCGGAGCTGCACACCACCGATCACGAGCGGGAGATCCTGTGGCGGGCAGGAGAACGATTCGTCCGCCGGCTGGTACCGCGGTCACCGGAACCACAGCCGATGCCCGCCCGGCGCCTGCCCGGCCACACCGGGTTCGCGCTGACCACCGCGAGCCCGGGAGCCTTGGACGGGCTGCACTATCGCGCCGGAGACCGGATCGCCCCAGCCGCCGGGCAGGTGGAGATCGAGGTGGTCGCGGCCGGACTGAACTTCCTGGATGTGATGATCGCCCTGGGCCAGGTGCCGCCGCTCGAGGCGACCGCCGGTTACCGGTTCGGCGCCGAATGCGCCGGCGTCGTCACGCGG
This sequence comes from Nocardia wallacei, assembly GCF_029868745.1. Classification (GTDB taxonomy): domain Bacteria; phylum Actinomycetota; class Actinomycetes; order Mycobacteriales; family Mycobacteriaceae; genus Nocardia; species Nocardia wallacei_B. The sequence goes on along the minus strand of NZ_JARWOP010000300.1, from coordinate 3,751 downwards.
GTCGGCCCCGGTGTCGAAGATATAGCCGTCGGCGATCCGGTCGTCGCGGTCCATCCGGGCCAGGGCACGTTGGCAACCCACCTCACCCTGCCCGCCACCCACGTCGCTTCGAAGCCCGCGACGCTGAGCTTCGAGGCCGCCGGCTCGGTGCCCATCGCCTTTCTCACCGCGTGGTACGCGCTGCATCGGCTGGCCCGTCTCGGCGCCGGTGAGCGGGTGCTCATCCATGCCGGTTCCGGCGGCACCGGCATGGCGGCGGTGCAGCTCGCGCAGCTCGCCGGGGCCGAAGTCTTCGCGACCGCAGGCAGCCGGGCGAAGCGGGAACTGCTGCGTGCCCTCGGCGTCCGGCATGTGTTCGACTCCCGATCGCTGGAGTTCGCGGACGAGGTGCTGGCCGCCACCGACGGCACAGGCGTCGACGTGGTGGTGAATTCGCTTGCCGGTGAGGCGGTTTCCCGCAGCATCGCCTGCCTGGCGTCGTACGGCCGCTTCGTCGAACTGGGCAAGCGCGACCTCCTCCAGGACCGCGCACTCGGCCTGCGACCGTTTCTGCGCAATCTGGCGTACTTCAGCTTCGATCTGCGTCAACTGCTGGTGGACCGGCCGGAGGAGGTGCACGCGGCCCTCGAGGCACTGATGCGGCGGTTCGCCGCGGGGGAGCTGCGACCCGTGCCGTATCGGATCTTCCACCCGTCCCAGACCGAGGCGGCGTTCCGGCATCTTGCGGCGGCACGGCATATCGGAAAGGTGGTGCTGGCGATGGACGAGCGCCAGGTCGATGTCGTTCGCCCGCCGGACATGCCGGCCGTCGACGGTACTTGGCTGATCACCGGCGGACTCGGCGGCGTCGGGCTGGCGATGGCCGACCGGCTGGCCGATCTCGGTGTGCGCAGCCTCGCTCTGGTCGGCCGCTCCGGGGTGTCCGGCGATCAGGCGGCGGCCCGGGTCGCCGAACTCCGGCAGCGCGGTGTCCGGGTCCTCGCCGAGGCCGTCGACGTCGGTTCGCGCACCGAGGTCGTGGCCTTGCTCGCCGGGATCGAGCGCGAACTGCCACCGTTACGCGGGATCCTGCACTGCGCCATGGTGCTCGATGATGCCCGGCTCGCCGATATGGACCGCGATCGGATCGCACGGGTGCTGGCTCCCAAGGCATTCGGTGCCTGGCATCTGGACGAGTTGACCGCGCACCTGCCGCTGGCCGCGTTCGTCCTGTTCTCCTCCGCGACGTCGATGGTGGGCAACCGAGGCCAGGCGAACTATGCCGTGGCCAACACCTTCCTGGACCACTTGGCTCAGGCCCGGCACGCCGGGGGGCGACGGGTACTCGCGGTGAACTGGGGAGCGATCACCGACGTCGGGTACGTGGCGCGTCACGACGATGTCGGGCGCGTCGTCGCCACCACCGGGATGCGCGGTTTCGGGTCCGCGCAGGCATTCGACGCCCTGACGGCCCTGTGGCACGGGCAGCTGCCGCAAGCGGGTGTGCTGCCGATGGATTGGCCACAGTTCTTTCGTCATCACGGCCTGACCCCGGACACACAACCTCGCTACGAGCATGTGCCCGCGGTGTCGCACGCGTCCGCGCAGACCGCCGTTTCGAGCGGTCCGCTGCGCCGGCAACTGCGCACCTCCTCGGCTTCCGACCGCCGCGGCCTGGTCGTCGAGGCCCTGACGGGCCGGCTGGCGGCGGTGCTCGGCATCCCCCTGGATACGCTCGACCAGGAGATGCCGCTGATGGACTATCTCGATTCGTTGCTCGCGGTGGAGATCAGTTCGTGGCTGGAGCGGGAGCTGGAAACCAAGATCACCATCATGGAGCTGATGAAGGGTCCCAGCGTGCTGCGACTGGCGGATCGGGTGCTCGTCCAACTCGACGAGCAGCGATGACCATGGACGACGTGACGTTCTTCCTGCCGCGCGCCGGAATCACTCTGCGCGGCAAGCGAACCCGATCATCCACTGGTCTGCCCACCCTGTGTCTGCACGGCATCCTGGATAACTGCGCGAGCTTCGGTCCGCTGGCGGAGCGGCTCACAGGTCCGGATCTGATCGCGGTCGACCTGCCCGGCCACGGTCTGTCGGACCCGATTCCCTCGGCGACGTGCCATTACCTCGACTATGCGGCGTGCGTGCTGGAACTCGCTCGAACCCAGGGCTGGGAGCGGTTCCACCTGATCGGCCACTCGCTGGGCGGTGCCGTGTCCACACTGGTCGCGGGCATCCACCCGGACAAGATCGAACGGCTCGTCCTGCTCGACGCCATCGGTCCGTTGTCCGCCGAACCGGGGCAGGCGGTATCCGGCATCGCCCGGTATCTCGATACCTATCTGCGTGGCGACAAGCATCCGACCTACCGGAGTCGTACCCACGCGGTGAAAACCCGGGTGCAGCTGGGTGACATTCTGCTGGAGACGGCGGAGGCGCTCGTCGAGCGTGACTTGCGGGAGACCGAGGGCAGGTTCTCCTGGCGGCACGACGCCCGGCTCAATCGTGGTCTGCCCGCGACCTTCGGCGAGGAGCAGGTGCTCGCATTCCTGCGCAATATCTCCGCGCCGACGCTGCTGATCACGGCCGAGCGGACCGCCCTCGTGGAGCCCTATTATCCACAGCGCATCGACAGCGTGCCCAAGTTGCGGCGGGTCACCTTGCCGGGTGGTCACCATCTCCACATGGAGAACGTGGACGCGGTCGCCGAGGAGATCCGGGGTTTCCTCGTCAACGGCTGACCCGCCCGGGGAATCTGCTCAATCGGTGGTGACCGTGCCCGAGAGCACCGGTTTCGCCACCCGGCTCGGTACGTGTGTGACGAATACGAGTTGCTTGTTCTCGGCCCACACCCGGGTGCGCAGAACCTCACCGGCGAACACGACCCCGAGGAAGCGAGCCGAGTATCGGAGCACCCGCGTGGCGTCTTCGCCGAGGAACGTGTCCACGACCGCCGCGCACACCATGCCGTAAGTGCACGCTCCTTGCAGGATCGGGCCGGGCAGACCGGCGGCGGTGGCGAAATCTGTGTCCGTGTGCACATTTCCGGTGAGCGAGTGCCCATCGCAGCATCGTTGGTACAACACGGCTTGATCGGGTGAGGTCGGCGTGACCGTCACCGAATCGGGAGGCCGGTTCGGAACAGGCGCCATGCCCGAGGGGCCGGGCCCGCGACCGCCGTTGCCTTCGCCGCGCGCGTGGATGCGGGAAATCCCGCTGACAACCGCGTTGCCGACGACATCGACCAGGACGGTCCGCTGCACCAGCACGGCCGCGTCGCCCCGGTCTTCGATACCGACGACCGATCCTTGTAACCACGCGCTCCCTGACGCCGGAAGCCCTCGGTGGACGATAAGCTCCTGTTCCTGCTGCAACAGGTTTGCCAGGTCGAGCCGGATCCCCGGAAAGCGGATCTCGGGTGGTTCTCGGTGATGGAACTCGGGCGAGGCGACGCCGAACATTCCGGGCGCCGTCATCGCGAATGTCGGAAGCGGGCCGCGGGGGGGGGGGGGGGGGGGGGGGGGGGGGGGGGGGGGGGGCGGGGGGGGGGTGGGGAGGGGGGCAGCGGCAAGGGAGAGGAGAGGGGGGGAGAGGGGGCGGCGGGCGGGCGGGGGGGGCGGGGGGGGCCGCGGCGCGGGTGGGGGGCTCCCACCTTGTCACCCCCCCCCGGGGGGGGGCCCCCCCCCCCCCGCGCCAGTGACGCGGCTACCGCGTCCAGGTCACCGGAGGAACGGAAAGTGCCTCCGCCGGAGGCCCGTACGACATC
>NZ_JARWOP010000299.1 GCF_029868745.1 Nocardia wallacei | reverse complement strand
GCCCCCGCGGCGGGGGGGTGGGGGGGGGGGCGGGGGGCGGGGGGGGGGGGGGGCGGGCCCCGCCCGGGGCGGGGCGCGGGGGGGGGGGCGCCCACGGCGCCGCGCCCGGGGCGCCGCCCCTCGGCCGCCGCCGCGCGCAGGCCGTCGGCGACCTGAACGGCCATCGGCCGGGCGGAACCGCGGTCGACGGTGAGAATCAACTCCTCCGCAGCGCTCATGAAGTGGTCTTTCATTCTTCTGTCGAATTGGCCGTTCAATGATGCCATTGTGGGGAACATGCTGGTGACATGACCGAGTCACGTGCCGCCCGGACCCCGCTTTCCCCGACCTCGCGCAGCACTCTCACGCGCTACCGGGACCGCGCCGCCGCCGATCGCGGCGCGCTGGACGCGGTTCTCGACGACGGTCTGATCTGCCACCTCGGCGTGCTGCTGCACGGCGCGCCGGTGGTGCTGCCGACCACCTACGGTCGCGACGGCGACACGCTCTACCTGCATGGTTCCACCGGCGCCGGGAATCTGCGCGCCGCCCTCGCCGAACCCGTGTCGGTGGCCGTCACACACCTCGACGGCATCGTCTACGCCCGCTCGGCCATGCATTTCTCGATGAACTACCGCTCGGCGGTGATCCACGGGCGGGCCGTCGAACTCACCGATCGGGAGGAGCGCCTGCACGGCCTGCGCGCCGTGGTCGAGCACGCCGCGCCCGGCTCCTGGGATTACGTCCGCCCGCCGACCAACAAGGAACTGGCCGCCACCATGGTTCTCGCGCTCGACCTCACCGAGGCTTCGGTGAAGACCCGGGCCGCCGGGCCCAGCGATGATCCCGCAGATCTCGGTTCCGACGTCTGGGCAGGTGTACTACCGGTCCGCCAGGTCTTCGAAAAGCCGGTTCCCGCAGCGGATCTCGCGTCGGATATCGACCTCCCGGAGCATGTGCGCGCCCGGGTCTCGTCCGCATCGGCACCGGTGCGCGCACGATCGTAAGTTATCCGGGCAAGGCGCACAGTGCGGTGCGCCACCGCCGAGTCACCACCTGGTGTTCGGCAGGTCGAGCGAGTCGAGAGTGGCTGTCGCGAACGCTCGGAGGGATTCGGCGCGGTCGATGTGGTCCGGATCCAGCGAAACCAGCGCGAGTGTGTAGGTGTGTGCGGTGCGGGAGAGGTACGCCGACAGGCGGGTTCGCGGCAGCTGGGACCGCGACAGTCCGGGATGGATGGCGCGCGCCGCGACGCCGGTGCAGCGGTGCGGGCCGAGGTGGGTGAGCGACGCCGGTAGCGCGCCGATATTGGAGCACAGCACATCTCGCTCACCCGCTCCCCGCGACAGACGGTAGGCCAGCCGCTCGGGCAGCACCTGGAGCAGTTCCTCGGGCAGCCCGCTCGGCGCGGACATGCGGTGTTCGTATGCGGCCCGGCACTTCTCGCGCAACGTCGCGGGCGTATCGGCGCGCGTGACCGTGACCTCGGTCATCGCCATGTCGTTGTCCACCCGTGGCTCCGCCCGCGTGTCGACCGGAACACTGGCGTCGATGGTAGGTTCGGGAAACCCGCTGTCCCACAGCATCTTCGCGACGAGATACACGAATAGACTGTTCGCGGTCCCGCCGTGCGCGGCACTTACCAGCTCCCAGTCCGCCGCCGGAACTTGCAGCACGGCACCGCATGTCGCGTGCCGTCCCGCGCTGGTGACCCGCGCGGCCGGTGCGGTCGGCCGACTCGGCACGCCGCGTCGCAGCGCGCGCGCCGTGCCGCCCAGCACGATCGACCACTGCCGCCGCGCATCGGCCCAATCCGACTCCGCCGCCGCGATTTCCGCGCCGTGCGCCCCGGCCGCCCCGGCCAGCGCCCGGTCGACCGCGATCGTCAGGCCGCGCCCGTCGGCGAGTGCGTGCGAACACGTCAGCGACACCACCGACCCGCCGTCGTCCAGCCGCGTCGCCGACAACCGCCACCCCGGCCCGAACTCCGGATCGAGATCCGACCCCTGCGGGTCCGCCCAGTCCAGCAGCTCCGCGGCCGGGAGCGGGCGGTCGGCGATACGCAGCGGATGCGCCGAGTCGTTGGCCCGCCAGGACGGGCGCGCGCCCGGCACCCGCGGACGCACGACCCGCCGCCCCAGCGGGCCGACGCGCAACGCCGCGTGCACCTGCTCCAGCACGGCCGGTGTCACCCGATCGGCGGTGCGCCACAACCCTTGCAGGACGATCGGCGTACCGAGGCCGCGATGCGTGCGCAGGAAGATCTCGTCGACGACACCGAGTCGATTCGTCACCGGTGGCCGCTCCCGCTCGACTACGCCGAGGCCCCGTGGCGACCCGCGCCGGACGCGAAGCGCTGGGCACCGGCCAGCGCACCCTCCGCGTCCGACAGCGCGGTCAGGCCGTGGCGGAACTCGTTGCCGATCGCGGCCTCCTCGTCCAGCCCCCACTGCTCCAGCGCGGAGGTCCGGTCCGAGCGCAGGCAGGTCTGCGGCAGCGCGGCCAGTTCGGCGGCGAGTTGTTCTGCGGCCGTGCGGGATTCGCCCGGCGGCACGACGCGGTTCACCAGCCCGATCTGCAACGCCTCGGCGGCGCCGACGGCGCGGCCGGTGAGAATCATGTCCATGGCCCGCCCCGCGCCGATCAGGCGGGGGAGCCGCACCGTGCCGCCGTCGATGAGCGGCACACCCCAGCGCCGGCAGAACACCCCGAAGGTGCTGTCCTGCTCGGCAACTCGCAGGTCCGCCCACAGCGCCAGCTCCAGTCCGCCGGCCACCGCGTAGCCCGAGACCGCCGCGATCACCGGCTTGGACAGCCGCATCCGGGTCGGACCCATCGGCCCGTCGCCGTCGGCGGCCGCTCGATTGGAGCGTTCGGTACCAAGGGATTTCAGGTCCGCGCCCGCGCAGAACGTGCCACCCGCGCCCCAGAGCACCGCCACCGAGGCCTTCGGGTCGGCATCGAACTCACGGAAGGCGTCGGCCAACGCCTGTGCGGTGGGTCCGTCGACGGCGTTGCGGGCCTCCGGGCGATCCAATACCACCGTGCACACCGGGCCGTTGCGTTCGATCCGGACGCTCATGACCGAACCGCCGTTCCACCGGGCGGCATCGCTGTGTCGAAGGTGTCTGCGGCCACGTCCGCTCCTCGCTGTCGTCGACCGCCGCGACCCGCGCGGCGTGCCGTTCCCGACCCGACCATACCCCCTTGCGGCAAGAAATGAATCCGTGATTCACTTCTTGCATGGCCTACCGCAGAACCCCTGCCGTGCAGGCCCGCCTCGACGCGCAGGCGGGCGCGATCGTGCACGCCGCCGCCCGGGTGCTGTCCGAGCGCGGGTTCTCGGGTCTGTCCATGGCGGCCGTCGCGGCCGAGGCGGGCGTGGCCACCGGCACCGTCTACAAGAACTTCAGCGGCAAGACCGAGTTGGTGACGGCGGTCTTCCGCGATGTGGTCACCCGCGAGGTCGCGGCGGTGGCGGCGGCCGGCGCCGAGGGCACCTCCGTGGACCGGGTCACCGCCGCGGTGGAGACCTTCGCGGGCCGCGCGCTGAAGAACCCGAAGCTGGCCTACGTACTGCTGGCCGAGCCGGTCGACGCGGCGGTCGATACCGAGCGGCTGCGGTTCCGCCGCGCCTTCGCCGAGACCTTCCAGTCGGCGGTCGCCGAGGGCGTCGCGAACGGCCAACTGCCGCCGCAGGATCCGCGGGTCAGCGCGGCCGCCCTGGTCGGCGCCATCGGCGAGGTGCTGGTCGGTCCGCTGGCCGACGGGCTACACGGCGAAGCGGTGGTGCCCGAACTCGTCACTTTCGCCTTGCGGGCCTTGGGCCTGCACGAATAGGAGTCCACCATGCTCACCCACGAAGTGTTCAACCAGGTTCCCGACCTCGTCCCGTTCGACTTCTCCCGCAATCCCGCGCTACTCGAGGGGCTGCACCGGGAGGGCGCGGGCTGGGCCGAGGCCGAGGTGCGCGAATTGGGCGCGCTCGCAGGCGGTTCCGTGGCGCAGGAGTGGGGACGCCTGGCCAACGACAACCCGCCGGTGCTCCACACCCACGACCGCTACGGCCACCGCGTCGACGAGGTCGAGTTCCACCCGTACTGGCACGAGCTGATGCGGGTGGCCGTGGCCCACGGCCTGCACGGCAGTCCCTGGCTCGACGAGCGTCCCGGCGCGCATACCGCCCGCGCCGCCAAGTTCTACACCTGGGGTATGGCCGACGCCGGTCACATGTGCCCGATCTCGATGACCTACGCGGTCGTCCCCGCGCTGCGGCACAACCCGGAACTCTCGGCCCGGTTCGAGCCGCTGCTGGGTTCGCGCACATACGATTTCGGGTTGCGGGAGCCCTCGTCCAAGTCCGGCCTGATCGCGGGCATGTCGATGACCGAGAAGCAGGGCGGCTCCGACGTGCGGGCCAACACCACGACGGCCACGCCGCAGTCCGACGGCACCTACCGCATCGTCGGGCACAAATGGTTCACCTCCGCGCCGATGTCGGACATGTTCCTCACCCTCGCCCAGGCGCCCGGCGGGTTGTCGTGTTTCCTGCTGCCCCGGGTGCTGCCCGACGGCAGCCGCAATCCGCTTCGGCTGCAACGGCTCAAGGACAAACTCGGCAACAAGTCCAACGCCTCCTCGGAGATCGAGTACGAGAACGCGGTGGGCTGGCTGGTCGGCGCGGAGGGCGCCGGGGTCAAGACCATCATCGAGATGGTGAACATGACCCGGCTGGACTGTGTGATCGGCTCGGCCACCGGGATGCGGGTCGGCGTGGTGCACGCGGTGCATCACGCACGGCATCGAGAAGCCTTCGGCGCCAAGCTCATCGACCAGCCCGCGATGCGCAACGTCCTCGCCGATCTGGTCATCGAGTCCGACGCGGCGACCACGGTGATGATGCGCCTGGCCGGGGCCACCGACCGCGCCACCGCCGATCCGGCCGAGGCGGCGCTGCGTCGCATCGCGCTGGCGGTCACGAAGTACTGGGTCTGCAAGCGTGCCCCCGCGCATGCGGCCGAGGCGTTGGAGTGCCTGGGCGGCAACGGATATGTCGAGGAATCCGGGATGCCGCGGTTGTATCGCGAGGCGCCGCTGATGTCGATCTGGGAGGGCTCCGGGAACGTGGCGGCGCTGGACGCGCTGCGCGCGATGGGCCGACAGCCCGAAACGGTGGAGGCCTATTTCAACGAGGTCGCCCTGGCGCGCGGCGGCAACCACCATCTCGACGACGCGATCGACCGCATCGGCAAGGAACTCACCGATCTGACCGACATCGAATACCGCGCCCGCCGCGTGGTCGAGTTGATGGCGCTGGTGCTACAGGGCGCGCAGCTGGTCCGCCACGGGCACGCCGCCGTCGCGGACACCTTCTGCGCCACCAGGTTCGGCGGTGACTGGGGCATCGCGTTCGGGACGCTGCCGGTCGGCGTCGACACCGGGGCCATCATCGAGCGCGCCTTCGTCTGACGGCGCGCCCTACTGCTTCACCAGCGTGGCGACCTGCAGGTGGGGCCAGTCGACCGGCACGGCGGGGTCGGGCTGCGGTCCCGCCGGAAACCGCAGGGTCGCATGCTGGCTGTACTGGAGTTGCAGGGTTTCGGTGCCGTCGGGCCGCTGCACCGTTTCGATCCACAGCACGGACCGCAGCGCGACGGCCTCCGCGTTCGAGGTGACGAAGCCGATATTGCGGATATCGGCCGGGCCCGTCCGGACGTCGAGGGTGGTCGTGTGCAGCACGGTCTGTTCCTTCAGCACCCGGCGCAGCAGCACCGCGGGGTTGCGCAGGGTCTCGTCCGGAATGCCCGGCGGCAGTTGGGTTCCGGTCGGCGGGAAGTAGCCCTGGCCGAACATGAAGCCGCGCGGCGTGGAGTCCAGCGGCGGAATGTCCGGCGCCCCGGGGACATCCGCCATCGGGGCGCCCTGGGCCAGGAAGGAGTCGCCGTGCGGAATGTTGCCCATCCGCACCACGGTCGGCCCCGAGGTCGGCGCGGAAGTCGGTGGCACGAACAGCCACATGCCGTTCTCCACGTGCAGCGATTCGCTGGTCTGCGCGTCGGAGATCTGCTGTAGGTAGTGCAGTCCGCGAAAGACGATGTCGTCCTGGAGGTTACCGCGGTTCAGGATGGGCGCGCCGATCTCGGTGAAGGTCAGCGTCTCGTGAGTGGCGTTGAGGCGCAACCGAAACGGCGCGCCGCCTTCGTGGTCCGGCAGTTCGGCGAGGCTGAATCCGGTGCCCATCCAGGTTCCGGGCAGGTTCTGGAGCGGACCGAGGTCGGCGGCGTCGCCGGGTTGCGGTGCGGCGGCGCGAAAGACGGTGGACATGGACCCTCCCGAGACGAGTTCCCCCGCGTACCGGTGTACCGCCGCGCCGCTTTCCGCGCATGCCCCCAATTCGGTCGTGCCGGTTCATCCTACGAGCAAGTACACGCTTCCGGCGCGGGATGTCGTGGGCCGCGAAGGGATCAGGGCGCCGCCGCGACCGCCAGCCCGATGAGGGCGATCACCTTCAGCACCTCGAAACCGATGTACCAGTAGTGCGCGGTGGACCGCGGCCCGTCCTCGCCCGCCAGCACGCGGTCGGAGCGGCGGGTCAGCGGCGGGCGGACGACGACCACCTGCACGGCCAGCACGACCGCGGCCGCGATCAGCCACGCCCACGTCGCGCCCGACGGCCCGACCACGAGAGCGGCCACCACCAGCACCGCCGCGAGCACTGCCTCGGCGATATTCAGCGCTCGGAACACCAGGCGACCGATACCGAGGCCCAGGGCGAGCGTGATGCCCGGCGCCCGGAACTTCAGCGGCGCCTCGAGGAACGAGATCGCCAGCACCATACCCAGCCACAGCATCGGCAGAAACCACAGCACATGTCGTGCAACCGACGTCATGGTCGTGACGGTACCTGCCTTACCGCCGCGCGCGGTACCACCGGATCAAGGCATCCGTCGACGAATCCGGCTGCGGCGCGGGATCCTCGGCGGCGGTCAGCAGCGGTTCCAGCTCGAGGGCCTGCTGCTTGCCCAGTTCCACGCCCCACTGATCGAAACTGTCGATGCCCCAGATCGCGCCCTCCACGAACACCTGGTGCTCGTACAGCGCGATCAGCTGTCCGACCACCCCCGGGGTGAGCCGCTCGGCGAGGATCGCGGTGGTGGGCCGGTTACCCGGCATCACCTTGTGCGGCACCAGCTTCGGGTCGGTGCCCGCGGCGGCGATCTCGGCGGCGGTCTTGCCGAACGCCAGCACCTTGGTCTGGGCGAACAGGTTGCTCATCAGGATGTCGTGCATGCTGCCGGTGCCGTCGCGGGTCGGCAGGTCGTCGGTGGGCCGGGCGAAGCCGATGAAATCCGCCGGGATCAACCGCGTGCCCTGATGCAGCAACTGGTAGAAGGCGTGCTGCCCGTTGGTGCCGGGCTCGCCCCAGAAGATCTCCCCGGTCGACGTGGCGACCGGGGTCCCGTCGGCGCGCACCGACTTGCCGTTGGACTCCATCGTCAGTTGCTGCAGATAGGCCGGGAAGCGGGACAGATCGTTCGAATACGGCAGTACCGCACGGGATTCCGCGCCGAAGAAGTTCGAGTACCACACCCCCAGCAGACCCAGCAACAGTGGCGCGTTGGCGGCCGGGGGAGCGGTCCGGAAGTGCTCGTCGACGCTGTGCATCCCGGCCAGGAATTCGGCGAACCGCTCCTTGCCGACGGTCGCCATCACCGACAGCCCGATCGCCGAATCCACCGAGTAGCGCCCGCCGACCCAATCCCAGAAACCGAACATGTTGGCGGTGTCGATCCCGAACGCCGACACCCGTTCCGCGTTGGTGGACACCGCCACGAAATGCTTGGCGACCGCGTCCTCGCCCAGCGCGGCGACCAGCCAGCGGCGCGCGGCGGTCGCGTTGGTCAGCGTCTCCAGCGTCGAAAACGTCTTGGACGCAACGATGAACAGCGTCGTCGCGGGGTCCAAGCCGTCGAGCTTCGCGGTCAGGTCCGCCGGATCGATGTTGGAGACGAACCGCGCCGAGATGCCCGCGTCGGCATAGTGCCGCAGCGCCTGATGCACCATCACCGGACCCAGGTCCGAACCGCCGATGCCGATGTTCACCACCGTGCGGATGCGCTCGCCGCTCGCGCCGCGCCACTGCCCCGAACGCAGCGCGTCGGTGAACTCGCCCATCCGGCGCAGCACCTCGTGCACCTCGGCGCCGGCGTCGGCGCCGTCGATGGTCATCGACGCACCGGGCGGCAGCCGCAGCGCGACGTGCCCGACCGCGCGATCCTCCGAGGTGTTGATGTGCTCGCCGCCGAACATCGCGTCGCGGCGGCGCGGCACCCCCGCCGCCTCGGCCAATTCGACCAGCAGATCGAGGGTTTCGCGGGTGACACGGTGCTTGCTGTAGTCGATGTGCAGGTCGGCGACCTCGATGGTCAGGTCCCGCCCGCGTTCCGGATCTTCGGCGAAGAACTCGCGCAGGTGCCGGTCGGCAATGGCCGAATGATGATCGCGCACTTTCCGCCAGGCCGCCGTCGCGGTGATGTCGCTGCTCACAAACTTCGACATTACCCACCCGATACGTACCGCGCTGGTTCCGTCGGGCGCCCGCGTCGGCTCGTAGGCTTGGGGCATGGTGTCCGAACGCGAACTCCTCGATTCAGTCCCTACGCAGCTGTGGATCGGCGGGCCGGTGGATGCCACCGGTGGCGCGACGTTCCCGGTCGAGAATCCGGCGACGGGCGAACCGCTGACCCACGTGGCCGACGCCGCCCCGGCGGACGCGGTCCGCGCCCTGGACGCCGCGGTCGCGGCCCAGGGCGAATGGGCCGCCACCACGTCCCGCGATCGCGCGGAGATCCTGCGCGCGGTCTACGACCGAATCGTCGAGCGCACCGAGGACCTGGCGCTGCTGATGACCCTGGAGATGGGCAAGGCACTGCCGGAGAGCCGCAACGAGGTGCGCTACGGCGCCGAGTTCTTCCGTTGGTTCAGCGAAGAGGCGGTCCGCGTGCACGGCCGCTACCAGACCGCGCCCACCGGCACCGGCCGCATCGTGGTGCACAAGCAGCCGGTCGGGCCCTGCCTGGCGATCACGCCGTGGAACTTCCCGCTCGCCATGGGGACCCGCAAGATCGGCCCGGCCCTCGCGGCGGGCTGCACGATGATCGTCAAACCGGCCTCCGCCACCCCGCTCACCATGCTGCTGCTGGCGCGGCTGTGCGCCGACGCGGGTCTGCCCGCGGGCGTGCTGTCGGTGATCACCAGCAGCCGTTCCAGCGCCGTCACCGAACCGCTGCTCACCGATTCCCGCCTGCGCAAGCTGACGTTCACCGGCTCCACGGAGGTCGGCCGGACGCTGGTCGAGAAGTCCGCGCACGGCCTGCTGCGCACCTCGATGGAGCTGGGCGGCAACGCGCCGTTCGTGGTGTTCGAGGATGCCGACGTGGACGCCGCCGTCCAGGGCGCCATGCTCGCCAAGCTGCGCAACGGCGGCGAGGCGTGCACCGCGGCCAACCGCTTCCACGTGCACAACTCGGTGCGCGCCGAATTCACCGAGAAGTTCGTCGCCGCGATGGGCGAGGTGAAGCTCGGCCCCGGCAGCGACCCGTCCACCACGCTGGGTCCCCTGATCAACCAGAACCAGCTCGATACCGTCACCGAACTGGTGGACGACGCGGTCGCCAAGGGCGCACAGGTCGCCCTCGGCGGCAAGGCCCCCGGCGGGCCGGGCTACTACTTCCCGGCGACGATCCTGTCCGAGGTGCCCGAGTCGGCCCGCATATTGCGCGAAGAGGTCTTCGGCCCAGTTGCGCCGATCGTCGGCTTCGATACCGAGGAGCAGGGTCTGGCCGCCGCCAACGACACCGAATTCGGTCTGGTCGCCTACGCCTACACCCGGAATCTGGACCGCGCCCTGCGCATTGCCGAGGGCCTGGAATCCGGCATGGTCGGGATCAACCGCGGCGTCATCTCCGACCCCGCCGCGCCCTTCGGCGGCGTGAAGGCGTCCGGTTTCGGCCGTGAGGGCGGTTTCGAGGGCATCGACGAATATCTGTCCACCAAGTACATCGCGCTGCCGTAGCGCGGCATCCGGGCAGAAGAAAACCGCCCCGGGCGAAAACACCGGGGCGGTCTCTGGGGCAGCGGCGCTCGGGAGCGCCGCGTGTGGTCAGTGGCCGAGCCGGCCGCGGCCGAGGCGCAGCAGCAGCATGGCGAGGGTGTGGCCCTCCTGGCCGAGTTCGCTGAACCGCTCCAGCACCTTCATCTCCCGCGAGTGGACCAGGCGCGGTCCGCCGTTGGCCATCCGGGTGCGGCCGATGATCCGCGAGATCTCGGTGCGCCGCTTGACCGCGGCGAGAATCTCGGCGTCGAGCCGGTCGATCTCCTTGCGGAGTTTATCGATCTCCGCCTCGCTGCTGGGCAGCGCGGAATCGGACCCGGTCTCGGTCGTAGAGGTACTCATACTTTCTCTCCTCGTGTCAGAACTTCGATCGGTGCGCGGCCCCACCCCGTTACCGATCGGTTCTTTCACCGTGAAACAGACCCGGTGGGTCTTTCATTGTCCCCCGTCGAAACATGCGCTCAGGTGCAAGGTCGGTGACCACGACGGGCTGTGCTCAGCCGAGCGGAAGTGGACGCGAGAGCGCTGGTCATGCCGCCAGTCTGCCACGGGCCCCGAGGCGAGCCAAACAGTTCTTCGTTCTCGCGGCTGCGGAGTGCGTCACCGGACTACAGGATGTCGGTGCCCGCCGGTAGCGTGGATGGACGATGGAGACGACGGTGGCTGACAAGACGCGCTCTGCTTCGGAACCGGCAGATTCCGAACGCCCGGAGCGGACCGAGGGGGACGAGCTGAACCGACGGCCGGCGGGGGGTGCGGAGCCCGCCGACCGCGCGCGAGAACGGGCCGAGGGGCTGCTCGAGGGCCTGAATCCGCAGCAGCGGGCGGCGGTGATGCATTCGGGTTCGCCGCTGCTGATCGTCGCGGGCGCGGGGTCGGGCAAGACGGCGGTGCTCACCCGCCGCATCGCCTACCTACTGGCGGCCCGCGGCGTGACACCTGGCCAGATCCTGGCCATCACTTTTACCAACAAGGCCGCCGCGGAGATGCGCGAGCGGGTGAGCGGACTGGTCGGCCCGCGCGCCACCAATATGTGGGTGTCCACGTTCCATTCCAGTTGCGTGCGGATCCTGCGCACCCAGGCCGGGCTGCTGCCGGGCCGCAACTCCAACTTCTCCATCTACGACGCCGACGATTCGCGCCGCCTGCTGGCCATGATCATCCGCGACCAGGACCTGGACCCGAAGAAGTACTCGCCGCGCCTGCTGGCCACCGCCATCTCGAATCTCAAGAACGAACTGATCGATCCCGAAACCGCCTCGGCCGACGCGGAATCCGACGAGAGCGAGCTGCCCGGCATCGTCGCTCAGGTCTACACCGAGTACCAGCGGCGGCTGCGCGCGGCGAACGCGCTGGACTTCGACGACCTGATCGGCGAGACGGTCGCGCTGCTGCAGCACCACCCGCAGGTGGCCGAGTACTACCGCCGCCGATTCCGGCACGTGCTGGTCGACGAGTACCAGGACACCAATCACGCGCAGTACGTACTGATCCGGGAACTGGTCGGCCACCACGCCGAGGCCGAGGTCGACGATGCCGATGCCGGGGCGTCGGCCGCCGATCCGGAGTTCACCCCGGTGCGCCGCGAGGACGCGGTACCGCCCAGCGAACTGTGCGTCGTCGGTGACGCCGACCAGTCGATCTACGCGTTCCGCGGCGCCACCATCCGCAACATCGAGGAATTCGAACGCGATTTCCCGGACGCCGAAACGATTCTGCTGGAACAGAACTACCGCTCCACCCAGCACATCCTGTCCGCCGCCAACTCGCTGATCTCCAAGAACGAGGGCCGCCGCGAGAAGAAGCTGTGGACCGATTCCGGCGACGGCGACCTGATCGTCGGCTACGTCGCCGACAACGAGCACGACGAGGCCTCGTTCGTGGCCCGCGAGATCGACCGCCTGGCCGACCAGGGCGACTACAACTACAGCGACGTGGCGGTCTTCTACCGCACCAACAACAACTCCCGCGCGCTGGAGGAGATCTTCATCCGGATGGGCCTGCCCTACAAGGTGGTCGGCGGCGTCCGGTTCTACGAGCGCAAGGAGGTCCGCGACATCGTCGCCTACCTGCGCGTCCTGGAGAATCCGGACGACGCGGTGAGCCTGCGCCGCATCCTCAACACCCCGCGCCGCGGCATCGGCGACCGCGCCGAGGCGTGCGTGGTCGTGCACGCCGAGCAGCGCGGCATCGGTTTCGCCGCCGCCCTGCGCGACGCCGCCGACGGCAAGGTCGCGCTGCTGAACACGCGGGCGCAGCGGGCCATCGCGGGATTCATGGATCTGCTGGACGGGATCCGAGCGGCCGGCGCGCAGGAGGATCTGGACTTCCCCGATGTCGGCAATGTTGTCGAGGCCGTCCTGGAGCGCACCGGCTACCGCGCCGAACTGGAGGCCTCCGACGATCCGCAGGACGGCGCCCGTCTGGACAACCTCAACGAATTGGTCAGCGTCGCCCGGGAATTCAGCTCCGAGGCACGCAACAACGTGGCCGCGGCCCAAGAGGAGGGCCTGGTGCCCGAGGCCGCGGAGGGTGAGCCGGAGCCGGGCTCACTGGCGGCCTTCCTGGAGCGCGTGTCGCTGGTCGCCGACACCGACCAGATTCCCGACGAGGGTTCGGGCGTGGTGACGATGATGACCCTGCACACCGCCAAGGGCCTGGAGTTCCCGGTGGTGTTCGTGACGGGCTGGGAGGACGGGCAGTTCCCGCACATGCGGGCCCTGGGCGACCCGACCGAATTGGCCGAGGAGCGCCGCCTCGCCTATGTCGGCATCACCCGCGCCCGCCGCCGGCTGTATCTCACCCGCGCGGTGGTGCGATCGGGCTGGGGTCAGCCGGTGTCGAACCCGGAATCCCGGTTCCTGCAGGAGATTCCGGGCCACCTGGTCGACTGGCAGCGCCTCGAGCCCGCCGCCACGGTCACTCGCGGATTCCGCCGCCGCGGCGACGACGATGGGCTGGAACGGGATTGGACCCGCGGCGACGGCTGGGATCAGCGCCCCGGCCTGCGCGATCGAGGCCCCCGCCGCCCGGCCCCCGGCGGCTCCGGCAAGCGCAACAACACCGACCTGGTGCTCGCCGTCGGCGACCGCGTCAGCGACGACAAGTACGGCCTGGGCCGAGTGGTCGCCGCCGAGGGCTTCGGCGCCCTCGCCACGGTCACCATAGATTTCGGCACCGCGGGCAAGATCCGCCTCATCCCCCAGTACAGCCGCACCCTGGTCAAGCTGTAGTAGACGAAAGGAAACTGCCTGCGGCTCAGTCTCGCTCGGGTCCGAGCGAGATGCCGCGGGACGCGAGCCAGGGGAGTGGGTCGATCGCGGAGCCGCCGTGGGGGTGGACCTCGAAGTGGCAGTGCGGGCCGGTGGAGAAGCCGCGGTTGCCGACGGTGGCGATCTGATCGCCCGCCATCACGCGCTGGCCGACGCTGACCGTGGTGGTGTCGACGTGGCCGTACACGGTGACCGTGCCGTCGTCGTGTCGCAGCCGTACCCACATGCCGAAACCGGAGGCCGGCCCGGCGTCGATGACGGTGCCGTCCTCGACGGCGTAGATGGGGGTGCCGATGGGGGCGGCGATGTCCACGCCCTCGTGCGGTGCGCCCCAGCGGAATCCGAAGCTGGAGGTGAAGTTGCCGTAGGCGAACTTCGTGTACAGCGGCTTGAGCTTGGCGGCTTCCTGGGCGGCCAGGTCGGCCGCGAACTGCTCACCGTGCTGCAGGATGTCGCTGAATTGGCTGAGGTCGGTCACCGGGGCCACGCTGACCAGCTGCGAGGACTGCTGCTGCGGTCCGGCGGCGGCCGGGTCGGCGACGCTCACGGCCTGCGCCGCGATCTCGTGCACCTGCCCGTCGGCCTGGTAGTCGGTGGTCGAGGAGGGGCTCTGGCCCGTTGACTGCATGGTCGCCTGCCCGGCGGCGACGACCGCGCCCGCGGCCACCGCGACGACGGCCGCGCGGCCCTTGAGCGCGGCGGGCGGTACGGGCATGCGATGCGCGCCGGATCGGCGGGGAGCGATGCGGTGCGGGCGGGCGGGTGCGTCGTCGGCGATGGCCGCAAGCCCGGGATCGGTGTGTGACCAGCCGCTGTGCGTGCTCGACCCGTCGTCGGCGGCGCGGTAGTCGTAGTCGTAATCGCCCTGATCGGCGGCGTCTTCCGGCGTGCCCCAGGAATCCCAGGCGGGGGCATCGGGTGGCGGTGTGCCCCACGGGTTCTCCGCGGGCGCGTTGTTCCACTCGGCCGCGGCCGGGGCGCTCCAGCCGTGCTGGGCGGGGACGGCCGCGGCACCGGTGTAGGAGCCGAACTCCACACCGCCGAACGGATGGTCGCCGTCCTGCCGGTAACGCCGGGCGGACTGGGCGCGATGTCCGTGCTGATACGGATCGGCGGTCATCGGCGCGGGCCCGACTCGGGATGACGCGATGCGGCGGACAGGTCGCCTGCGGAGCGGCTCTCTACCTGCGGAGCGCTGTGCTGCAACAAGCCTGCCGTCCTCCTGTGTCGTCTCCGAGTCTCACCGTGGTGACGCGAGTTGTCGTCTGCGGGACGTATTGTTCCCGCCGACGTCGTGACCGTGCTGTGACATCGACCGCATCGACGGTAACGAAACGATTG
This sequence comes from Nocardia wallacei, assembly GCF_029868745.1. GTDB lineage: Bacteria > Actinomycetota > Actinomycetes > Mycobacteriales > Mycobacteriaceae > Nocardia > Nocardia wallacei_B. Next base: position 4,233 of record NZ_JARWOP010000299.1, on the reverse strand, counting down.
CAGCTCGGCAAGCGCTGCGGTCCATCTGTCCTGACATGTGAGATTGATCACGATAACACCAGGGAATATCTCACTATCGAGTGGGCATTGAGGTGAGCGTACTCGACGACGATTCGTAGTAGTCGGTCTCCTGGGCCGGACTTCTCCGGCTCGACCTGCCGTGGTGTCGGCAACCTACTCGCCGGTAGCCTTGGCCAGCGCTTTTACCGCCCGGTATGCGGGCCCGTGACCTGCGCCACTTAGGCTGTATGCGGCTGATTTCCCCTCCATGTGACTGATTAGAGTCCGATTCGACCCGCCTCCGACGACGGGCCGCCAACAAAGTCGTTGTACAACAACGCAGACGAGACGGTGAGTACATGGATCTCTTCGAATATCAGGCGAAGGAGCTCTTCGTGAAGCACGGAGTGCCTTCGTCGGAAGGCCGGGTCACGGACTCGGCCGAGGACGCCCGTGCGATCGCGACCGAAATCGGCAAGCCTGTGATGATCAAGTCGCAGGTCAAGGTCGGTGGCCGTGGCAAGGCCGGCGGCGTGAAGTATGCGGCCACCCCCGAGGACGCCTTCACCCACGCCTCCAACATCCTGGGTCTGGACATCAAGGGCCACGTCACCAAGAAGATCCTGGTCGCCGAGGCGAAGGACATCGCCGAGGAGTACTACATCTCCTTCCTGCTCGATCGCGCCAACCGCACCTACCTGGCCATGTGCTCGGTCGAGGGCGGTATGGAGATCGAAGAGGTCGCCGCCACCAAGCCCGACCGTCTGGCCAAGGTGCCGGTCGACGCGGTCAAGGGTGTGGACCTGGCGTTCGCCCGTTCCATCGCCGAGCAGGGCCATCTGCCCGCCGACGTGCTGGACGCGGCCGCGGTCACCATCCAGAAGCTGTGGGAGGTGTTCGTCAACGAGGACGCCACCCTGGTCGAGGTCAACCCGCTGGTCCGCACCCCGGAGAACGAGATCCTGGCGCTGGACGGCAAGGTCACCCTGGACGAGAACGCCGACTTCCGGCACGCCGACCACGCCGAGTTCGCGGACCGCGACGCCACCGATCCGCTGGAGCTGAAGGCCAAGGAGAACGACCTCAACTACGTCAAGCTCGACGGCGAGGTCGGCATCATCGGCAACGGCGCGGGCCTGGTCATGTCCACCCTGGACGTGGTCGCCTACGCCGGCGAGAACCACAACGGCGTGAAGCCGGCCAACTTCCTCGACATCGGTGGTGGCGCCTCGGCCGAGGTGATGGCCAACGGTCTCGACGTCATCCTGAACGACGCGCAGGTCAAGAGCGTGTTCGTGAACGTGTTCGGCGGCATCACCGCGTGTGACGCCGTGGCGAACGGCATCGTGAAGGCCCTGGAGATCCTGGGCGGCGAGGCCAACAAGCCGCTCGTCGTCCGGCTCGACGGCAACCGCGTCGAAGAGGGCCGCAAGATTCTGGCCGACGCGAACCACCCGCTGGTGACGCTGGCGCAGACAATGGACGAAGGCGCCGACAAGGCCGCCGAGCTGGCTGCGGCCAAGTAAGGAAACAGGTCAAATGTCTATCTTCCTGAACAAGGACTCCAAGGTCATCGTCCAGGGCATCACCGGCGGTGAGGGCACCAAGCACACCGCGCTGATGCTCAAGGCCGGCACCCAGGTCGTCGGCGGCGTCAACGCCCGCAAGGCCGGCACCACCGTCTCGCACACCGACAAGGACGGCAACGCCGTCGAGCTGCCGGTGTTCGCCGGTGTCGCGGAGGCCATCAAGGAGACCGGGGCCGACGTCTCGATCGCCTTCGTGCCGCCGAAGTTCGCCAAGGACGCCATCATCGAGGCCATCGACGCGGAGATCCCGCTGCTCGTGGTCATCACCGAGGGCATCCCGGTGCAGGACACCGCCTACGCGTGGGCCTACAACGTGGAGAAGGGCAACAAGACCCGCATCATCGGCCCCAACTGCCCCGGCATCATCACCCCGGGCGAGGCGCTGGTCGGCATCACCCCGGCCAACATCACCGGCAAGGGCCCGATCGGCCTGGTCTCCAAGTCCGGGACCCTGACCTACCAGATGATGTACGAGCTGCGCGACTTCGGCTTCTCCACCTCCATCGGCATCGGCGGTGACCCGGTCATCGGCACCACCCACATCGATGCCATCGAGGCGTTCGAGAAGGACCCGGAGACCAAGCTCATCGTCATGATCGGCGAGATCGGCGGCGACGCCGAGGAGCGGGCCGCGGCCTACATCAAGGCCAACGTGACCAAGCCGGTCGTCGGCTACGTCGCGGGTTTCACCGCCCCCGAGGGCAAGACCATGGGCCACGCCGGCGCCATCGTCTCCGGTTCGTCGGGCACCGCCGCGGCGAAGAAGGACGCGCTGGAGGCCGCGGGCGTGAAGGTCGGCAAGACGCCGTCCGAGACCGCCGCCCTGGCCCGGGCCATCCTGGAGAATGCCAGCGTCACCGCCTGACCACGGCACTACGCGCGAAGGCCGCCTCCCCCGTCTTGGGAAGGCGGCCTTCGATATTCGGCCCCTCGTCCCGGCATGCTCGTGGCCGGAACGACGGGAGGGGCTCAGGGAGCGGGCAGCAAGTGGCACAGGCCGAGCGTGCGCACGACCATGCAGAACATCTCGTTCAGATCCATCCGGATACCTCCGTTCGCTTCGCTTGCATCACGATTCGAGCGGGCTGCGGGTTCACGGCGGAATCTGCGAGGATCGGCCTGGACGCGGTGCCCGTGACCAGGCGGCGCGATTGCAGTAGCGTCAGTGAGGGCATCCAGCCGTGTAGACCATGAAGGACTCGATAGGAGACGACCACATGTCATACCCGACCGGGGGCTCCGGGTACAACGCGCCCGCACCGACGCCCTCCTCCGCGCCCAGCTTCGGCCAGACGGGAAGTAGTGCCGGTGCTGGATCCGGCGCGACGGAGTCGAGCGGCTCGAGCGCCAAAGGGCTGCCGTTCTTCTTGACCGTGGGCGTCGCGGCGCTGGGCGTCATCAACTTCCTGCTGGGCTTCACCGCCTTCGCCTCGTCGAAGGCCCAGGATCTGGGCATGGGCGTGAAGACCGAGGCCCAGTCGGAGACCTTCTTCAAGGCCGTCGGCATCTCGCCGCTGCTGGTGTTCCTGCTGCTCGGCGGTCTGCTGGCGGCCCTGTCGCTGCTGCCCAAGCAGAACTGGGTCGGCGCCGCCGCGGCGGCCAGCGCCGCCGGTTTCCTGGGCCTGCTGTTCCAGTCGTTCAGCCTGCCCGACGAGATCAGCCTGGCGTGGGGCGCCTGGGTGGTGCTGTTCCTGGGCCTGGTGCAGACGGCGGCCGCGGTGGTCGCGGTGCTGTTCGAGTCCGGCATCCTGTCGGCGCCGGCGCCCAAGTCGGCGGCGGCCGCGGGCGGGTACGGCTACGGCCAGCCGGGCCAGCAGTCCTACGGTCAGGGCCAGTCGGGGCAGGCCGCCTACGGTCAGCCGGGTCAGCCGGGCCAGCAGTCCTACGGCCAGTTCGGTCAGCAGAGCTACGGCCAGCAGGGCCAGCCCGCGCAGCAGCAGTCCTACGGGCAGTACGGGCAGCAGTCCTACGGCCAGCAGGGTCAGTCGCAGTACGGACAGCAGCCCTCCTACGGTCAGGGTCAGCCGAGTCAGCCCGGCCAGTACGGCGGCGGCCAGCAGTACGGCGCGCAGCCGGGGGCCCAGTCGCCCTACGGTGCGCAGCCGCAGCGCCCGCAGCAGCCGACCGGTGACGAGAACGCCACCCAGCACATCTCGGCGCAGCCCGGTCAGCAGTACGGTTCGCTGAACTTCGGCCAGAGCGGGCAGGCCGGGCAGAGCGGGCAGGCCCAGCCGTTCGGCGAGAGCCAGGCCTCGAACCCGGCCGCGGACGCCACCAAGGCCTTCCGCCCCGAGGACGACCAGAAGTAACAACGCACATCGGCGAGTCAGGCCGCGCTATCCGGCGCGCCTGACTCGCCGACGCGTATCGAGCTGTCACGCTGAATCCTTGTGAGCGAGTTGTCCGGCGGCCGTCGTGCGCGGTCGAGGCCGGTCGCCCGAGGTCGAGTGTCCGGCAAGGTGGTGTCATGAGATCGTCTCTGGCCCGGTGGGACGGTCACCGGGAGCCGGCGGGTGCGCCGCCCGGGCGGGGGGGGGGGGGCGGGCCCGCCCCCCCCCGGGGCACCCCCGGATAGTAGAGGACACCCGCGGGGGGGCAGAAACAACGATTGATGAGAACCCCCCCCACCCCCCCCACCCACGGA
>NZ_JARWOP010000298.1 GCF_029868745.1 Nocardia wallacei | reverse complement strand
CACCACCCGCCGGCTCCCGCGGCCGGCCACGGACCCCCGACGCCGGACCCCGCGCACCGCGGCGAGCTGGGGGCCGGCGTCGTCCAGCAGCTGCCGGCCCGCGTCGGTCAGCTCCACGCCATGAGTGTCCCTGGTGAACAGCGCGGCACCGAGATCCTTTTCCAGAGCGCGGATTTGGCGACTGAGTACCGGTTGCGCGATGTGCAGCTCCTCGGCGGCGCGGCCGAAATGCAGCCGGTCGGCGACAGCGACGAAGTAGCGCAGCTTGCGCAGGTCCAGATCCATGGAACCTCCCGGTCCGGCAATGCCCCCAAGGTATCACCACTGCTGAAAGAGGTCTTGGACACGCACTCCGGCCGGTGACATCGTCAAAGAGGCGCAAGCGAATTCGGTCGAAGAAATTCCGGACCGTTCTCGACATCCGGCTGCTCCGGGTATTCACAAATTCGAGGGAGTGATCGTGGGAAAGCTCGATGGCAAGGTAGCGGTGATCACCGGCGGATCAACCGGCATGGCGCTGGCCGGCGCCGAGTTGTTCGTAGACGAAGGAGCTCATGTCTTCATCATGGGCCGGCGGCAGGACGCGCTGGATGACGCCGTCGAGCAGATCGGCCGGAACGTGACCGCCGTGCAGGGCGATGCCGCCGACCTGAACGACCTCGACCGTTTGTACGCCACGGTCGAGAAGGAAAAGGGCTCCATCGACGTCCTGTGGGCAAGCGCCGGAATGGGCGAGCCGGGCAAGCTGGGCGAGATCACCGAGGAGCAGTTCCATGCCGCCTTCTGGCTGAACGCGCGGGGGACGCTGTTCACGGTGCAGAAGGCGCTGCCGCTGATCAACGACGAGGGATCGATCTTCATGACCGGGTCGAACGCTTCGCTCGGGGCCTTCCCCGGGTGGAGCCTGTACGCGGGGAGCAAGGCGGTGCAGCAGGCCTGGGCCCGCGTGTGGCTGAACGAGTTGAAGGACAGGCGGATTCGGGTGAACGTCCTGACACCCGGCCAGGTCGCCACTGCGAAGCAGGAGGAACTGTTCGACGAGGAGACCAAGGCGGCGTTCGAGTCGCTGATCCCGCGGCGAAGGATGGGCCGCCCCGAAGAGATCGCGGCGATCGCGCTGTTCCTCGCCTCGGACGACTCGAGCTATGTGAATGGGCTCGAGCTGGTTGCCGACGGTGGCACCACCGCGATCTGACCGCGAGACAACGACCGACGCACTGGATCCGAGAAAGGACACACCATGAGCAGCATCAGCATCATCGGCTCGGGGAACATGGCCGGCGCCATCGGCACCCTGGCAATCAAGGGCGGCAACACCGTCGAGGTGATCGGCCGCGACGCGGCCAAGTCCGCGGCCCTGGCCAGAACACTCGGTGGCGGCGCCACAGCCGGAACATTCGGCGCCGCCCCGGCCGGCGACATCGTCATCCTCGCGGTGCTGTTCGACAGCGCCGTGCCGGCCGTCCGCGAGTTCGGGGACGCGCTGGCCGGGAAGATCATCGTCGACATCACCAACCCCTTCGACGCCACCGGCACCGGGCTGGCCGTCCCGCACGACACCTCCATCGCGCAAAGGGTGGCCGAGGCCGCGCCCGCGAGCGCACAGGTCGTGAAGGCGTTCAACACCCTTTTCCGTCACGTCCTGGCCAAAGGCGACCCGGCGGACGTGTTCATGGCCGGCGACGATGCGCAAGCCAAGGCGAGCGTGTCAGCGTTCGTCGAGAGCCTCGGACTGCGCCCGCGGGACGTCGGCGACCTGAGCATGGCCCACTGGGTAGAGGGAGCGGGCGTGTTGACGATGGGCTTGGCCCGCACCGGCGTCGGGAATTTCGACTTCTCCCTCGGCATCGACAACCTCGGCTGAGCCGCCGCCACATCCGGCACGCGGCCGCGTGTGAGCGCCGGCCGGACAGCTTGCGGGAATAGATGGACTGCCGGTGAGGTGACCGGACCGCGTGACGGTGATCCGGATGCTGAAAGGTGCTGGGCTGCTAGACAATTCCGGGCTGCTGGTCGCGGGCGAACAGCGGCAGCTGCGCCGCACCGGCTTCCGGGGCATGGTCGCCGAGGATCCGGAGGCAGCGGCCGCAGGTGACGGCCGCGCGAGTCGGGTGCAGAGCGTCAGGAGACCATCCGGCCACACCGGTATGGCAGATCAGTTCCGGAGCTTCCTCGGTGCCGATCCACCGCCCCAGGCGCACAGCATGCACGGTGCGGCCGCGGTGGACGACCGCGTGCACTCCAGGATCTCCAAAACTTGCCCGCACGAACGCGGCTAGCGGGCCGATATCGGTCATGAGACGACAATACGGGCGGGCACCGACACCGAATTCGACGCGCGAACCGGCCCGGGTCGTCCCCGTCGAGTGGCGGCGAAATCTGCTTACCCCCATGAGGATCCGCCGTACCCGCCGCGATCACCCGGCATCGCCGCAATAGACGCAGCCGGGGCGAGTCTCGGCATCCTCTCGGACATTGGTCCACCCGGAGTTCGTCAAGAAGATCGAATCGATGTAGGTAGTCCGGTCCTGGGTCTCGGTTCACCGGGAAGTTTGTGTTGATCGTGCCCTGACGTGCGCCTCCCCGCAGCCGTTCAACCTCGACCCGCGGGGTTTCAGGGGCCGTCTCGATGTGGAGCACGACTGTTGTTGCTGGTTGTGTGTCGGATATCGGAATCGATGGCGTGGCGGTCGGGGGTGGGGTTGCCCGGCATTGGTGTGGCGATGCCGGGCACGGCACTGGTGTGGCGGTAGACTATTCAGCTCAGCCCTGGACGACTACGTCGTGCACACTTGCGCCCCCGTTCGGGCACCATACCGATACCTTCCTCGGCCCGGGCGGCACGTTGTCGACGAAGAGGTTCCCTGAAGGGGCGACCTCCAGGCTGACCGTTTGCGGCGTACCGAAATAGGGGTCGACCCGGCACCATTCGGGCAGGTCTCCGTTGGTGGTGGTCACCGAGACGACAATCCACTTGTTACCCGCGGTGACTGTCGCGGTCGCATCGGCAGCGGCGACGCCCGCCGTCGCTGCCAACATGACCGGCGCCGCGACGAGCGCGGTGGCGAAACCAAGGATCTTCGATGCCTGCATGAGGTCCTTTCCCGATATGCACGCCCCGCGTTGCCCTGCCGCGCGTGGCGTCGTACAGACCGGATTCTTCCATTCGGAAATCGCCCGAACAGCGCGGAAGCGTCCAATGCTGGGAGCACCCGCGTCGCGGGACAGCGAAGGTGCCTGGTGATCGGAGGGTTCCACCCGCTCAATGCGGGGCCTCGGTGATTCGGCGCAGAGCATCGGCGAGATCGCGGCCGGTGGGCGCATGGTCGGGATCGATCAGATATTGGGCCGCGATTCCGGTGAGCAGGGCTTGGTAGAGGGTCCCGGAACTGCGGGCGGCGGTGTCGTTCTCGTCGATGCCGTCGAACAGGCGCGCCAGGCCGGCGCGGGCTTCACCGAGGTTCGCGGCGAGTTGTGCGCGCACGTCGGGGTGGGCGAGGACATCGAAGGTCGCCGACCACACCCCCCTATGTGCGGCGATCGTGGCCAGCACCGCATCCCAGCGGTCGGCGAATCGCTGCCACGGATCGGCCGGGCCCTCGGGCATCAGGGTCAGCGCCCGCTCGAGGGCGGTTCCCCATTCGCGGGTGGCGTCGGCCAGCGCCTCGGTGAGCAGTGCCTCCTTGGTGCCGAAGTGGTATCCGATGGCGGCCATGCTGACTCCGGCGGCGGTGGCGATGTCGCGCACGGTGGTGCGGGCGTAGCCCTTGTCGAGCAGGCAAGCCCGCGCACCGGCCAGCAGGTCCTCACGATTTCCCATGCCACACATGGTAGAGCAAACGCCTCAGACATTCGTATTGCGCACTTGCGCAAATCGGTTGTAGCGTTCTGGGCATGCAGATGAGCAATCGCGATGTCCTGATCTCCGGCGCCAGCATCGCCGGTCCAGCCCTGGCGTTCTGGCTGCAGCGCTACGGCTTTCACCCGACGATCGTGGAGAAGGCCCCGGCCCTGCGCGAGGGCGGCCAGGCCATCGACGTGCTCGGCACCGCTACCGAGGTGGTGCGGCGCATGGGCCTGCTCGACGCGGTGCACGCACTGAGCACGGGCAAGCGCGGCACCTCCTACGTCGACGCCGACGGCAAAGCTCGCGCGAGCATTTCGAGCGAGACGTTCAACGGTGTCGGCGCGAACGGGGACACCGAGATCCAGCGCGGCGACCTAGCGCGGGTGCTGTACGAGGCCACCCGCGAGAATGTCGAGTACCTCTTCGGCGACTCGATCACCGAGCTGGTGCAGGACGAGAACGGGGTGCGGGTGAGCTTCGAACACGCCGCACCGCGCACCTTCGATCTGGTCATCGGCGCGGACGGTGCCCATTCCCACACGCGGACACTGGCTTTCGGCCCCGAATCGCGGTTCGCCGAGCACATGGGCTACTACATCAGCATCTATACCATCCCCAACTTCCTCGGACTGGACCACTGGGAGCAGGACTACAACACCCCCGGCACCATCGCCGGGGCCTACAGCGCCCGCGGCAACACCCAAGCCAAGGCGATCTTCGCGTGGGCGTCGGATACGATCGACTACGACTACCGCGACGCCGGGCAGCAGAAGAAGATCGTTGCCGACACCTTCGCCGGCCAGGGCTGGCAGGTACCCCAACTGCTCGCCCATCTCGACGACGCGCCGGACTTCTACTTCGACGCCATGGTCCAGATCCACATGGACAGTTGGCACACCGGCCGCGTCGGCCTCGTCGGTGACGCCGGCTATTGTGCTTCCCCGCTGTCCGGGCAGGGCGCGGACCTGTCCCTGGTCGGGGCCTATACTCTCGCCGGCGAACTGGCCGCCGCCGCAGGCGATCACACCGTCGCCTTCGCCAATTACGAGAGCGTCATGCGACCCATGGTCGACGCCTGCCAGAAGTTCGCCGAAGGCACCGGCGCCTGGTACGCGCCGGGCAGCAAGGCCATGATCGGCTTCCGCAACCTCAACGTGCGCTTGCTGCCCTACCTGCCCTGGCGCGGACTCATCGGCGGCGCTCCCCAGAAAGTCGCCCGCACCATCACGGCCAAGGACTACGTCGCCCGGGCGGAGTGAGGGATCGTACGGGGGAGTCCCCGCGCGTGCGCCGTCTCGGGATCGGTCACAATCGAACGATGCCGGGCAGCACGAGCTGCGCCACCACCCCGCAGAGACGCGAGCGAACCACCGCGCTGCGTGCTGGGATCGGCAAGCGCTACAAGATGTTCGGCCGCAGTGTCGGTCGGGTCGGACTGTTCTCGGCTATCGGGCTCGCACTGGCGCCGGTCTCGCGGTCGCGCTCGCGGCCTACGGGATATTGCACGCCGTTCTACCCGCCAGTGAAGCCAAGGCGGCGCCGATCGATATCACGCGTGTCGCATTGACGATCGTCGCCGGGGTCGGTGGGATTGTCGCGCTGGTGATTGCCTACCGTCGCCAACGCGACATCGAGCAGAGCCGATTCATAGAACGCTTCGGAGCGGCAGCGGGCCAGCTCGGCGCTACCGATGTCGCGGTCCGGATCGCCGGGGTGTACGCGATGGCGAGTGCCGCCGACGAATCCGATGGCCCGCGTCGGCAACAATGCATCGACGTCCTCTGCGGCTACCTGCGGCTGCCCTACGATCCCGGTCACGGCAACAGCGGCCGCGCCAAACTCGTGACCACCCTTCCGCTCGATGGCGGCGGGGAAACCGAGGAGCATGTCGAATATCGGCAGAATGACCGCGAGGTCCGTCAGACCATCATCCGGGTGATCGCCGACCATCTGCAGGCCGGTGCCGAATTCTCCTGGTCGACAAGCGATTTCGACTTCCGTGCCGCTCGCTTGGAGGATGCGGCTTTCGGCGGCGCCGTGTTTTCCGGACGTACCCGGTTCGACAAGGCTACGTTCGACGGCCCCGCCGGATTCGAAAGGGCGACCTTCGACGGCCCTGTCGGGTTCGAGCGGGCCACGTTCGGCGGGCGCAATTCGACGAGGCGGTGTTCCACGGCCCTGCCGGATTCTCGGGGGTGCGGTTCGCCGGGCCGGCCACCTTCTCGAACGCCGACTTCGGCTCCGAGCCGGTCGTCTTCGAAGCCCCGGCACGATGGGGCCCGCCCGAACCGGAATTCGACTGGAATCACAACGCCGATGAGAAGCCGACGAATATCGCACCGCACATCTGGCCACCGGCGGTAACCACAACGTGAAGGCCCTTGTTGTTGCCGGGCGTCGAGGGGGTTACTCGTTGGTTTCGATGCGCGGATCGGCGAAGACGGTGCACCCGGCCGCCGCCACGCGGGCCACGGCCGGGTCGTCGACTCGCAGCGCATAGGTTCCCCGGTCGGGGTCGACGGCGATCAGGCCGTAATCGACGTCGACGTCGGCCGCGGTGAGGTGCAGCGCCCGCAGGGCGTCGGCCAGGGTCGCGCCCGGCGGGAGCTGAATGGTGAGCAGCTGCATGTCCACCACGCTACGCGCGTACGGACTCCTGGCGCAGTGCCTCGAGAAGTCCTGGGGCGTCGGCGATTCCATATCCGTAGTCGAAGTCGAATTCGGTCCCGCCGGGGCGGGTCGCGGTGCGCTGCACCAGATCCCGCAACCGCTCCGGCGAGACCACCGTGGCCGGATACTTGGTACGCAACGCCGCGATGAGCCCGGCGGCGGTCGGGCAGGCCGCCGACGTGCCGGTGTCGGGCGCGTCGGCGCCGAATGCCGTCGACCCGAGGAAATGCGTGTAGCTGCACACGTCGGGTTTGCGCTCGGCCAGGCGACCGGGCCCCTGTGATGAGTAGCCCACCCGCTGGTTGCCGGTGTCGACGCCGCCGATGCTGAGCACGCTCGGGTGCGAGTTGGCTCCGTTGATCGGCCGGTCCGGGAAGGCGCACCGGCCGTCTGGGCAGTCGCGCCCGCAGTTGCCGGCGGCGAAGAGGACGTCGGCCCCGGCGGCGGCCAGCGCGCCGACGATGGTGTTGAACGGGTGGTTCGGATTGTCGGAGTAGTTGCCGGGATTGCCGACCGGGAAATCGGTGTCGGGGGAGAACACGCCCCAGCTGTTGCTGACCACCAAGGCGCGCTTCGACTCCGGCTGGTCGGTGAGCACGGTGCGCAGGTGCGCGTAGGCGGCCAGCGCGTCGGACAGCAATCCGTCGGTGGGCGAGCCGCCTCGCCGGGCACTGCGCAGCACGGGAAGGTCGAGGAAGGTGGCCGCGGGCGCGGCGATCATCGCGTCGAAGGTGCACATCGTGCCGTGGTCGACGGGGAACTGGCCCGCGGCGCCGCTGACGCCCTGCGGATTCCAGCTGCGCGCCGCGTCGACGGTCGGACGGCTGCCGCGCACCTGGCCGACCTTCGCGGCGTTGATGCCGGTGTCCACGATCGCGAGTGCCACGCCCGTGCCGTCCAGTCCCGCCGCGGCGAGATCCGGTACGTGCAGCAGGGTTTCGACATCGTGCCAGGTCCCCACGGCGCCGGAATCGCCGCACGTGATTACCGGTTGAATGGTCGGATCGGCGAAAACACCGAGCACGCCGGTCGACTGCCGCACCGCCGCCGCGGCGGCTTCGTCCTCCACCTCGCCCCGCACGACGACCGTATCCCATTGCGCCCCCGACGAACCGGTCAGCTCGATACCCTGCGGCGCGACGACGGGCCCGTAGTCCTGATCGAGCGTAAATCCGGGCAGCTCACCCCCGGCCACCTCCGACGCGGCGAGACGAACAGCGGAATCGGCCTCCGGCCGAAACTGAATCACAACACGCATCACGTCAGTCTGGCGTGTTTCCCGCCGATTTGCTCGCCGAACGCTCGAGGCGCACGCGGAGCGACCCGCCGATCGCACGGAGATTCAGGGGTTCGATATCGGCTTCCCGCCAGCGTCGTTGCAGGGCGGGGACTACGGAAGGGTCGGCCAGCGCGATCCCGCAGTCGCCGCCGCCCGCGCCGGAACTCTTGGCCACCGCACCGAGTTCTTCGGCGATGTGGCGCAACCGCGTGAGTTCGGGGCTCTCGATCGCCACCCCGGACAGGGCCGTCAAATCCCGCAGCAGCCGTCCGGCGGTGTCCAGAGCGCCGGTGATCGCGCGAGAGTCTTCGCGGTCGCACGCCGCCGCCAGCTCGTCGACACAGTGCTCGCTGGCGGTGACGAACTGCCGATACCGCGAAGGATGCTCCGACACAGCACGTTTCATCGCCTGCACCAGATCGCTCGAACGAGCCGGTCGCCCGACCCAGCCCACCTGTAACGACAGTTCTCGCGGTGGCGGTACGGACCGTACTTCCAGCAATGGCCACCGGCGTGCCACCAGCGCTGCGAGTGACCGCCCGGGTCGCCGCAGCGCCGCTGCCAAGGGCGCGCGGTCGGGAGCCCTGTAGTACACCCAACCGCCGCGCGCCGACGCCGCGACGTCTCCCCCGGAACAGTGCGGATCGACCGAGAAGAGCGCCAGCAGAGCAAGTTTCAGTTCCGTCTCGGCAGTCGGCCGCAACCCGTGCGCGCGGGCCGCGGCGCGCACGACGGCGACCGTGACCGCCCCGGAGGAGCCCAGCCCGAACTTGCGCCCGGTCGCCGAATCGTCCAGCTGCGAGTCGATGTCGAGATCGAATCCCAGCGGTTCATGCCCGAGTTCCGCGGCGTAGCGGTCCACCGTGGCAAGAGCCGCGAGCACATGGGTCAGCGCCGCGGTGTCCGCGGGCGGCACCGGCTCGAAAAGTGTTCCACGACGGACGAATTCGGCAGTTCGGCCGGGAAGCCGGCTGCTCGTGATCGTGCGGCGCGACGTTCCCGTAACGCGCAGGCGCGCCCGCGCATAGCGGTCGACACCGATCAGGACGGCCGGGCTGCCCGGTTCCAGCACCGCGTATTCGCCTGCGACATAAAGCTTGCCCGGAACATCGACGACGATCATCGCTGCCCCTCCGGTCCGTGCATCGAGCCCACGGACCTGTCGCCACCCAGCTCGGCTCCGCCCCCGGGAGTCGCTACCACCACCCTGGCCGAATCGGCGACGGCGTCGGCGACCGCCGCGCTGTCCCGCCGATCGCAGAGCACCTTCACGTTCGGACCGGCGTCCATGGTGGCCCACGCCCCGATACCCGCGGAGCGCAACGCCAGCACCCGGTCCAGCACCCGCAGGGACGCGGGAGCCAGATAGCGGATGGCGGGCCGGGCGCCGAGCATCGTCGCGTGCATGCCGAGCGCGTTCGCCTCGGCGATTTCCCCGACGGTCGGCAGGTCGCCCGCGCGCAGCGCGCACATCATTCGGCTCAGGTCGTGGGCCGAGGTCTCGACCCACGGTCGGTAGAACGGTGAGGTGGCTACGGTGCGGCGCATGGCTTCTCGGCTGGAGACCGGCTTCTCGCCCTCGTCGACCAACGCTACGACCAAGGCCGGCGTCACCCGCTGCGCGTCGATCGGTTCGGCGAAACTGCTCAGGTCACCTTCCGCGCCCAAGCCTTCACCGCGCCACCAGACCGCGAACCCGCCGATGACGGAGCGGGCCGCGCTGCCCGAACCGCGGCGCGCCAGGCGGGACAGGGCCGCCCGGTCCAGACCCAGTCCGTAGGCGGCCGACGCGGCGGTCGCGAGAGCGGCGAAACCTGCCGCGGAGGAGGCCAGGCCGGCCCCGGTCGGCACGGTGTTCACGGTGTCCACCACCGCATTTCGGCGGTCGCCGGACAGTTCGCGCACGATATCGAGGAAGCGGGACACGCGCCCGGCGAAGGCATCGGACGCCGTCTGGCCGGCGAGAGAAACCCGGTCGGTCTCGAGGCCCGACGTCACCGTCACGGTGGTCGTGGTCGGAAATTCCCGGAGCGTCAGCGACAGGCTGGTGGTGGTCGGCAGGTGCAGGGCCGCATCGCGCTTGCCCCAGTACTTGATCAGCGCGATGTTCGGATTGGCCACCGCCACAACGGGTTCGCCGGTCATTCGCGCACCGGATGCAGCGGGACGCGGAAACAATGCGGGGCACCCGCGGAGCGCAACGCCCGCTCGACAGCGTCGGGATCGGGCGTCAGGGCGATGACACAGCCGCCGAGTCCGCCGCCCGACATTTTGGCGCCCAGGGCGCCGCCGTCCAGCGCGGCCGCCACCAGCGTGTCGATACCCGGGCAGCTGACTCCGAGTCGCCGCAGGATGTCCTGATTGACGGTCATGGCATATCCCAGCTCGGTCCACCGGCCGTTCCTGAGATCTTCGGCCGCGCCGACGGTGAGCGTGGCCACGCGGTCCAGAAGCTCGGCGCCCTCGGCGCCGAGCGCGGACAGCCGGCGTCGCACCGTGGCGACGGCGCGCCGAGTACTGCCTGCGACGCCGGTGTCGGCGACCACGAGCACGGGCCGATGTTGGTCGTCCTCAGCCACCGCGAGCGGACGCACCGCGCCGTCGTGGAACCACAGCGGGCCGCCCGAGCTGATGACGGTGCGCGCGTCGACGCCACTGGCCTTGCCGTGCGCGAGCGCCTCCGACTCCTGGATGAGCGAGAACAGGGTGTCGTCGGACAGTTTGCGGCCACCCAGGTCCGCCACCGCGTCGACGATGGCCGCCGCGATGGCCGCGCTGGAGCCGAGTCCGCGCGCGGGCGGGATATCGCTTCGCACCGTGACGAGTAGGCCCTTGTCGCGTGTCCGCAGATGGTGGCAGACCGCCGATACCGCCAGTCGCGACACCGCGGTGTCACCGAACCGGGAGGTGAGTCCCTGCCCTGCCATATGCGTCGACTCGATCACGACCGGTCCCGTCGATCGGCGCGCGGTGGCTGTCGCCGCCAGTGCCGGCACGGGCATCGAGATGGAAGGTCGGCCATAGACCACCACGTGCTCGCCGAAGAGGATCAATTTGGCTGCGGCCCGGCCGGTTCCGGTCGCGCTGTCACCGGTGGCCGCGACGCCCGCCCGGCCCGCCAGCATCGATCGGACACTCGGCAGCAGCCAGCGGCGATGGGGCGATCGTCGTGCGGTCATCGTCACACCTGAATCAACCGGCGCGCCTGGTAGATACGCGAATGCTCGCGCACCGCGTGGAGCCGGAAGGGGCCGGCGCCACGGGATTCCAGCGTGTACGAAGATCCGTTCTCGGGCAACTCGAAATCCCGGAGCTCGCGATACCGCTCGTAGCCGATGGGCTCGCGGCGCGCGATGGCCGCCTGATTGGCGTCGGTGCGCAGGTGCTTCCGATACCCCGGGACGACGGACACCCCGAAAAACTCCGCCACACAACCGGATCCGTAGCTCAGCAGCGCCACGGGACGGCCGCTCAGGTCTTCCGCGTGGTCGAGCAGCGACAACAGGCCCACATACAGTGACGCCGTGTAACTGTTGCCGATCATGCGGTTGTACACGGTGGTGTGCGCGAGGTCCGCGTCCAGGCGAAGCCGGTCCGGGTCGACGCCGTTGATCTCGAGCAGCCGAGTGTGGGCCTTGTAGGCCATCTTGGTGAAGGGCTGGTGATAACAGAAGGCCGCGAAGTCGCCGAGAGCCCGGCCGCCGTGCGCTTCGTAATCCTTCCAGGCCTGCTCGACCGCCTCGAGGTAGACCGACACGGACAGCTTGCCGTCCACCACCGGAGTCGACCGATAGTTGGGCCGCCAGAAATCTTGCACGTCGGCGGTGTAGAGACCCGATCCGGGCTCCAGCACCGCCACGGCCGGGTCCGCCGACACCAGCATGGCCACGGCGGCCGCGCCCTGGGTGGCCTCACCGGCGGAGTCGACATCGTATTTCGCGATATCGCTGGCGAGGACCAGTACCCGGTGGCCGGGATCGCGCTGCACGAGTCCGGCGGCCATCTGCAGCGCCGATGTTCCGCCGTAACAAGCCTGCTTCAGTTCCACCGCCCGGGTGCACGACGGCAACCCCAGCAGCTGCTGCACGTGGATCGCGGCCGCCTTGGACTGGTCGACGCCGGTCTCGGTGGCGAGCAGCACGGTGCGAATGTCGTTCGCGCCGTGCTCGGCCACGATCTGCCGGGCCGCGGTGGCGGCCATGGTGACGATGTCCTCGTCGGTGGCCGGAACGGTCTGCCGGCGCTGGCCGAGGCCGATGTAGTACTTGTCGGCCGCGACGCCGTGCCGGGCCGCCAATTCGGACACGTCCATCGCGTAATGCCCGGTCGCGAGCGCGATGTCGTGAATTCCTACCGCAACGGCCACTTCAGTTCTCCCTGTCCGACGGCGAGCGTTCGAAATGCAGATGGGTCCGCATCAGTTCCCCCGGATTCGTCTGAGCCGCCAGCAGCGACAGCTCGCCGCACAGCACCGAGGCCGCGGTCACCACGGCGAGACGACGGGCGTTCTCGCCGGTCTCGCGGGCCGCGCGGCAACCGAGCCGGGTGAGATTCGCGGTGACGAAGTCCAGCGACTTGCCGTTGCCGACGGTACCGACGACGAGGTTCGGCAGCGTGCACGAGAAGTAGAGGTCGCCCGCCTGGTCGTCGGCGTAGGTGATCCCCTGCGAGCCCTCGACGATGTTCGCGGCGTCCTGCCCGGTCGCCAGATAGACCGCGAGCAGCATGTTCGCATAGTGCGCGTTCGCCGTGCGGATGCCACCGGCCAGATTCGTCCCGATCAGGTTCTTGCGGATATTGAGGTCGGCCACCCGGCGCGCTGTGGTGTGCAGTCGCGTCTCCACCACGGTGCGCGGAATCAGTATTTCGGCGACCACGTTCTTGCCGCGGCCGAGGATGCCGTTGACCGCGGAGACCTTCTTGTCGGTGCAGAAGTTCCCCGACACCGATTCGTAGTGCAGGCCCGGGAGCGTATGAATGATATGCGTCAGCAGGGAATCGGCGGCGAGGGTCGCCATATTGTGCCCGGCCGCGTCCCCGGTGCTGAATTCGAATCGGAGGAACAGCAGATTGCCGGCGATCTGGTGATGGACGTCCAGAAGTTCGGCGTACCGGCTGCATTCCGAGACGATCCGGCGCAGATCACTCATGGTGGCCCGGAGCCGGCGAACGGCCGCCAGCGCGGTACCGGCGTCGTCGGCTTCCAGCAGGACCGACCGGGTCATGCGCTCGTCCACCAGAGTGCAGACGATGCCGCGGTCGCAGAGCCGAGATATCTTGGCGCCCCGCGAGACCGACGGCCACAGCGGCGACTCGTAGGTGGCCATCGGGACCTCGACCAGTTCGTCCACCACATTGCCGGTGATCTTGATCGGGCCCACCCACCGCAGCGGGACGGCGGCCGTTGCGGCATCGCGTTCGATGCTGTTCATCGAGGGGTTCCTTCTATTCCGGTTTGCGGGCGGTCACCAGCGAGATGCCGCACAGGCCGCCACCGAGGACGGCCCACTGCAGCCGGGCGCCGACCAGGTTGCGATGCGCCTCGCGCGGGCGCAGACCGGCCTTCCAGCCCAGCCAGGACGGCGCGGCGAAAATGCCGGCGGCCCGGCGCAGGCGGCGCGAGGAGCGCATCGCGTGCGTTGTCACATCGCGGTCGATGATGTCGACGAATCCGGATTCCTTCGCGGCAGTGCGGAATTCGTCGATCGTGTCGAGGTCCGGGAAGGCCCACGCATCGGCCCAGTCGAGAATCAGCGACTCGTCGCGCGCCGGGAGCCCGCGGCGGAACCGGAAGCCGTCTTCTACGGCCACCCGGCCGCCGGGCCGCAACACGCGGAACGCCTCACGCAGGAAATCGCTCTTGTCGCGGGCGTAACAGACACTTTCCTGGGCCCAGACGACATCGAAGGATTCGTCGGGAAAGCCGGTGTCGCAGTAGTCGGCCCGCCGGAACTCCACCTGCTCCGACAGCGACCGCTCCGCGGCGTAGCCGCGCGCCTTGCCGACCTGGAACTCACTCAGGGTGATGCCGACGACCGCGGCGCCGTACCGCTCGGCCAGCCACATCGAGGATCCGCCGACGCCGCAGCCGGCATCGAGAATCCTGGCGCCGCGCGGGATCCGCGCGAGCGTCGCCAATTCGTGGTTCATCATCAACAGCGAGGCGGCGTGGTCGACCGTGCGGGCGTCCCAGTATCCGTAGTGCATGGCACGGTTCGTCTTGTTCATCCAGACACCGCGATAGTCGTACCAGGTCTTCTTGTAATAGTCCGCGATCCGCGCGTGATCCAGGGTCGTCGTCATCGAATCTCTCCCACCGTGCCGGTCGATGTCAGGACGCGCGTTCCACGGCTCGATGAACCAGATTGCGCAGGGCGGTGTTCGCGGGACCGCCGGGCAGTGTGTCGAGTTCGCCGAAAGCGCGATCGACGTAGCGGCGCAGGTCGGCTTGGGCGCGCTTCATCCCGGGCGAACGCACCAGCAGCGCAAGGCATTCGGCCACCTCGTCGTCGCGGGACGGCGGCTGGGCCAGCAGTGCGCGCAGGCGTTGCGCGTCGGTCCCCTTCTCGCGCAGCGCGTACAGCACCGGAAGCGTGTAGACGCCCTCGCGGAGGTCGGTGCCGGGCTGCTTGCCCGACTGATCGGCCGTGGAGGAGATGTCGATGATGTCGTCGGCGATCTGGAAGGCCACGCCGATCGCATCACCCATTCGGCGAACGCGCTCGACCTGCTCGGGTTCGGCGCCCGAGAACATCGCGCCGAACCGGCCCGAGGTGGCGATCAGCGCGCCGGTCTTCTCCCATACCACTCGCAGATAGTGTTCCACCGGGTCCTGCTCCGGCCGCGCACCGGCGGTCTCCCGTGCCTGTCCGGCCACCAGTTCGCCGAAGGTGTCGGCGATGATGGCCACGGCCTCGGCCCCCAGGTCCGCGCACAGCCGGGAGGCGTGGGCGAAGACGTAGTCACCGGTGAGGATGGCCATGTTGTTGCCCCACAACGCGTTCGCGGTCGGTGCGCTGCGTCGGAGGTCGGCCTCGTCCATCACGTCGTCGTGGTAGAGCGAGGCCAGGTGGATCAATTCGACGACCGCCGCGGCGACCGGCACGTCCGCGCTCTCGGGACGGGGCCCGAGCTGTGCCGCGAGGATCGTGAACAGCGGCCGGAAGCGTTTCCCGCCCGCGTCGGAGAGGTGCCGGGCGGGCTCGATCATCAGATCGTGGCCCCGCGAGAACCGCTCGTCCAGAATGGCTTCCGTCTCCTCGAGCCCCCGTGTTACCGCCGTGGCGAGTTCGGGGTCGGTGAAGAGCGTTCCCGCCGCGAAGCCTGCGTTGTGTACTTTGCGAGTGTCAACCATTTCTTCACCTTTGTGCGGGAGTGCATTCGACCGGCCAGGCCGCGTGATATCGGATGCGCAAAGCGTTCGCCGATCCTCGTCGATAACAGTTCTCGAATTGCTCCTGCCATATCGCGACCGACGATACCTATGGGGTAGTGAATTCGGGACGCCCACAACCGAATTGGCAGTTGTTTGTCAGCCGCGGCCCCGCCGCGCGCGATGGCGAGGGGGAGTGGCTCGGCCGCCTCGGTTCCGACCTCACAGCGAAACGAGCAGCGCTGCAAGCTATCTGCCGAGCGGGAGCCGGGTCGCGCGGCGCGGCGGGACGAGTTCCGGAACCGGCAGCAAGAACTTGTCATGGCGGCCGTGAGACGGGTCGATGTCGGCGAATATCGACCGGCCTGTTATATAGTCGAGATGCGCAGGGGCGGAAGGGGTCTGGCCTGTGCGGCTTCGTCCTATGAGATGTATGAGAGTCAGGTAGGCGCAGTGGTCGAAAATCCTTTCAGTGGTTATCGTATTCCGGCGCTGGTGGATCGGCATTCTGAACTCGAAGAGCTCGGCCGCTTGATCTCCGACCCCCGGATCCGCCTGCTCACCCTCACCGGCCTCGCGGGTGTGGGCAAGAGCCGGCTGGCCGCCGCCGTGCTGGAGGCCGCGGCACATCGCGGTCACCTCACCGCGGCGGTGGACATCGCCGAGCACACCGACCGCCGTACCGCCTGGCTCACGGTGTCGGCCACCTGTTACCGCGTCATGCACGCGCGCGTCGGCGCCGTGCCCGAACGAGCGATTCTGTTGTTGGACAACTGCGATCGCCTGGCCTCGGAGATCATCGGCGATATCTCCGCAGCGCTGTCGCGGTATCCGGACCTGCTCATCGTGGTCACCAGCCGCCGCGCACTCGACCTGTACCAGGAGTGCCTGGTGAAGGTGCGCCCGCTGGCCTGTGCGTCGGGAACCGCCACGGGCCTGTCCAGTGCCGCCCGTCTGGTGCTCGACAGCATCGATACGCGGTGCGGCGGCGTGGCCGCCAGGGTGGACCGCGCGACGCTGGAGGCCATCGTCTCGGCGGTCGGCGGTGTGCCGATGGCCTTGGAACTGGTGGCCACCACCATCGGCCGGATCGGGGCCGGACGCACCCTGGAGCGGATCACCGCGGGGCTGCCGTTGATGCCCTCGCCGTTCGTCGACATTCCCCAGCGTCACCGCACGATTCGTGAGTGCGTGGAATGGGGCCTGTCCGATCTCGACGACTACACATACGAACTGCTACTCCACATCGGGATGTCGGAGGTGCTGACCCATTTCGAAGAGTTGATTCTACTCTGCGGGGAACGCAAAGACACTGCCACGCAGGCTATTTCCGAACTCGTTGCCCGGAGCCTGGTCGATCAGGGCGTCGCCGACGACGGCCACTACACCTATGCCATATCCGGCTTCACCCGGACCTACTGCCGCGAACTGCTGAACGCGGATCCGCTGTGCCGCGCCCGAATCCGGCGTGGCCGGGCCAGGGCCATGTGCGTACTCGGTATCGACATCGGGCGGCAGCTGGAGCAGCCCGAGCGCCGTCCCGCCGCTCTGACGCTGGTGGATCGATGGCTCGCCGACCTGCTCGCCACCGTCCGCTTCCTGATCGAGGACGGCGACGCCGCCCGTGCCGTGCGCCTGCTGTCCGCGCTCGAGGACGTCTGGATCTGCCGGGGCATGCTGACCGAGGCCGAGGCGATCGTCCTCTCGATCCCGGACCGGGCCGACGCCGACATGTCGGCGCGATGCTGGGAGTTGGCCGGTAGGTGGGCATTTCGATCCGCCCGGTTCCAGGATGCGGTCCAGCTGCTGGCGCGGGCGGCCGAGCACGACCCGCCGGCCGGGGAACCGGCCTATCGGAGCCGAGTGGCCCGGCAACTGGGTGAGGCCTACCGCGAGACCGGGGATCACCTGCGAGCCCGTGCCCAGCTGGACCGAGCGCTGCTCGGGCACCCGGGGCCCGAGGGCAGGGAAGCGGCGGAGTTCGCACGGGAGCTGGTCGATATCGGCGGGAGCCCGCTGCGCAGCGACCACGCCTGGTCCAGCGTCCGCGACCGCGCGGCGAGCCTCGCGAATCGGCGTGACCGGCTGACGGTCCTGAACGCGCTCGGCCGCATGCTGCTGCGGGCCGAAGCCCCCCATCGGGCGCTGGAGGTGTTCCACCTCGTCCTGCGCGTCCCCGATCCCGAGGCGAATCTGCTCGAGATGGTCGGCGCGCTCGAGGGGTGCGTGTGTGCCTACCGCGCGGTGGGTGCGGAATACCCGGAGCAGATCCAACGCTTTTCGGCCGCGGTGCGTTGGCTCCGCGACACCTACGCCCTCCCGCGTCCGACCGGCACGGCGCCGCGTCTCGTCGACGCGGGTGCGGAAGACGTTGCGGAACAAGACGGTCCGCCCGGTGCCGCGATCGGCTCGCTGCGGGACGTCGACGAGGCCATCGCCTACGCATTGGCGACTCCCTTGCTGTCGACGGCGGACATCGACACCCCGGTCTCCCGGCTCACCAAGCGTCAGTTGGAGGTGGCGCACCTGGTAGCGGAAGGCATGACCAATCGGATGATCGCTACCCGGCTGGGTATTGCGGAATGGACGGTGATCAATCATCTCCGGCAGGTGATGATCAAGCTGGATTGTCCGTCGCGGCTGCATGTCGCCCTGGTGATGGAGCGGGAATCTCAGCAGTCCGCGTGAGGGCGTTGTTTTTCGTTCTCCCTACGGCAAATAGCTGTCATAGGCCTCCGGGGATTCCTCGACTTATATGGTGCTGTAATGCGTTTGGCGCGTGCGAGAGGAACGCATGACGATATCGGAGTTGGTCGTTTCTGCTCGCGGAATCTCACGCGAGTTCCGCATCGGTGACACCGCCGTCACGGCGGTCGAACGGTGTGATATCGAATTGCGGGCCGGGTGCATGGCCGCGATCGTCGGCAAGAGCGGAAGTGGTAAGTCCACGTTGTGCAATCTGTTGTCCGGAATCGACCGGCCGACCACGGGCACCGTGTCGATCCTCGGTCGTGATCCGGCCGAACTGAGCGCGGGGGAGATGGCCGAACTTCGCGCCCGCCGCATCGGATTCGTTCTGCAGCGCGACAATTTGATCCCGTGGCTGACGATCGAGGAAAACGTCGCGGCCCCGCTGATGTTCGGCGGTGCCACCCGGCGCTCGGCGCTCTCGGCCGCCCGCGACGCGTTGGCCGCGGTCGGGCTGGCGGACCGGGCCCGATCGTGGCCCAACCTGGTATCCGGCGGTGAGGCGCAGCGCGCGGCGGTGGTGCGCGCGTGTATCGGCCGGCCCGCCGTCGTCTTCGCCGACGAGCCGACCGGCGCCCTGGACCGGCACAACGGCGAGCGGGTGCGGGAACTGCTGCGCAAGGTCATCCGGGAGTCGAACGCGGCCGCGATCCTGGTCACCCACGACCCGGACGTGGCCGGTGACGCGGACGTGGTGTGGCACATGGTCGATGGCGTGCTCGACCGAGGCGGGCCGGCATGACGCGCGGCGCCGCCGTGGGGCTGGTCGTCCGGGCCTTGGCGCGCGCGTGGCGGCACCGGCCGATCCGGTTCGTCGCCGCGCTGGCGGGCGGGATCGGCGGCGTCGTGATGACCGTTGCGGTACTGACGATTTCGGTCCCGGTGCTCCTGTCGGCGCGTACCGCGCCGATCGACGCGATCGCCCCCGACGTCGTCGCGGTCTCGGCCAAAGCGCCGGCCGGGCTGTCTACCGAGACACAGTCGCGGCTGAATTCGGAGACCGGGGCGCTCACGTCCCGGATGTCGCTGGCCAACACCAACCTTCGCGGACCCGACGGGCGGTTCGTGCCGGTCCGGGTGGTCGGCGTGGATGCCGGACTGCCGAACATGCTGGCGGGCAGCGCCTTTCCCCGGGTCGCCCCATTGCGCGCGGGAGAGGTCTACCTGCCGCGCGCGTGGTCCGCCGCGCAGCGTATCGACAAGGGTGACAGCGTCGAGATCGCGACGCCGACCGGCGTGCGGGACTGGCGCGTGGCCGAGCTGGTCGACGGCGACCTCGGCAACGGCGGGGCCGCGGTCGTGATGTCGCTGGCCGACGTGGCGGTCGCCTTCGAGCGCGGGTCGGCTGTCGACATCGTGCTGCTGCGGTCGCCGGGCGCGGCAGCGGGCGATCTCGGCGACCGCGCCCGGACGGTTGCCGCCGACCTTGCCGTGGTCGGTTCGCCGGATCGGATCTTCGACAGTTACTCGCGGATCTTTCGCACACCGTTGTTGCTGATCTGGATGTTCCTCGGGATCGGAGTGCTCACCGGGGCCGCCGTCATCCTCCTGACCTGGCGGCTGGCGCTGGCGGATGCCCGGCCGGTGCTGGCGCGCATGCGGCTCGTGGGAGTGCGCACCGCCGATCTGCTGGCGGGCTCGGGCCTGGTGCTCGTCCCGATCATGGTGTGCAGCTACACGGTCGGCGCGGTGCTCGGCATCGCCACCGGCCATGCCCTGGACTCGATCGGTACGCAGCTCACCAACTTCACCCAGCAGGCGCTGCGGCCGGGCTCGAACTACCCGATCCCGCTGATCGGCGGTGCGGTGGCCTGCGCCGTGATGTTCGGCATCGCCTGGCTGTCGGGCCTGTCGCGGCTGCGCCGCGTGACCGCGATCGACGCCGTGACAGGTCGCGACCGAACTCCGCTACAGGCCACCGGATTGCGGATCCCGCTGCTGGTTTCGGCGGTCGGCATCGTGGCCGCGGCGGCGACCCTCGCCTGGGCCCGCCGGATTTCCGCACCGACACTCTCGGCGGTCGTCCACGGACTGGCGGGACCGCCGTTGATCCTCGGCGCGGCGCTGCTGAGCGTTGTCCTGCCGGTCGTGGCCGGTGTCGCAGTCCGGCAGCTGAGCTCGCGGCCGGGCGGTCTGGTGGTGGGACGGCAACTTCAGGTGCAGTGGCGTCGAAATGCCGCTCTGGCAGCGACTTTCGCCATCGCCCTGGTCACCTCCGTCGCGATGTCCGGCGCCTCGCTGAGCATGCGGCACGAGCTCGACGCCTCGATGGCGCGGTGGACGCAGGCCGACGTCTACGCGCAGGCCGCACCCATCGGGCAAAACCTGTCCAGCGAAACGTTTCCCGCGACATTGGACGCCGAGATCCGGGCGCTGCCGGGTGTCACGGCGGTGTACAGCTTCTCGTGGGCCGCGGCGGTCGTCAACGGCAGCCGCTACCAGGTGTGGTCGCTGGCCGGTGACATCGCGGCAGGCACGGCGACCCGGGTCCTGGACGGCCCCGACGACGCGATCGCGCGACTGGCCGGCGACCGCATCGCGGTGGCCTCGAATTTCGCCCGCACCCAGCACGTGGGAATCGGGGACACACTGTCGATCCCGACGCTCGACGGCATGCGGTCGGCGACGATCATCGCGGTGCTCGACGACGCGGCCTCCGACGGTGGCGCGATCTTCGTCGGCGATGACCTGTTCCGCCGGGTGGCGGGCGACGTGGGTGTGTACGCCTACGGCGCCACGGCCGCCGAGGAGCATCGCGCGGCGGTGACCGACGAACTCGGAACGCTTCTCGCCCAACGTTATCCGCGTGCCGCGGTGTTGGATCGAGACGCCTACCGGGCGGGCGTGAGTTCGATGCTCGCACGGCTGATGAGCTCGTTCGGCGTCTTCTCCTGGGTGATGTACGCGGTCGCCGCCGTGGTCGGGACGACGACGCTGGCGTCGAATATCGATGAGCGACGCCGCGGGCTGGCGGTCACCCGCCTGATCGGTGCGTCCGGTCGCGGCGAGGGAGTGATGCTGGCGGCCGAGGCAACGATCATCGGCACCTGCGCATGGGTCGTCGCGGCGCCCTGCGGCGTGGCGATGACGGTGGTGATGGTGGGGGCGCAGGCAGTCCAGAGCGGCATCGTCGCGCCGGCGGCGGTGCCGTGGTCCATGCTGGCCGCGGGTCTTCCCGTCACTCTGCTCACCGTCGCGGCCGCGCTGCAGCTCGCACGCCGATCGGTCGGAGCCCTTCCGGTTGCCGCTGCCCTCGCCGACGAATGAATCGAAACCTGTTCTGCCCGTGGAGGTTCAAAATGCGAAAGCCCAAGAATATCGGTGCGATGCTCGACTGGCACGCGGACAAACGCGCGCAGACGGTATTCCACCTGGATCGTCCCTTCGACATCGCGCCGTGGGACGGCACGGTCTTCGACGGTGCGGCGGCGGCCCGGCTGGTGCACGACGCGGCGGTATGGCTGTACGCGGCCGGGGCGCGTCCCGGCGACCGGATGGCCATCGTGAAGGACAACCACTACGACATCCTGCTGCTGGCCGCCGCGGCGGCCCGGATAGGGGCGGTCCCCGCATTGATCTCCGCCGCGGCCCCGCCGGACACGCTGCGGCACCTGGTCGGGAAGGTGGAGCCGACGGTCACGGTCGCGTCGGCCGCGTCCTACCGGGCCCTGACCGCGCCGGGCCGCGAGCCGCTCGGGCTCGGCCGGGTCATCGTCACGGGGACGGGGACGGAAGAGATCGAGGACGTGCTGCGGTTCGAGGACCTGCACGGCGCGTCCCCGGCGCCGGTGCGCATGCGCGGTGACCACGAGGCGGCGATCATCTGTCACACCTCCGGCACCACCGGTCTGCCGAAGTTGGTGCTGCACTCCACTCGGAGCCTGCACGAGGCGAATCGGCTCGACTCCCTGCCGTCCCCGCTGCTCGCGAGCGGTCGCCGTGACGTGTTCGGTTCGGCGATCTCCTTCGTCCACGCGCGCGCCACCGGAACCTTCGGCGCCCAGCTGGCGCACCCGCCGTCGAAGCTGGTCGTCGTGTCCGATCCGGGGATCGAGAACGTCACGCGCGTCCTGTCGAACTATCGGGTCACGATGCTCGAGGCGTCCCCGAACGTCTTCCTGCACTGGCAGCCGCTGACCCGGGCGAATCCGGAGCTGTTCGAGCGAATTCGGCTCTACTTCAACACCTTCGACCTCATCCATCCCTCCACGGTCCGCGCATTCCTCGACGCCTCGCGTCGTCGGTTCCCGTTGTGGCTGCAGGGCTGGGGGCAGAGCGAGACCGGTCCGATCACGGCCGCCGTCTACAACCGAACACGAATGCGGCGGGCGCCCAACAGGTCCACCGTGACCAGCGACGTCGGCTGGACCGTGCCCGGTTTCAGCCGCGTCCGGGTCGTCGATCCGGTGTCCGGCAAGCGGCGGCGTCCGGGAAAGCCCGGTCTGCTGCTGTCTTCCGGGCGCGGACGCTGTATCGGATATCTGGGCGAGCAGGAGCGCTACGCGGAGAAGATCTCCGGGAAGTGGTGGAACACCGGCGATGTCGGGTATCGCGACCTGCTCGGCCGCGTCCGGCTGCTCGACCGCGAGGTGGACATGATCCCGGGACTGAGCGGCATCGAGATCGAAAGCGCACTGCTGGAACGGATTCCGGACGCCACCGAGGTGGTCGTGCTGGGCGCCCCCGGCCGGCTGCCAGTGCCGATCCTGTGTCTGCCCGAGGCGACGATCGACGCCGACCGGTGGGCGCGCGCGACCGCCGGCCTGCCGACCCTCGACACCCCGATCATCCTGCCGTGGAACGACATACCGCGGACATCGACATGGAAGGTACGGCGGCCCGAACTGCGGGAGCTGACGCTGGGATCCAGCGAGACCTTCGGAACCGGCCGCTGGACCTGAAGGGAATGTCATGCCTGCCATAAGCACGAATGTGACCGCGGCGGCCGGGGCGACGCTGCGCACCTCGGACGGCCGGACGGTGATCGACTTCTCGTCGGGCTCGTTCGGCTACCACCACCCCGGCGTACTCGACGCGGTCTCCCGGCAACTGCGCCTGCTGCCGCAATCCACCCGCATGTTCCTGAACCGGCCGCTGGCGCAGCTGGTCACCGCGCTCGCCGCCGCGACTCCGGGCGCGCTGTCGGTCAGCTACCCCTGCAACTCCGCCACCGAGGGCGTCGAAGGCGCCCTGAAGCTGGCGCTGGGTTACCACCGCCGATCCCGCCGCACGGCACTGGTCGCGACATTCGGCTCCTACCACGGCAATACGCGCGCCGCGCGGCGGCTGTCCCGCCTCGACGCGTCGGATGCCGGGACGGAGCCCGGCGCGCCGATCGACGTCGAGTTCGCCGCCTTCGGTGATGCCCCGGCCATGCGCCGGGCCGTGGCGGCCCGCCGCCCCGCCGCGGTGGTGCTCGAACCGATCGCGTGCGGCGCGGGCGTCGCGGTGCCGCCGCCTGGCTATTACACCGCGGTCCGGGAGATCTGTGACGAATCCGGTGCGCTGCTGATCGTGAACGAGACAGTCACCGGTCTCGGACGCACCGGCCGTCCCTTCGCGATGGACGCCGAACGCGTCGCGCCCGACATCCTCGTGCTCGGAGCGGCATTGGGGGGCAACGTGATTCCGGTCGGGGCGTACGTGACCACCGAGGAGATCAACGGGCGGGTGTACGGGCGTCGCGGTCCCTGGCTGCACGGCAGTGCGACCGGCGGCAGTCCGATCGCGTGCGCGGCGGCGACCGCCGTACTCACCGCCATGACCGACGACGGGTTGCCGGAACACTGCCGGGCCGTGGGTGGCGACATCCTGGCCGGGCTGCGGCAATTGCGGGCCGACTATCCGCATCTGATCACCGATGTCACCGGTGTGGGCCAACTGGCCGCGGTGCGTCTGAACGACGCGACCGTGGCACGCACGGTGGTGCGGCACGCCCTCGACTGCGGCGTCATCCCCTGGCAGGGCGGCGTCGAGCGGGGATTCGTCGGTATCCGGCCACCGCTGCTGTGTAGCGCGGAGGAGGCCGAACAGGGACACGCCTGCCTGCAGAAGGCGCTCGCCGCGACCGCCGAGGAGTCGACCGTATGAACCGGACCACCACGAACTCGCGACGGCCGCTGCTGGGAACCTATCAGCGCCACTACAATCCGTCCCTGGCCATCATGCTTCGCGCGGGACGCTGCCCCTTGGAGGAGACGGCGCGGGGGCACTACATCATCGATGAGCGGGGCCACCGTTACCTCGACTTCTCCGCCGGCTACGGCGTTTTCGGGCTCGGACATCTGGATCCGGATGTGCAGCGCGCGGCGCAGCGACAGCTCGCCGCCCTGGCCGCGGTCCCGCCCGCGACGCGCACCGAAGCCCGGGAACGCTTGCGGGAACTGCTGGTACAGCTGGCGCCCGGCGACCTCGACCGGGTCGTTTTGACCGGCAGCGGGTCGGAGTCGACGGAGGTCGCCCAGCGCATCGTGGGGCTCGCCCGTCCGGGCCGGACGTCGACGGTCGCCGTGACGACCGGCTATCACGGCAAGACCCTCGGTGCGATGGCGGTGCTCGGCCAGCAACATCTCACCGCCCCGTTCCTCGACACCGACGCGAGCACCCGCTTCGTGCCCTTCGGCGACCTGGCCGCCATCGACGCCGCGATCGACACGGACGTCGCGGCCGTCTATCTCGAACCGGTCGTCGGCGGCGGGTACGTGACCGTGCCGCCGGCCGGGTATCTCGCTACCGTCGCCCGGCTGTGTGCCGAACGCGGCGCGCTGCTCGTCGTCGACGAGGTGCAGACGGGCTTCGGGCGCACCGGCACGCTGTTCGGTGTGGAGCACGACGCGGTGGTTCCCGACATCCTGCTCGTGTCCAAGGCGATGTCGGGCGGCCACGTCCCGATGTCGGCGGTCATCGTGCGTGCTCGGGCCTATGCCGAGGCGTGCGAAAGTACCGGTGGCGCACTGCCTTTCGATACCGAGATGGGGGACTCGCCGCTGGCGTGCGCCGCGGCGACGGCGGCGATCGAGAAGATCGTGCGTGAGGACCTGGCGGGCAATGCCGCCCGGCTGGGGACGTATCTGCTGGCGCGGCTGCGCGCGGTCGCCGAGAAGTACCCGAAACTGGTCCGCGACGTCGACGGGCGCGGGCTGATGACAGGAGTGAAGGTCGCCAGCCCGCTGGTGGAACAGGCCATCTGGTTGCAGATGATCCGCCACGGTGTCATGACCGGCATCTCGATGAACACCGTCGCCGAGAATCCGGCGCTGCGGATCTTTCCGCCGTTGACGGTCGGCGCCGAGGAGATCGACGTCATGGTCGCGGCACTGGACGCCTCGCTGGCGGAATTGTCGAGGTATCCCGCGGTCTGCTACAGGGTGCTCAACCACCTCATGCGTATCCAATACCACCTGCCGCAGTGGTTTCTGACCTACGGAGCCGACGTCCTGGCCTCACGGCGGTCGGTGTGGCGCGCGCGTCCGCCCGCTCCGCGCTCGCCGGTCGCCTTCCTGACCGACTGATGTCATGACAACGGTGAAGGGGTCGGGTATGCGGCATTTCCGGCTGGCCCGCGGCGCCCAGGTGATCCGGGCGGGCGGCGCGGCGGCCGCGTTCACCACGCCCCCCCGCGCCCCGCGGGCGGGGCGGGGCGGCGCAATAGCCGGGCGGGGCGGGGGGGG
>NZ_JARWOP010000297.1 GCF_029868745.1 Nocardia wallacei | reverse complement strand
CCATCACCAGGGCCGCGGTCGCCGAGGCGATCGGATAGTGGTCGAGCAGGTGGAACAGCGCGAAGTTCGAGTCCAGGGGGGGGGGGGGGGGGGGGGGGGGGGGGGGGGGGGGGGGGGGGGGGGGGGGGGGGCGGCCGCGGTGGGACGGACCGCGGCCGGTGACCCGATCGACGGCATCGTGGAGATAGCCGGGCCCGAGGTGTTCGGCCTCGACGAGTGGGTGCGCACCGTGCTGACCGCCCGGTCCGATCCGCGCCAGGTTATCGGCGACCCGCAGGCACGCTACTTCGGCACACGCCTGACCCGGGACAGCCTGTTGCCCGGCCCGGATGCCCGGATCGGGACGACGCGGCTCGCGGAGTGGCTGGCCCGGCAGTGACCCCTGGCACGCGGGCGACGCTCGGCGACGCCCGCGTGCTCTCGCCCGAATGCGGAAAGGAAACAATCCGATGGTCGACTCTGTGACCGAACGGCAGCTCACGACCTCGGTGCTGGTGATCGGCACCGGGGGCGCCGGGCTGCGGGCGGCGATCGAACTGGCCGAGCGCGGTGTGGACGTGCTCATGGTCGGCAAACGTCCGAAGGCGGACGCCCACACGACCCTCGCCGCGGGCGGGATCAACGCCGCGCTGTCGACCATGGACGCCGAAGACAGCTGGCAGCAGCACGCGGCGGACACCCTCACCGAGAGCTACCTGCTGGCCCGGCCCGACACGGTACGTGTCGTCACCGAGAACGCCGCGCGCGGCATCGAGGACCTCGAACGGTGGGGAATGCCGTTCGCACGCGAGGCCGACGGGCGAATCTCCCAGCGGTTCTTCGGCGCCCACACCTATCGGCGCACCTCGTTCGCCGGTGACTACACCGGCCTCGAGATCCAGCGCACCCTGGTGAACCGGGCGGCCCAGCTTGGCATCCGGATCATCGACACCTGTTACGTGACCCGAATCCTGGTGCGCGACAACGTGGTCTTCGGCGCCTACGGCTTCGATCTGGAGTCGGGCGACCGCTACGCGTTCCGGGCCGACGCGGTCGTTCTCGCCGCGGGCGGCCACACCCGCATCTGGCGGCGCACCTCCTCGCGACGCGACGAGAACACCGGCGACTCCTTCCGTCTCGCGGTGCTCGCCGGCGGCCGGATTCGTGATCCGGAACTCGTGCAATTCCATCCGTCCGGGCTCATCGAACCCGAGAACGCCGCCGGGACACTGGTTTCGGAGGCCGCGCGCGGCGAGGGCGGCATCCTCCGCAACGCGCAGGGCGAGCGCTTCATGAAGCGCTACGACCCGGAGCGCATGGAGCTGTCCACCCGCGACCGGGTCGCCCTCGCCGCCTACACCGAGATCAAAGAAGGCCGCGGCACCGCGAAAGGCGGTGTCTGGCTGGATGTCTCACATCTCCCCCGGGAGACCATCATGCGGCGGCTGCCGCGCGTCTACCAGACGATGCTCGAGCTACAGATGCTCGACATCACCCGCGATCCGATCGAAATCGCGCCTACCGCACATTATTCGATGGGTGGCGTGTGGGTGCGTGCCGCGGACCACGGCACCGGCGTCGAGGGGTTGTACGCCATCGGCGAGGCCTCCAGCGGCCTGCACGGCGCCAATCGCCTGGGCGGCAACTCGCTGATCGAACTGCTCGTCTACGGCCGGATCGTCGGCGCGGCGGCCGCGCGATATTCGGTGGAGCTATCGGTGCAGCGGCGATCGCACGGGGCGCTCGCCGAGGCCCGCGCCGAGATCGACGCGCTGCTGACCGCCGACGGCCGGGAGAACGTCCGGGCGCTGCAGCGCGCGCTGCGCAACACCATGACCGAGCACGCCGGCGTCGTCCGGGACGAGGCCGGTCTGCGCGCGGGCCTGGCCGAACTCGACGAGATCGAGGATCGCATGGCGGATATCGGCGTGCACCCCGATGCGGCCGGTTTCCAGGATCTCGCGCACGCCTTCGACCTGAAATCGTCGGCGCTCGCGGCGCGGGCCACCCTCGAAGCCGCCCTGGAACGACGAGAGACTCGCGGCTGTCACAACCGCACGGACTACCCCGCGCTCGATCCGGAGCTGCGCGTGAACCTGGTGTGGTCGGGCCCCGGCCGAATCGAGCGGGAGGAAATCCCCGCGATTCCCGAAGAGATAGCGCGGTTGATGCGAAACGTCTCGACGGATGGAAAGCTGGTCGAATGATCGCCCGGCACCTACCACGCGCATGACGGGCACGCCTCCCGACGCCGATCTCGGGCGGGCGCTCGGCGAATTCTCCGGCCTCAGGCCACGGCTGTTCGGCATCGCCTATCGCATGCTCGGCACGGTCGCCGACGCCGAGGACATCGTCCAGGACGTGTGGGTGAAATGGCAGTCGTATCGGGACCGCGACTCGGTGCGGGATCCGACGGCTTTTCTGATCACCATGACCACCCGGCTGGCGATCAACGCGACCCGGACCGCACACGCGCGCCGCGAAACCTACCTCGGCCCGTGGCTGCCCGAGCCCGTCGACACCGGCGCCGATCCCTCGCTAGGCGCCGAGCGGGCCGCGGCGCTCGAGACCGCGGTGCTGGTGGTGCTGGAGAAGCTGACCCCGACCGAGCGGGCGGCCTTCGTCCTGCGCGAGGCCTTCGACTACCCCTACACCAAGATCGCCGATGTCCTCGAGGTCAAGGAGGCCACCGCCCGCAAACTCGTCAGCCGGGCGCGGCAGGCCGTCGCTTCCGAGCGGCACGCACCGGTCGACAACACACAACAGCGCCGCCTGCTCGAGGCCTTCCTCGAGGCCGCGCGGGCCGGGGATCTCGACGACCTCGAGACGCTGTTCGCCGCCGAGGTGGCCAGTTACAGCGACGGCGGCAGCAAGGCGGTCCGGGCCTCGCGCATTCCGGTCGTCGGGCGGACCCGGGTGGCCAGGTACGTGGCGGCGTTCGCGTCACACTTCTGGACGGGGGTCACCCTCGACCGGGTCGAGGCCAATGGTCGCGCGTCGGTGCTCATCAGCCGGGACGGAGCGGCCGTCGCCTGGGTGACCGTCGGCGCCGCCGACAGCGAGCACATCGATCGGGTCTACTGGGTGCTCAACCCCGACAAGCTCGGGCGGCTCGCGGAAGCCGTCGGACGGACCGAGGACTCGGCCGCGCAGTGACATGGTTACGGCCGCCGCGCACACCACAGCGACGCCGGTGACGGTCAGGTGCGGAACGGCGACAGTGGCCAGCGGCACGAGCAGGACCGAAAACGCCGCGGCGACAAGGATTCCCGGATGGGGGCCAGACCTCAGCCCGGCATGCGTGACCCAGAGCAGCACCAGGAATACGGCCGTCGGAATCGCGACGGCGTATCCGACAGTCAGCGAACCGCCGTGGCTGTCGGCGCGCACCGCCACCTCCGAGCCCGCGCCAAGGGCGGCGAGCGCCGCGAAGGACCCGTAATGGCCGTAGCCCCACAGGAAGGACCGTGTCCGCCGCTCGGCCAGCGCGTCGCCGCTGGGCTGTAATTCGTAGAGCCACCACAGCGCGAACAACAACACCAGGCCGGACAGTGCGACCAGGACAGGTGTGGGCCGGAAGCCCGCCGCGAGCGCGTCGGCGATTCCCGTGGACACCGCCAGCACGCTCTCGCCCAGCAGAATGATCGTGAACAGCGTGTAGCGCTCCGCGATGTGATGCGGATGCCAGTTCGTTCCCGTGGGCCGCTCTGCCCACACCGGAACTGCCAGCTCCGCGACGACCAGCGCGCCGAAAACCCAGTGCGGCGTCGTGCCGTGCAGCACGCCCAGCCCGGCCGCCAGTTGCCGGGCCAGCCACAGCACCTCGAGCACGGCGATACCCAGCGCGTACCGCAGCGCGGTCGCCCGGCCCGTGGCATCCTCGCGCGCGGCCCGAAGCCATTGCGCCGCCAGGGCACTGCGCATCACCAGGTAACCCGCGGTGATGACGAGGTAATCGCCGTGGGCGAACGCCGCGGGAATCCCCGCGGCCAGCAACAGCACTCCCGCCATCTGTACCAGGGTGAGCAACCGGTACGCGACGTCATCGGTGTCGTACGACGAGGCGAACCAGGTGAAATTCATCCACGCCCACCACACGGCGAAGAAGACCTGCAGGAACGGCGTCAGAGCCGACATCGGATGTCCGGCGTCGACGGCGTGCCCGAACTGCGCGACCAGACCAGCCACCGCGACCACGAAGGTCAGATCGAACAGCAACTCGAGCTGCGTCGCCACGCGATGCGGCTCATCGATCGAGCGCCCGCGCATCGGAACCCGCAGCGGCACAACAGTTCTGCCGCTGATCGCGCCTTCGGTCGGTTTCGTGGTCATCACCGGCAGCTCCCGAGTCTGTCGAGGTTCTACACCCAGGACAAGACAGCGACGCGATTCGTGACGAGCGGCCGCACTTCGCGCAATTCCGCGCCGAAGCGGGCACCCGGGAAATCCCCGTCCTCGTGCTGGAGCCGAGCAGTACCGACCCGAGCATCGCCCCCTGAGACCGCCGCGACCAGAATGGGACCGGACACTTCGAGGAGACGACGATGGCCAAGTACCTGCTGCTCAAGCATTACCGAGGCGCTCCGGCCTCGGTCAACGACGTGCCGATGGACCAGTGGACCCCGGCGGAACTGGCCGCCCACCTGCAGTACATGGCAGATTTCGCCGCCCGGCTACAAGCCACGGGCGAGTTCGTCGACCACTTGGCGCTCGCCCCCCAGGGCACCTTCGTCCGCTCCGACGGTACGGGCCGCCCACCGGTCACCGACGGTCCGTTCGCCGAAACAAAGGACCTGGTAGCGGGATGGATGGTGATCGATGTGGAAACCTACGCCCGCGCACTGGAACTGACCGCCGAACTCTCCGCAGCACCCGGAGCCGGCGGAAAACCGATCCAGGAATGGCTCGAACTACGCCCCCTGTCCACCCCGGCACCCACGGTGAACGAGTGAACGAAGCGGCGCGATTCGCCCCGCCAACGGGAAATCATTTGCGGTCAGCAGTAAACCGACCTACGTTCGCCGCCCTGCTCAGCGCTGCTCTGGAGGTGTGAGCGACTCGCGCTGAGCGGCGATCTGCTGAACGACGGTAGGGAGTAGTTGGTGTTCGGCGCCGAGCACCCGTACGGCCAGGGAGTCCGGGGTATCGCCGGGGAGGACTGGGACCTGATGTTGGGCGATGATCGGGCCGGTGTCGTAGTCGTCGGTGAGGATATGGACGGTAGGGCCCGAGATCTTGTCACCGGACGCCAGGACAGATTCGTGAACGGCCCTGCCGTACATGCCTTTTCCGCCGTGACGCGGGAGCAGGGCGGGATGGATGTTGATGATCCGGGAGGCGTACGCGGAGCGGACCCGAGTGCCGAGCTTCTTCATATAACCGGCGGTAACGACGAGGTCGGCCGAGTGGCCGGTCAGGGCGGACAGGATCGCCTCGTCGAGATGCCCGGGATGGGTGCGGTCGGACAGGTGCAACGCCGGGATATCCGCGTCGCGGGCATACGCGAGCGCTCCGGAACCACTGTTGTTACCGACGACCAGAACGACATCGAATCGGGCGTCGGGCGCGAGCGAAGCCTGGTGAAGCGCACGAAGATTCGATCCGTTGTGCGAAGCGAGAACAGCAACTCGAAGTCGAGACACTCCGGCAGCGTCGCATGCGGAAACTCCGGCCGAGCAAGGGGTGAACGGCTCCGAGGTGGCGGCGGCGCCGACCGCTGCCCACCCCCTCGCCTGGCCGACCCATGCGAGGTTGCCGGGTGGCGGCGGTGGGCGAATCTAGGGTGTCGGTATGCCCGAGAGCGATACCGAGTACACAGGTCGTCCGCGGGGGGAGGCGGGTAGCGGCCAGGTTGCCGATTGGCGGGGGTGGTGGGACGGGTTTCGGCGGTCGCCGTTTCTGCCCGCGACGGTGCTGGTGTTCATTCTGGGTGCCGCCGCGGGGCTGTTCGCGGGGTCGTACACCTACATTCTCGCCAATCCGACTCCGCATCGGATTCCGGTCGCGGTGCTTCAGAACGATCACGCGGCGTCGAGCCGGGACGTGGCGTACCTCGCGGGGATGGATCATGCGCTGAACGGTGCGATGCATGTGGTCCGGTTCGATGAGCCGGATGCGGCGAAGAATGCTGTCGAGGCGCAGCGGGTGTTCGCGATCATGGATGTACGGCAGGCGGACCGGGTGACCGTCGATGTCGCGGGCGCTTCGGGTTCCTCTGTGGCCGAGGTGATTTCGGGTGCGGCGACACAGGTGGGCAGGCAGGTTCAGGTTCCGGTGACGGTCACCGATATCAACCCGCTGCAACCGGGTGATCCGCGCGGACTGGCCATTTTCTACATCACACTGGCGGCCGTCATCATCGGCTTCGTCGGCGCCATCCAGCTGAGTGTGCATGCGCGAGCGTTGAATCCGGCGGAACGGATCGCCTACACCGTGGCGTATTCGGCGCTGGGCGGGTTCGTCATCGCGGCGGTGGTGGACTGGTGGCTGGGCGCGCTACAGCTGCCGTTCCTGGAGTCGTGGTTCATCCTTGCGCTCACCATGTTCACCTCCGGCATGATCTTCACGATGTTCAACACACTGTTCGGGCGCTGGGCGATGATCCCGACGTGGGGCCTGATGGTATTGCTGGGCAACCCGTCCTCGGGCGGCGCGGTGTCCTGGCCGCTGTTGCCCTCGGCGCTCGGCAGCATCGGCCGCTGGCTGCCACCCGGCGCCTCGGTCAACGCCCAGCACACCGCCGTCTACTTCGCCGATCACCAGCACGCGCTCCCCTTCCTGGTCCTGGCCGCCTGGGCCGTGGCCGCCAGTGCGGTGTTCTGGATCTGGCGCGGGCGGCACCCGGGCGGACGCGACGCGGACGCCTACTGAAGGGCGTCGCGGGTGGCGCGGTCGGGGAGGTCGGCTCCTGGGCGGGAGACGGTCACGGCAGACGAGAGGGCTGCGATTTCGAGAACCTCGCGTAAGGTGTCGGAGCCTATGTGATTCAAGGAGTTTCGATTCTCGGCACCCAGCAGCCCCGCTGTCCACAGGGCGTCGATCAAACCCGCTGTGAAGGCATCCCCCGCTCCTACCGTGTCTACGACAGTGGTCGGGGGTGCGGGGATGTGGATCGTGGTGGTGCGGGTGAGGGCGAAAGCGCCTCGGGCGCCGAGGGTTACGGCGATGAGGGCGGGGCCTTTCGACAACCATTGGACGGCAAGGTCTTCCGGGGAACGATCCGGATCGATCCAGCGCAGGTCCTCGTCGCTGGCCTTCACGACGTCGGCGCGGGATACCAGCGCGTCGATGCGGGCTCTGGCGGCGGCGGGGTCGGCGATCAGTTGGGGGCGGAGGTTCGGGTCGAAGGTGATCGTGGAGCCGGGGAGGTAGCGGTCGATCGTGGCCGATACTTCGGCGGCGCCCGGTTCCAGCACGGCCGCGATGGATCCCGTGTGCACGACCAGCGGCGCGGCGACAGCGACCGGTCGGGGTTCCCATTCGATGTCGAAATGGTAAGTCGCGGAGCCTTTCTCGTCGAGCACTGCCCGAGCTGTCGCGGTTCG
This sequence comes from Nocardia wallacei, assembly GCF_029868745.1. Lineage (GTDB taxonomy): Bacteria > Actinomycetota > Actinomycetes > Mycobacteriales > Mycobacteriaceae > Nocardia > Nocardia wallacei_B. The sequence continues at coordinate 15,082 of NZ_JARWOP010000297.1, read as the reverse complement.
GGAAGCCGAGACGCTTCCCTCGGTGAGCGCGACACCGGACGCACGAACGTACTCGATGATCCGCCGACCGCGCGCGTCGTCACCGAGGAAGGTGGCGAAGTCGACCGGCCGACCCAGCCGGGCGAGGCCGACCGCCACGTTGAGCGGGCTGCCGCCGACGTGCTCACCCGTCTCCCGCCCGTCGCGCACCACGATGTCGATCAACGCCTCGCCGACGACCAACGCGCCGCGTCCCTCGCCCGGCTCCCCCGCCGCCGCGGCGTCACGGTGCCGGCCCACCGTCATTCCGGCTTCACCACGGCTTCCAACGTGGCGCGGGCACCGTAGCGATGCAGGGAATCCAGCGCGGTCACGTAGGCGTCGACGAACCGCGGCTGATCGATCAGATCCCCGAATACCGCGCGGTTCTCCAGAAAGGCCGTCGGGTTGTCCCGCTGCGTCCGCGCGAGCGGGACCAGCGTGTCCGCGAGCCGGTCGACGACCTCGATCGGCGCGCCCTGCTCGTCGACACCCTCGGCGTAGCGGGCCCAGCACGCCACGGTCGCCGCGGCCAGCCGCACCGGACGCCCGGCCGCGAGATTGTCACGGACCACCGGCAGCAACCATTTCGGGATGCGGTCGGACGAGTCGGCGCACAGCCGGGCGACGGTGTCGCGGACGTGCGCGTTGGCGAACCGCTCGAGCAGCGCACCCCGGAACGTCGTCAGGCCCGGGACTCGGGGCAGCGTCGGCATCGCCTCGTAATCCAGGTACTGGTCGAGGAATTCGGCGAACAGCTCGTCCTGCGCCGCCTCGTGCACCAGGCGGTAGCCCGCGAGATAGGCGAAGTAGCACAGACATTGGTGCCCGGCGTTGAGCAGCCGGAGCTTCATCAGCTCGTAGGCGTAGACGTCGTCGACCAGTTGCACGTCCGCCTCGTCCAGCGGCGGACGTCCCGCGGCGAAATCGTCCTCGAGCACCCAGGCCGCGAACGGCTCGGCGATCACGGGCCATTCGTCGTGGACCCCGGTGTCGGCCTCGAGCCGCGCGACGACATCGGGTGTGGTGACCGGGGTGATGCGGTCCACCATCGAGTTCGGGAACCCGACATTGCCGCTGATCCACTGTGCGAGTGCGGGATCGACCTGCTCGGCATAGCTCGTGAAGGCGCGGCGGGCTACCCGGCCGTTGCCCTCGATGTTGTCGCACGACACGATCGTCGGCGCCGGGACACCGCGCTCGCGGCGACGGGCCAGCGCCGCGGTCACCAAGCCGAAGACGGTCGCCGGTGGATGCTCACCGCTGAGGTCGCGGCGGACAGCCGGTGTGTCACAGTCGAATTCGCCGTCGCTGTCGCGAAGGTTGTAGCCGCCCTCGGTGATGGTCAGCGAGATGATCCGGATCGCGGGATCGGCGAGGACCTCCAGTACCGCCTCGGGATCGTCCGGCGCGTAACGGTAGTCGATGATCGAGCCGATCACCCGCGACTCCCGGGTACCGTCCGGGTACGCCAGAACGAGCGTGTAGAGACCGTCCTGCGCACGGAGCACGTCGCGCATGCGGCGGTCCGCGGGTGTCACCCCGATACCGCAGATGCCCCACTCGCGCGCCTTGCCGGCCGACAGCAGCCGGTCCACGTACATGGCCTGATGCGCGCGGTGGAACCCGCCGACGCCGAAGTGTGCGATACCCGCCCGGATCTCGCCGCGGTCGTACCGCGGTCCCAGTACCGGCAACCGCGACACGGTGTTCCGATTCAGCTCCATAGCTCCGCCACCTCGACGATCGATTTCAGGTTGCCGGGCCGCCGATCGGACTCCAGTGCCTGCGCGGCCCGTTCCAGCGGATACCTCGCCGTCACCATAGCGTCCGGATCGACGCGGCCGGTGGACGCGAGCGCGATCGCCGCGGACCACGTGTCGGCGAGTTCTCCCCCGCGGGGACGGGCTCGGCGAGTAGCGCCGAAACCCCTTGTTCATGCGGTGTTTACTATGTCCGAATGCTTCTCGACGACGCGCATGGGAGTTCGGCCTCGCCGATCGGACCGGCGAGCACGCGGCTCCGGGCGCGTCGATACGGCCCGGCGGCGCTGTGTGGGCTGGCCGCCACGGCGGTGCTGGTGCTCGTGGCCGGCGAGCTCATGGCCGCCCACCTGCACGCGCTGGGCCCGCTGACCAGCCTGTTGCGCGACTATGCCGGGATTCCGAAGTCGGCGACGACGCCGTGGGCGGGATTCCTGCTGGCACTGGTCGGCGTCGCGTGGCGCGAACGAGTGATCGCCGTGGCGGCGGCGGTCGGGTTGGACCTGCTCTTCGTCCTCGTGCGCGCGATCGAGGGCCACAAGTTCACCGTCGGCAACGGACCCACGCTGGTCCTGACGGCGTTGACGGTGCTCGTCGCGCTGCGCTGGACCGGCGACCGCCGCCACACCGCGCTGCGGACGATCGGCCTCGGCGCGCTGCTCATCCTCGCCACGAAGGTGAGCGAGATCTGGCTGGACATCACCGCGTGGGCGACGCCGCAGGTGCTCGATCCCTTCGTGCAGCAGGCCGATCGCGCCCTCGGCAATCCGTCGTGGCTGGCCGGGCAGGCGCTGGCGGCGGCCGGGCCGGTGGTTCCCGGCGTCCTGCACTGGGTGTACTTCGAGCTGCCGGTGGCCGCGATCGTCGTCGCGATCTGGCAGCTGCGCGGGGTCACCGGCGGGGTCTGGCCGCGGCATTATCTGGTGCGGACCTTTCTCACCATCGGGCTGATCGGGCCGATCTGGTACGTGGTTTTCCCGGTGGTCGGGCCGGTACTGGCGTTCGGGCCGGAGGGGCACGGCATGGCGCTCGCCGATGTGTGGCCGAATGTCGTTCCGCCGCTGCCCGCTTCGATCGAAGCGATGCCCTTCGACGGTGTCACGCCGCGCAACTGCATGCCGTCGCTGCACACCGCGTGGGCTCTGTCGCTGTTCATCCATTCCCGGGGCGGACCGCGCTGGCTGCGCTGGGGCGGAGTGTTCTGGCTGGTCTGCACGCTGGCCGCCACGCTCGGCTTCGGCGCGCACTACGGCATCGACCTGCTCGTCGGGGCCACGCTGTGCCTGACCATCGAATCGGGGCTGCGCGACCCGGATCGCGGGTGGGACCGGGCCCGGATCACCGTCGTGGCGCTGGGAGTGGCGTTGTTCGCCGCGATGCTGCTGTGCACCCGCTACGCCGCGGAGGTCATGGCAAGGTATCCGGTGCCCTGCGGCGTCGCGCTGATCGGCTCGTTCGCGGCCTTGGCGGCGCTGTTCTACAGCACCTGGTTCGCGCCACGGGCGACGACCGGTTAGGACCGCGAGCGTCGAACACCCTCGGCAGCGCATGGTTCGCGCTGCGGTCCGGGTGGTAGCGACCGGTACCGTCAAACACTCTCGACTGCTTGGCTTTTCAGACGGCCGAGATAATGGCGAAGGATGTCGGCCGTCAGCCGCGGACGGCCGCCGGGATGCCCGACCGTGGCGGCCGCGGCGGCGACGGCCCAGCGGGCGGCCTTCGGCGGCGGCAATCCGTAGTTGCGAGCGGCGGTGAGGGTGGCGGTGAAGGCGTCGCCCGCGCCGGTCGTATCGACCACGGGCGTGTCGATCTGCGGTAGCACCAAATGCTCATCGCCCCAGGCGAATACGGTGCCGTCGCCGATGTCGAGCACCACCATCGCGGGGCCGTACCGGAGCAGCGACCGCGCCGCGCGGATGCCCGCCGCCGCGGTGTCGAGCCGGTCGCCGGTGAGCAGCCGGGCTTCGCGATGGTCGGCGCGCAGCACATCGCAGGCGCGCAGCAGGGCGGCGCGGTGCGCATCGGGGAGCAGGCCGTCGAGGACGACGCGGCAGTCGGCGGCCCGCGCTCGGTCCACCAGGTCCGCCACCACGTCCGGAGGCTGCTGGAGTTCGACGATCATCGAGTTCGCCGACCGGAGCCAGCGCGCCGCGTGCGCGGCGTCGTCCAGAGTGAGCATCGTCGACGGCAGCAGATCCTCGAGATAGTGCCAGCGGCCGTCGTCCTCGAGGACGTCCACGATCAACCCGGTGGCGGCGCCGGGTCGGCGGACGACCGGCGAGCAGTCGATCCGGTCGAGTTCCGCCCGCGCGATCAACCGGCCGCCGATCTCGTCGTCCCCGACCACGCCCAACAGAGCCACACGCTGCCCGAGTTGTGCCGACGCTACCGCGAGATTCGCACCCTTCCCGCCCAGCGTCTCCTGCCGCTCGCCTACGCGCGCCGCGGCGTGGGCGCCGGGCAGCTCCGGGACGGTCAGCACCAGGTCCCGGGCCATCCGGCCCGCGACCAGCACATCCAGCGACCGCACAGCACCGCGATACCCGGCGTGGCAGGACGCAAACCAGGACCGCGAACGCGGCGGCCACGACGTGCCCGGCACTCGCCGCCGCACGGGCGAAAGCACCAGTGGCCGAGCATGTTACCGCCTCCCGGCCGACGTGTGGCAGATCATTTACCGGGTAGCCGCCGAACATGACTATTACGGCGCATCGACCCGGCATCCGCACCACCGCACCGCCCGGCCCGCGGTCGGCCACCCGGGAGTGATCGGCCGTGGCGGGTGTGGGACTGCCCGAATCCGTTTCGGGAGTGTTGTTCGATCTCGACGGCGTGCTGACCGATACGGCGGCGGTGCATCGGCGGGCGTGGAAGACGGTGTTCGACCGGTTGCTGGCCTGCCGCTGCGGGGCGCGGTTCCGGCCGTTCACCGAGGAGGACTACCTGAATTATGTGGACGGGAGGTCGCGGGCCGACGGCGTACGGGAGTTCCTGAAGTCGCGCACCATGGCGTTACCGGAGGGAAAACCGGACGATCCGCCGGGCCTGGCGACCGTATACGGGATCGGTAACAGCAAGAATCGCCTGCTGCTGTCGCTCATCGAGCGGGACGGGGTGCGGGTCTTCCCCGGCTCGGCCGGATACTTGGCAGCTGTGCGCGCAGCCGGTTTGCGGGTGGGGGTGGTGACCTCCTCGGCGAACGCGACCGCGGTACTGGCCGCCGCGGACTTCACGCGATTCGTCGAAGCGCTGATCGACGGCCGGGAGATCGCGCGGCGGGGTCTGCCCGGTAAACCCGCGCCGGACGCGTTTCTCGCGGGCGCCGAGGAGTTGGGCGAACCACCCTCCCGCACAGCCGTTTTCGAGGACGCGATCGCCGGGGTCACCGCCGCCCGCGCCGGTGGGTTCGGCTTCGTGGTGGGTGTGGACCGGGTGGGCGACGGGCAGCACGGCGGCGCATTGCGCCGCGCGGGAGCGGATCTGGTCGTCACGGACCTGTCCGAGTTGACTCCGGCCGACCGGTCCGCGGCCGAGGGAGAAGGAGGGCGATGAGGTCGCACGGTTTCGACATAGACCCGTGGCAGTTGCGCCGACACGGACTGGACCCGGACGCGCTGGAGCGGATGGAGTCCCTCTTCGCACTGTCCAACGGGCACTTGGGTTTACGCGGCACCCTCGAGGAGGGCGAGCCGGTCGGCACGCCGGGCACATATCTCAACGGGTTCTACGAGAAGCGTCAATTGCCCTATGCCGAAGCCGGATACGGCTATCCGGAAGAGGGCCAGACGGTGGTGAACGTGACCGACGGGAAGATCATCCGCCTGCTGGTGGAGGACGAGCCGATCGACCTGCGCTACGGTCGCGCCGTCGAGCACGAGCGCGTGCTGGACTTCCGCACCGGCACCCTGCGGCGGCACACGGTGTGGACGTCGCCGACCGGCCGCTCGGTGCGCATCCGCTCGGAGCGGCTGGTGTCGTTCGCCGAGCGCGCGCTCGCCGCCATCCGATACGAGGTGGAACCGCTCGACGACGACCTCGACCTGGTGGTCCAGTCGGACCTGCTGGCCAACGAGACGGTCGCGCCGCCCGGCAACGACCCGCGGCTGGCCGCCGCGCTGGATCGCCCGCTGGTCGCGGACTTCTCCGCCGTGCGCGAGACCACGGCCGTCCTCGCCCATCACACCCGGCGATCCGGCCTGCGGATGGCGGCGGGCATGGACCACGAGATCGAGGCGCCCGCCACGCCGCGCTGCGCCATCCATGCCGAGGAGGACCTGGCCCGCCTGACGATCGCGGTCGATGTGCCGAAGGGGCAGCGGCTGTGCCTGACGAAGTACATCGCCTACGGCTGGTCGAGCCGGCGGTCCGTACCCGCCCTGCGGGCGCAGGTGGACGCCGCGCTGGCCGCCGGTCTGGAGACCGGCTGGGACACGCTCCGCGCCCGGCAGCGCGCCTACCTCGACAACTTCTGGGACACCGCCGACGTCGAGATCGACGGCGATCCCGAACTGCAGCAAGCGATCCGGTTCGCGCTGTTCCACGTGCTGCAGGCGGGCGCGCGCGGCGAGACCCGGGCGATTCCGGCGAAGGGCCTCACCGGAGCGGGCTACGACGGACACGCGTTCTGGGACACCGAGACCTACGTGCTGCCGGTACTCACCTACACCGTCCCGATGGCCGCGGGCGACGCGCTGCGCTGGCGGCACAGCACGCTCGAGCAAGCCCGGCAGCGCGCCCGTGAACTCGGCCAGGCCGGTGCGATGTTCCCGTGGCGGTCGATCAACGGCGAGGAGGGTTCCGGCTACTGGCCCAGCGGCACCGCGGCCGTGCACGTCAACGCCGACATCGCCGACGCCACCGTGCGCTACCTGTCCGCCACCGGCGACGAGCAGTTCGAAACCGATTGCGGCGTAGAGCTTCTGGTCGAAACCGCGCGACTGTGGGAGAGCCTCGGACACCACAACTCGGCGGGCGATTTCCGCATCGATGGGGTGACCGGACCCGACGAGTATTCGGCGCTGGGCGACAACAACGCCTACACGAATCTGATGGCCCGGCAGAATCTGCGGGAAGCCGTCGAGGTGTGCCGAAGGCGCCCCGACGTCGCCCGGCGCCTGGACGTGGACGAGGCGGAGCTGACCGCCTGGAGCGAGTGCGCCGACCGTATGTTCGTGCCCTACAACGAGGATCTCGGTGTCCACGAGCAATCCGACGGCTTCACCCGGTACGCCCGCTGGGATTTCGACGCCACCCCGCTCGAGCACTATCCGCTGCTGCTGAACTACCCGTACTTCGATCTGTACCGCCGCCAGGTGGTCAAACAGGCCGACCTGACCTTGGCAATGTACCTGTGCCCCACCGCGTTCAGCGCCGAACAGAAGGCCCGCAACTTCGACTACTACGAAGCCCTGACCGTCCGCGACTCCTCGCTGTCGGCCTGCCCCCAGTCGATCCTCGCCGCCGAGGTCGGGCACCCGGACCTGGCCTTCGACTACTTCGCCGAGACCGCGCTGATCGATCTGCACGACCTGCACCACAACGTCGGCCACGGCGTGCATCTCGGCTCGCTGGCCGGCACGTGGCTGTGCTGTGTCGGCGGTTTCGGCGGGATGCGAGACTGCGGCGGGGAACTGACCTTCGCGCCGCGGCTGCCCGCGCGGCTGAACCGGCTGTCGTTCCGGATCATGTGGCGCGACAGGCGGATTCACGTCGACATCGGCAACGACTCCGCGACTTACCGTTTGCTGCACGGGGATCCGGTCTCGCTGCACCACCACGGCGAGTCCTACCTGATCACCGACGAACCTCGGACACTGCCGATTCCACCCCGGCCGCCGCGCGCCGAACCGCCGCTGCCCGCCGGACGACGCCCGCACCACCGGCCGTAGGCGTCGCTATTCGGCGAAATCCCTTGTATAGACGTGGAAGTCGCTGAGCAGCTGCTCCTCCTGCAGCAGTGAGGCCCGCGCCTCGCGACCGTGCGATTTCGCCACGCCCGCGGTGAGCGCCTGCACCAGCGAGGTGAACGCCGTCATCGACCGCAGCACCGACGGGCCCGCCGCGTCGACGAAGAAGCACTCGTCCGCGGTGGCCGCCAGCGGCGACCCCGGATTGTCGGTGAGCGCGACGACGTGTGCGCCAACCGATCGCGCCCACGCCGCGCCGCGCACGGTGTCGGCCATGTAGCGGTGGATCGACAGGGCCACGAAGCAGTCCCCCGCGCGCACCCGGCGCAGGTCGTCGGTCAGCGCGCCGGCCGTCGCCGTCACCAGCGCGACCTCCTCGCGCACCATCCCCAGCAGGTAGGCCAGCAGATACGCTGGTGCGTGGCATTTGCGCAGCCCCATCACGTGCACCCGCGGCGCCTCGGTCAGATGGCCGACCGCCGACTCCCACGTCGCGTCGTCGATCCGCGCGAAGGTGCGGGCGATATTGGCCTGGTCGAATCCGAGGGTGCGGTTCAACAGTCCGCCCCCGTCGGCGGGTAACCGCTCGAGCGTGTCGAAGCGCCGCAGCAGCTGCGCCTGCTCCTGCAACCGCTCCCGGCAGATCCGGGTCAGACCCGGATAGCCCTTGAGCCCCAGCGCATTCGCGAATCGGACCACCGTCGCCTCGTTGACGCCGACCGCCGCGGCGAGCTCCGACACCGTCATGAACGCGACCGCCTCCGGGTCCGCCATCACCCGCTCGGACAGCTTGCGATGCGCCTGCGACAACGTGTCGTGCCGCGCCCGTAGCTCGGCGACCAGTTCGTCGAAGGTCTGCGGCCCGTCGTCCGCGCGTTGGTCCGTCACGGCGCCATTCTCCCTCGCTCCCCTGTTCGGACCGGAAGGTATCCATCCGTCTTGGTAGGTTAAGTTGCATGTTAGTCGAGTTATGCAAATTTACTTGCATAACTCGCTCGAACGTTGTTAGCTGGCCCACACGAACGTCCGATCACGACGGGACCAACCCATGACAACGCCCTCGCGCACCGACGCGGCGACCGCGCCGCGCCCCGCTCCCCCCACTCCGCTGATCACGATGCGCGGGGTGACCAAGACCTTCGGCACCGTGACCGTGCTACGCGACATCGATCTGGACATCGCCAAGGGCGAGGTCGTCGTGGTGATCGGACCGTCGGGCTCCGGCAAGTCGACGCTGTGCCGGACCATCAACCGGCTCGAGACCATCACCGGCGGCACCATCACCTTCCGCGGCGAACCGCTGCCCTCGTCGGGCGCGGGGTTGAAGAGGGTGCGGGCCGACATCGGCATGGTGTTCCAGTCGTTCAACCTGTTCCCGCACATGACGGTGCTGCAGAACATCACCTTCGCGCCGACGCGCATCCGCAAGTTGTCCCGCGCCGCCGCCGAGACCAAGGCGAAGTCGCTGCTGGAGCGGGTCGGCTTGGCGCACAAGGCCGATGCGTATCCGCCGCAGCTGTCCGGCGGCCAGCAGCAGCGCGTCGCCATCGCCCGCGGCCTGGCCATGGAACCGGAGGTGATGCTGTTCGACGAGCCGACCAGCGCCTTGGACCCGGAGATGGTCAGCGAGGTGCTGGACGTCATGCGCGACCTGGCGAGCGAGGGGATGACCATGGTGGTCGTCACCCACGAGATGGGCTTCGCACGCGCCAGCGCCGACCGCGTGCTCTTCCTCGCCGACGGCGTCATCGCCGAGCAGTCCACGCCGGACGAGTTCTTCACGGCTCCGCGCAGCGACCGCGCCAAGGACTTCCTCGCCCGCGTCCTCCAGCACTGACCCCGCCTTTTCAGGAAGTTCGCCATGAGACGACTCTCCCGCCTCGCCGTGGCCGTGTTCGGCACCGTCGCGGTAACCCTCACCGCCGCTTGCGATTCCGGCGCACCACCGATCAACCTGTCCGATTCCGGTCCGCCGGTGGCGACCGACGTCCACTTCGCCCCCGGATCGACCATGGCCGAGCTGCACGACGACGGCAAGATCACCATCGGAACCAAGTTCGACCAGCCGTTGTTCGGGCTGAAGAACCCGGTCACCGGACGCCCGGAGGGCTTCGACGCCGAAATGGGCAAGCTCATCGCGGCCGGGCTGGGCATCCCGGCCGACCGGATCGACTGGGTCGAGACCGTGTCCGCGAACCGGGAGCCGTTCCTGCAGCAGGGCCGCGTCGATGCCGTCATCGCCACCTACACCATCACCGACAAGCGCAAGGACATCATCGACTTCGCCGGGCCGTATTACATTGCGGGACAGTCCTTCATGGTCCGCAAGGGCAATCCCGCGAAGATCTCCGCACCCGACGATCTGACCGGGAAGGGCGTCTGTGCCGTGGAGGGCTCGGCCTCCTCCACCAACGTCCGCAACCGGGTGCCGGGCGCGCACGTCGTACTCTTCGACTCCTACAGCAAATGCGCCGAGGCGCTGAAGAACGGCCAGGTGGTCGCCATGACCACCGACAACACCATCCTCGGCGGGCTGCGCAGCCTCGACCCGGACGCGTTCGAGCTGGTACCCGGCACCTTCACCGCCGAGCCGTACGGCATCGGAATCGCCAAGGGGCGCGCGGATCTCGTGCGATTCATCGATGACACGCTGCGCGCCGCCTTCGCCGACGGCACGTGGTCGGCGGCCTGGGATCGCACCGCCGGTCGCATCCTCGGCGCGGCGCCCGCTCCCCCGGATCTCGAAAGTTATTGAGGGCCACCACTATGCACGTACTCACCGAGAACGCCGCGCTGCTGTCGAAGGCGTTCGGAACCACCCTGCTATTGAGTGTCGCCGGCGGTGCGCTGGCCGCGGTCGTCGGGCTGCTGGTCGGTGTCGCCCGGCTCTCGCCGGTGCCATTCCTGCAACGGGCCGGAGCCGTCTATGTCGAAACCGTCCGCAACACACCGTTGACCGTGGCGTTCTTCCTGATCGTCTTCGTGCTCCCGCAACTCGGGCTGACGATACCGAGCTATGCGGCGGCGGCGATCGTCGCGCTGGGCTGCTACACCGCGGCGTTCGTGTCGGAGGCCGTCCGTGCGGGCATCAACACCGTCGGGCGCGGGCAGGCGGAAGCGGCTCGGGCGCTCGGCCTTTCGTTCCTGGAAAATATGCGGTTCATCATCGTGCCGCAGGCCGTGCGGGCCGTGGTGCCGCCGCTGGCCAATGTATGGATCGCACTGGTCAAGAACACCTCGATCGCCGCCGGTTTCGGCGTGCTGGAGCTGACCGCCTCGGGACAGCGGATCAACTTCCTCGACCCGGCGGCCGTGGTCCCGGCGCTGCTGTGGATCGCGGTGGCGTATCTGGTCATCACCCTCGGGTCCGCATTCGGATTCCGCAGGCTCGAGCACCGATTGGCGGTCGCGCGATGAGCACCTCCTTCCTCTACGACGAGCCCGGTCCGGCCGAGTTGCGCCGCTACCGCCGGATCACGATCGCCGCCGGGCTTCTCAGCGCCCTCGTCGTAGTGGCGATCCTGCTGCGGCTGCGGTCGCACGGGCAGCTCGAACGTAAACGCTGGGCCATCCTGCTGGACCCGGAAACCGGTGTGCCCCAAGCCCTCTGGCAGGGCTACCGGGCGACGCTGCAGGCCGCGGGACTCGCCATGGTGATCGCGCTGGTGATCGGGCTGTTGCTGGCGGTCGGGCGGCTGTCGGCGCACCGGCCCGTCCGGCTGGCCACCGGCGCCCTGGTCGAGGGCTTCCGCGGGGTGCCGCTGCTGCTGCTCATGCTGTTCGCGGCGCTCGGCTTGCCCAGTCTCGGACTGGAATTGAGCCTGCTGCACATCGTGGTGCTGGCGTTGGTCGCCTACAACTCCTCGGTGCTGTGCGAGATCTTCCGCGGCGGCATCCTGGCCCTCGACAAGGGGCAGACCGAGGCCGCCGAGGCGATGGGCCTGAACCGCGCGGTCGTACTGGGCAGAATCCTGCTGCCGCAAGCGATCCCGACCATGTTGCCGGTGCTCGTCAGCCAGATGGTGATCCTGCTCAAGGACACGTCGCTGGGATTCATCGTCGGGTACGCCGAACTGCTGCGGCAGGGGCGGTCGCTGGTCGAGTACTACGGCAGCCAGTATTCGATGCAGATCTACGTCGGGGTCGCGGTGATGTACATCGCCACCAACTTCGCGATCTCGTTCCTGGCCCGGTGGCTCACCTCCCGCCGCGGCCGCGGCAAGCGTTCGAAAGCCGCTCCGGCCGACAGCATTCCGCTCACCCCCACACCGGTGGTCGGCGCCGCGCGCTGACCCTCCCGAGAGGAGAACCACTTCCATGACCGCAGCCACCGAGGCCTCGCCCGTCCTGGTGTCCCGCCGCGACCGGGTCGAGTTACTGACGCTGAACCGGCCCGACCGGCTCAACGCCGTCAGCGCGGAGCTGTACCGCGACCTGATCGACGCCCTCGTAACCGCCGACGACGACCCGCGGGTCCGATGCGTGATCCTGACGGGCGCGGGGCGCGCGTTCTGCGTCGGCGCGGACCTGAAGGCACACGCCGCGGGCACCCGCACCCGTGCCGAGCGGGAAGACTACGTCCAACTCGGGCAGCAGGTCTGTCGGCAAATCCTCACCATGGACACCCCGGTCGTGGCCGCCGTCAACGGCTACGCGCTCGGTGCGGGCGCGGAAATGGCGGTGAGCGCGGACTTTCTGGTGATCGCCGAGGAGGCTCGGATGGGCTTCCCGGAGGTCTCCATCGGCACCTTCGTCGGCGGTGGGATCACCCACCGGCTGCCGCGGTTGGTGGGTCTGCGGCGGGCGACGGATCTGCTGATTCTGGGCGAACGGTTCACCGGCACACAGGCTTTCGAGTGGGGCCTCGCGCATGCCGCCGTTCCGAGCGACGCGCTGCTGGATTCCGCTGTGGCACTGGCCGACTCGCTCGCTACCAAGGCGCCGCTGGCCCTGGCGCGGATGAAGGCCGCGCTGCGCCGGGACGACTCGCTCGACGCCGCACTCGACACCGAGCCGGGCGAACTGCTGGCCCTGATGGACACCGAGGACTGGGCCGAGGGCGTCGCGGCGTTCGCCGAGCGGCGCGATCCGGTGTTCCGGGGAAAGTGAGCATCCGGTGACACACGCCTCCACAACCCTCGCCGACACCGAACGCACCGCGCTCCAGCGGCTGTTCGATCCCCGTTCCATCGCGATCGTGGGCGCCTCCACCGATCCGGCCAAACGCGGCTACCAGGCGATTCGCGCGCTACAGGAATCCGGGTACGCGTATCCGGTGTACCCGGTGAATCCCCGGGCGACCGAGATCCGCGGCCTCGAGGTCGTCGCGGGCATCGATCGGTTGCCGCCCGGGATCGATGTCGCGCTGATCGCGGTTCCCGGTACCGCCGTCCCGCGGGTGCTGCGGGAGTGCGCCGCCGCCGGGATCGCGGGTGCGGTGGTGCTGGCCAACGGATTCCGGGAGATCGGCGCGGCGGGCGCGGAACTCGAAGCCGAGTTGGCGGCGGTCATCGCCGAGACCGGGATACGGGTGATCGGGCCGAATACCTCCGGCATCGCCAATGTCGGCAGCGGCGCGAATCTCGTAGGGCTGCAAGATATTCCGGCGGGACCCCTCGGTGTCGTCACGCAGAGCGGGAACATGCTGCTGTCGCTGGTCAACGATGTGCGCGCGGTGCGTGGGCCGGGCCTGCACGCCTACGTCGGGCTGGGCAATCAGTCCGACGTGCGTTACGACGAATGCTTGGCCGAACTCGCCGCGCAGCCGGGCTGCGGTGCGGTGGCGGTGCACAGCGAGGGTCTGGTGGACGGGCGCGCGTTTCTCGCCGCCGCGGCCCGCACCACCCCGGGTACGCCGGTCGTGATGCTGCGCGGCGGCCGGTCGGCGGTGGGGCAGCGAACCGCGTTGTCGCACACCGGTTCCGTCGCCGGATCGGACGCGGTCGCCACCGCTGTGCTGGGACAGGCCGGGGTCGAACTGGTGGAACGCTCCGACGAACTGGCCGTCGTGGCCGGGGCGCTGGCGACCACCGCACCGGTGCTGCCCGGCCGCCGGGTGGCCGTGCTCAGCGACGGCGGCGGGCACGCCACGCTGGCCGTGGACGCGCTCACCGCGCGCGGCATCGACCTGGCGGAGCTGAGCGACGCGACCCGGACAGCCCTGCGGGCGCTGCTCGGACCGGCGGCGTCGGTGGTCGATCCGGTCGATGTCGCCGGTGCCACCGACGCCGACCCGACCGTCTTCGCCCGCGCGGCCGAACTCCTGATGGCCGATCCCGCGGTCGGGCTGATCCTCGTGGTGGGACTGTTCGGCGGCTACCACGCGCGGTTCGACCGGTCGCTGGAGACCGCCGAGAACGACACCGCCCGCAGCCTGCTCGCCGCGCAAAAGTCCTATGGCACACCGCTTGTGGTGCAGAGTTGCTACGCCGCGGACCCGATCGGCAATCACGACATCCTGCGCGCCGCCGGGGTGCCGGTGATCGCGTCCATCGATCACGCGGTACGGATCACGGCCGCGCTGGACCGGCGCGCGCGGCGACGCGAGACCGCCGACGCTCGGTCGACACTCGCGCTGCCCGCGGCCGCCGCGCCCGTGACCGCGCAGTCCGGTGTACTCGACGAGCCGACCGCCCGCCGCCTGCTCACCGCCGCGGGAACCGTCGTCGGGCCGTGGGCCTACGCCGCCACGCCGAAGGAGGCCGCGACCGCGATCCGCGGCTTCGATCAGCCGTGCGCGCTGAAAGTGGTTTCCCCGCAGGTGATTCACAAGTCCGAGGCCGGTGGCGTGCGGCTCGGCGTGACCGCGGAAAACGCCGTGGCGCAGACGCTCGGGATCATGGATTCGGTGCGCCGCACCGTCCCCGACGCGCGCATCGACGGCATGATCGTCACGCCGATGGCGCCGCCCGGCGTCGAACTGCTGGTCGGGGCCACCCGGGATCCGATCTTCGGTCCCGTCGTCGCGTTCGGCAGCGGCGGGGTGCTGGTCGAGGCGCTGGCGGACGTCACCTTCCGGGCCGCGCCGTTCACCGAACTCGAAGCGCGGGAGATGATTCGGGAGACGGTCGCCTCCCGGATGCTCGACGGATACCGGCACCTGCCGCCGGTCGACCGGGACGCGCTCGCCCGGTTCCTCGTCGGTGTCGGTGACCTGGTCGCCGCGCATCCGGAGATCGCGGAACTGGACCTCAATCCCGTCATCGCCGCGGGAACGGGCATAGTTCCGGTGGATGTCCGGATCGTCATCACACCCGAGGAGTTTCAATGATCGTGTCAAGCCGCAGTTCTGATCGGGGCTGGTGCCTCGGTGGTGAACGTGCGGTTGTCGCGTACGAGCGCCCAGATGACGTCGATCAAACGGCGGGCCAGTGCGATGAGGGCTTGGGTGTGGAT
>NZ_JARWOP010000296.1 GCF_029868745.1 Nocardia wallacei | reverse complement strand
ATGTGGTGCTGGCGCTGCCGTGGAATCTGGAGGCCGAGATCACCGCGCAGCTGCGCCATCTCGGCGATCGGGGGGCGGAACTGGTGTATCCGCTGCCCACCCTGCATAACGCCGATTTTTCCGGGGGCCGGTCCCGCGGGGGGGGTTGGGGGGTTGGGGGGGGCGGGGGGGGGGCTCGAGGCCGCGGCGCGGACGGCCCGGTACGCCGCGCTCGACGCCGCCCGCGGGGAGTTGCCGGTGCTGCTCGGGCACACCCTCGATGATCAGGCCGAGACCGTTCTGCTGGGCCTGGCTCGTGGTTCCGGCGTCCGATCCCTCAGGGGGATGGCCGAATTCGCCGATCCCTGGGGGCGACCCCTACTAGGGGTCCGGCGATCCACCACGCGGCAGCTGTGCGCGGATCTCGGGCTCGAGCCGCACGAGGACCCGCACAACAGCGCGCCGGAGTTCACCCGGGTGCGGCTGCGCACGGAGGTGCTGCCGCTGCTGGAGGAGGTGCTCGGCGGCGGCGTGGCGCCCGCCCTGGCGCGCACGGCCGAGCAGCTGCGCGAGGACGGCGATCTGCTCGATTCGCTTGCCGAACAGTTGCTGGAGGCGGCGAGTGATGGCACTGCGCTCTCGATCGAGACGCTTGCCACTGCCCCGGCCGCGCTGCGCCGCCGCGCGATTCGCTCGTGGCTCCTGGCCGGCGGCGCAAAAGCCTTGACGGACAAGACTTTACGGTCGATCGACGCACTGATCACCGACTGGCGCGGGCAGGGCGGAGTGGCGGTCGGCGGCGGAAAGCCGGGGACCCGGTTGGTTGCCACGCGCGAACGTGGGAAGCTGTGCCTGGCGTTTGCACGATAACGATCCCGGTGACGCCTGCGCCGCGATCGACTTCAGCGAAGGGAAACCAGCGCACGTGTATGGGGACGACATCGCGTCGGTGCTGATCACCGAGGAACAGATCAAGGCGAAGGTCGACGAATTGGCCGCGCTGATCGGCAAGCGCTATCCCACCGACGCCCCCGAGGGTGATCTGTTGCTGGTGGGTGTGCTGAAGGGCGCGATCTTCTTCATGACCGATCTGGCGCAGGCGCTGACGATTCCGACTCAGATGGAATTCATGGCGGTCTCGTCCTACGGGTCTTCCACTTCGTCGTCGGGCGTGGTGCGCATCCTCAAGGACCTGGACAAGGACATCGCGGGGCGCAATGTGCTGATCGTCGAGGACATCATCGACTCGGGGCTGACGCTGTCGTGGCTCAAGCGCAATCTGTCCAGTCGTAATCCCGCGTCGCTGGAGGTGGTGACGTTGCTGCGTAAGCCTGATGCGCTGCGTACGCAGGTGGATGTGGCGCATGTGGGGTTCGATATTCCGGATGAGTTCGTGGTGGGGTACGGGCTGGACTATGCGGAGCGGTATCGGGATCTGCCGTACATCGGGACTCTGGATCCCAAGGTGTACGGGGCTTAAGAGGTCTGTATTTTTGGCGCCGCCTTCGGCGTCGCGGGTTTTGTGGGGCCGGGGGGGGGGGGGGTTGTTGGGGTGGGGGGCAGAGAGGGTTAGAGTGGAATCGGAGGACGCGCCAGCAACCCCCGGCACCCCCCACCAGGG